>JAZUHB010000108.1:0-4458 GCA_045641505.1 Bianqueaceae bacterium | reverse complement strand
CCGGTTCCCCCGGCGTCTTTTTTTGCCCTTTGGACGCGGTCCCGCGCCGGCATCCCGCGGCGTTCCTTCCGGCGCTCTTGTCAAACCGGGGCGTCCGTGGTATAATAACTGTGTTAGCAATGCCCCGGCAGGGGCGCCTTTAGGAGAACTCTCCGGGGATCGCGAGATCTCATCACGGGGGTGTAAAGGTTTCGACGGGGGTCGTTGAAATCTTGGGAGCCATCCGCAGGTTGGGCTGCGTTACGAACCAAACCTAAATATAAACGCTAACAACAATAGCTACGCTTTCGCGTACGCTGCTTAATTAACTAGCAGCCGTTCCGACCGGGGGTCCTGCGACCCGGACCCGGGGCGTCAACTACCGCAGGGAACTTTCCTCCCAAAGCTTTGCGGACGGTAAAGACACAATGAAGCTACCTTAAGCGAGATCCTGTCGTTGGGAGCCGCAGCGGGGAATGGGCCTTATGGCGAAAAACAGCGACTATGATGGTAGCGCCCGGGGTGGATGGGCTTTCGGACAGGGGTCCGATTCCCCTCATCTCCAACAGGGAAGACCGGTCTTTTGTCTTACGGGCAAAGGTCCGGCCTTTTCGCTTTTTCGGACACACGCCGGCGGGTCGCTCCCGCCGGAAGCCGTCGCCTATTCGGCGGAAAGCCGTCGGAATTCCGCCGGCTGGAAAGGAACGAACATGATCGAATTCACGAGCGGACTGAATCTTTTCCTGATCGCCGCGGCGGTCATCCCGGCCGTCGTGCTGATGGGCCTCGTCTACAAGGCGGACAAGCTGGAAAAGGAGCCCGCGAGCTACCTGCTCAGGCTGATCTTCTGGGGCATCCTAGCCACGGCGCTCGCCACGGTCGCGGAGCAGGTCGGCGAGCTGATCTGCGCCTATCTCGCGCCGAACGACCTCGTCTACCGGATCCTTGTCTACTTCGGCGTGGTCGCCTTCTCCGAGGAGGGCGCCAAGTACGCGCTGCTCAAATCGCGCACCTGGAAGAACCCCAACTTCAACTGCCAGTTCGACGGCGTGGTCTACGCCGCCTTCATCTCGCTCGGCTTCGCGCTCTGGGAGAACATCCTCTACGTGCTGGAGTTCGGCTTCGAGACCGCGCTTATCCGCGCGGTCACGGCGGTGCCCGGCCACTGCTGCTTCGGCATCTTCATGGGCGTCTTCTACGGAGCCGCCCGCCGCTGGGAGAACGCCGGCGACCCGGCCAAAGCGAAGACCCGGCGGGTGCTCGCGGTCGTCGTGCCCGCGCTGATCCACGGCGCCTACGATTTCATCGTGTCCGCCGGCACTGCGCGCATGACCCTCTTCTTCCTCATCTTCATCGTCGGCATGTTCGTGATCGCCGTCCGGACCGTGAAAAGGGCCTCCGCCGCGGACCGCTACATCGGCGTGCCGCGCGAGCCGGAGGAAGATGCTCCCTTCGAATGAGACCGCCTTCGGGCGGTCTTTTTTTGCCGCGCTTCGGCTATTGACATGCGCGAAGTTCTCCCTTATGCTGAGGAAAAGCTCCCTGTCCCTGTGCAAGGAAACGCATGATTGCACTCCTTTTCTGCCTGCCCGTTTCGGAGGTGCAAAATGAAAAAAATGCAACCCGGTTCCGCTGCGCGGCGCTCGTGCTCGCGCTCACACTGACCCTCCTTCCGTCGAGGTCCTTCGCGGAAGTCCCGGACGAGGAATCCCCCGATATCGGCGCGTACGAGCACGGCTACGGCAGCTCGACGCCCGTCTCGAATCCCGCCGAGGTTTACAACGCCGCCACCTACGGCGAGAACAACACGAATCACCTGTACGTGAGCACGACCGGCAGCGACGACACGGGCGACGGCAGCGAGGAAAACCCCTTCGCCACGCTCTACGCCGCGATGGAGGCCGCCGTTTCGGGCACCACCGTCCACCTGGCGGCGGGCGTCTACGAGCTCGACCGGGTCGTGAACGTCCCCGCGGGCGTGAGCATCGAGGGCGCCGTCTCCTGCCGGAACTGCGCCGGAACGGCCACCTCTTCGATGACCGTCCTGACCTCGCACACCCTCACCCGGGAATTCACCGACGTGCTGCTCCGGCTGGTCTCCGAGCTGCAGAACGGCTATGACAAGACCAACGGCCACCAGCACATCTCCAAGCTCTTCTTCGACGGAGACCGGACCGCCTGCTCCGCGGTTCTGATCCAGAACCGCAACAATGTCGCGATGCACGACTGCTGCGTGATCGACTTCACCCGCTTCGGCGTCGGCTGGCGTGTCGAGGATTACATGGACGGCGGCAGCGGCGAGCCGATCCCGAACGTGCCGCCGCACTCCTGGGCCACCGGCGGCCGGTTCTTCAACAACTACATGAAGGACAATTCCTATTACGGACCGGACGACTGGGGCTCCTCCTATGGCCGCGGTTCGCTGTTCTGCGCCGGCCTCAAGGATTTCCGCATCTATAACAACACGATCATCGAGGACTCCCGCACCGCGCCCCCCGACTCGCACGGCGCCCGCATCCGCGGCATCCCGGTCAAGTTCTGGTACTTCAACGGCTGGATGATCGGCTGCAAGATCCACGACAACACGATCCAGAAGCTCGGCTCCACGACCGGCTCCAACGACGGCGACGGCTGGGCCTTCGCGATCGAATCCGCGAGCCACGCAGGCCTGGAGATCTACAACAACAATCTGACCGGCGCCATCGACCTGAACGCGAGCATGGACGGCACCTTCGGCGGCACGAACTACAGCTACGCCACCTGGATCCACGACAACCGCTTCACGGCCGACCCGCGTACCAAGCCGGACGGCACGAACTACGAGGAATGGGCGATCGTGCTCGAACGGATCACCGAAACGACGATCATCGAGCGCAACACCGTCACGGGCTACAACACCTTCCTCTATTTCAACATGCGCGACAGCGTCACGAACACGACCGTCCGCTACAATGTCTGCACCGACATGAGCGCGGCCGGCGGCACGATGATCCGCCTCGACGGCATCGACCAGGCCGGCACCCGCAGCCCCATGCTGGTCGACAATCTGCGGATTTACAACAATGTCCTCTCTCCGCGCGCGGGCTGCGGCGGCTTCCCGATCTTCCTCGGCCAGGAAATTCTGAACCGCAGCATGAACCCCGCCGCGAACCTCTGGCGCGGCCAGAACATCACCATCGCGAACAACATCATCCCGAACGCGGCCTACGGCACCGCCGTTATAGTCGGCAAGACCGCCGGCAGCGTCCGCACGCTCCAGCGGATCGACGGCCTGAACATCGAGAACAACCTGATCTACCCGCAGAGCACGGGCATCCTGCAGCTGACCGTCGCGGGCGACAACTCGAACGGCGTCACGGTCGCCGACAACATCCTGGCGACCGCGGCCGAGTGGTCCGCCGCGTTCGGCTCGGGCTTCCACCCCGCGGCCGGAAGCGTCCTGATCGACGCGGGCAAGAACATGGGCACCACCCGCGATGCCTGGAACAACCCGGTGACGAACGGGACGGCGCGGCCGCCGGAGTCCTCGCAGCCGGAATCCGAGCCGGAATCGCAGGCGCCGGAATCCTCGCAGCCCGAGTCCGAGCCGGAGTCGCAGGCGCCGGAATCCTCGCAGCCGGAATCCGAGCAACCGGAGTCGCAGGCGCCGGAATCCTCGCAGTCCGAGTCCGAGCCGGAGTCGCAGGCGCCGGAATCCTCCGCGTCCGAGTCCGAGCAGGAATCGCAGGCGCCGGAATCCTCCGCGCCCGAGTCCGAGCCGGAATCGCAGGCGCCGGAATCCTCCGCGGCCGAATCCGAGCCGGAATCGGAAGCGCCGGAATCCTCTGCGGCCGAATCCGAGCCGGAGTCGGAAGCTTCCGCGGATGAGTCGGAGATCGGGACGGAGTCGGAGGCGCCGGAGTCCTCCGCGCCCGCGCCGGAAAACGAGTCCTCCGCGCCCGCCCCCGGCGAATCCGTCCCCGAAGAGCCCGACGGCGGCTGTGAGAGCCCCGACTGGCTGTGGATCGCCGTGCTCGCCGCCGCGGCCGCGATCCTCACGCTCGTCCTCGTCCGCGACCGGCGGAAGAAAAAAGCAAAGACCGACTGACGGCCTTCTGCCTCGAAAGAAACGAAAGACCTCTCTTCCGGGAGGTCTTTTTTCATTGCGCGGCAGCGCGCGCGGCGGTATAATACGGGCAAATCCAGCCATAACGAAGGAGCAGACGAAATGAAAATTTCCTTCCACGGCGGCGAGGGCGTCTTCCGCACGCCCTTCGACGACCGCTTCGACCTGACTCAGATCTTCCGCGGACTCGGGGAGGCGCGCGCGCTCGATTTCAACGGCCCCGTCGATTTCCGCGCTGCGGGCCTCGTGCGCCGCGAATGCCGGGACATCTGGCACCTGGACCGCGTACTGGCCCTCTCCACCGACGAGGTACCGCCGCTGATGTTCCGCGGGATGGACGCCGGCGGCAACCACAGCTTCACCGCCGCGACGCG
>JAZUHB010000107.1:0-40524 GCA_045641505.1 Bianqueaceae bacterium | reverse complement strand
GGCGGAGATCCCCGCGATCCGCGAGAAATGCCGCGCCAGCTTCGTCATCGACACCCTCGAGTACCTCTACAAGGGCGGCCGCTGCTCGGCCCTCGCGATGTTCGGCGCAAACCTCCTGAACCTCAAGCCCGGCATCGAGGTGAACACCGCCGACGGCAGCATGGGCGTCGGCAAGAAGTACCGCGGCCCGCTGGACAAGGCGCTCATCGCCTACGTCCGCGACAAGCTCGCCGGCCGCGACGACATCCGCACCGAGCGCATCTTCATCACCCATTCGCCCATCGACCACTCCTACGTGGAACTGGTGGAAAACGAGATCAAGAAATACCAGCAGTTCGACGAGATCATCGAGACCGACGCCGGCTGCACCGTCTCCTCCCACTGCGGACCCGGCACCCTGGGCATCCTCTTCGTGGAAAAATAAACATTCCGGAGCAACTCGATGAAAAATAACGAAAAGAGCGGCGGCTTCTTCTCGCAGGAGGGCGTCTTCGTCCGCGTCGGCACGCTGATCTTCGACTTCATGCTGATCAGCATCGTCTGGGGCATCATGAGCGGCATCCTGCCGTTTTTGGCCGCGATCCTGATCGACGCGGAGAACCTCACGAGCTGGCTGGGCATCGCGCTCCTGATCCTCGCGATCCTGAACATAGGTCCCGCCACCGCCGCGGCCTACTACACGATGAGCCGCCGTCAGCGGGAGGTCTCCACCTACCTGCTCAAGGAGTTCTTCCGTTTCTGGAAGGAAAATTATTTCAAGGCGCTGGGCCTCTCCGCGGTGATCGCCGCGACGGCCGCCGCGATGGGCTGGCTGATGATCACGGAGCTCCTGAACCTGCAGACCTTCGGCGATACGGTCATCGTCCTCGTGGGACTTCAGGGCATGTTCCTGCTGCTCGCGGTCTTCGCGTATCTCTACGTCTTCGCGCTGCTCGCGCGCTTCGACATGAGTTTCAAGGAGTATATCCGGATGGGGCTCCTGATGCCTGTCAAGCACCTGCCCTCGACGCTCCTGTGCCTCGTGATCTTCGCGGCCGCCCTGGTCGGCAGTTGGTTCTTCCTGCCCGCCCTCTTCCTGCTTCCGGGCGTGAGCCTCTATTTCCGCTCCGCGATCCTCGAGCGGGTCTTCCGCCGGTACATGCCGGACGAGGACAAGGAGATCGAGGAGGAGGTCGTGGAGAACTACAGCCTCGACGCCGAGCGCCAGGCGATCATCGACCGCTACATGGGCCGCTCCCACGATTACTCGAACGAGGCCCCCACGGTCACGGTCATCCATGACGACGAGCCGGCCGCCACGGTCACCTTTGCCGAAGAGGAGCGGGAAACGGAGCAGCGGGGTTGACTTTCCCTCCCCGTAAGCGTACAATCAAAACCGTTTGCGGCGCCCCTGCGCGGGCGTGCGAATATCATCACAAAGTGAGGAATTCAGAATGAAAACCTACTGTTTGGTCGGTACCGGTTACCGCGGAACCTGGATGTATCTGAAGAACCTGACGGAGTACTACACCGACTGCGCGAAGGTTGTCGGCGTCTGCGACCCCAACCCCCTGCGGGCCAACTACTCCGCGTCCCAGATGCCCTATGAGATCCCCGTGTACACCGACTTCGACAAAATGCTGGATGAGCTCCATCCCGACGAAGTCATCGTCACCACCATCGACCGATACCATAACGAATACTGCGTGCGCGCCATGGAGAAGGGCTACAACGTGATCTGCGAGAAGCCCCTGACCATGACCGCCGACAAGTGCCGCGAGATCCTCGAGTGCGAGAAGCGCACGGGCAAGCACGTCCGCGTCACCTTCAACCTCCGCTTCGCGCCGCATCTGGCGAAGCTGAAGGAGGTCATGCAGACCGGCGTCATCGGCGACGTGCTGCACGTGAACATGGAGTGGATGCTCGACACCTCCCACGGTGCCGACTACTTCCGCCGCTGGCACCGCTACATCGAGAACTCCGGCAGCCTGCTGGTGCACAAGTCTACCCATCATTTCGACATCGTCAACTGGCTCATCGACCAGGATCCCATCGCCGTCTACGCGAACGGCAGCCTGCAGTACTACGGCGCCGACCGCAAGGAAGGCCACGGCGAGCGCTGCCTCACCTGCCCCCTGAAGGAGACCTGCGAGCTCGCCTTCAAGGAGACCGAGAACTGGGACATCAAGGGCCTCTATTTCGAGACCGAGCAGGGCGACGGCTACTACCGCGACCGCTGCCTCTTCGACAAGTCCATCAGCATCTACGACACCATGTCGCTGAACGTCAAGTACAGCGGCGGCGCGCTGATGACCTACTCCCTGATCGCCTACGCCCCCTACGAGGGCTGGAAGCTCACCATCACCGGCACGAAGGGCCGCCTCGAGGCCTCCGTCACCGACAACGGCGTGCTTTCCTACGATAAGTGCAACCTCATCCGCGTGTTCACCCGCGACGGCGACATGCAGGAGTACCACATCCCCAAGGACACCACCACCCACGGCGGCGGCGACCGGCGCATGCTCAACATGCTCTTCCGCGGCGTCGACGCGGGCCGGACGGACGATCCGCTGCATCAGTGCGCAACCACCCGCGAGGGAACCATGTCCATCATGATCGGCATCTGCGCCACGGAGAGCATCCGCACCGGCAAAGAGGTCAAGGTGAAGGATCTGGTCGATACGGATTATTACTTCGGTGATCAGGCTCGCTATAACTGAGGCTCCGATCTAATAAAATATATATAAGGAGAAATAAAATGAGAGTATTTGTCAGCAAAGATCAGTACACCCTGGGCGAAGCCGCGGCTGAGTTCGTCGCGAAAGAGCTGAAGCGCATCATCGCCGAAAAGGGCGAGGCCCGCATCATCCTTTCCACCGGCGCCTCCCAGTTCGATACCCTGAAAAGCCTGATCACCAAGGACGTGGACTGGACCAAGGTCGAGATGTTCCATCTGGACGAGTACGTCAACCTGCCCGAGACCCACATCGCTTCCTTCCGTAAGTACCTGAAGGAGCGCTTCATCAACCTGATCCCCCTGAAGGCTGCCTACCTGGTGGACGGCACCCCCGAGAACATCGAGTTCCTCACCAAGAAGATCCGTGAGAAGGAAGTCGATATCGGCCTGATCGGCATCGGCGAGAACGCTCACATCGCCTTCAACGATCCCCCTGCGAACTTCTACACCACCGAGGCCTACCACATCGTCAACCTGAACGACACCTGCAAGAAGCAGCAGGTCCGTGAGGGCTGGTTCCCCACCGTGGACGACGTGCCGAAGCAGGCCTGCTCCATGACCGTCTACCAGATCCTGCGCTGCAAGCAGATCGTCTCCTGCGTGCCCTACGCCTGCAAGGCCGACGCCATCCAGAAGACCCTGGAGACCGCGGAAGTCACCAACCTGATCCCCGCCACCATCATGAAGCAGCATCCCGATTTCGTCGTCTTCGCCGACCGCGATTCCTTCGCGAACGTGGCCGTCTCCAAGATCGTGCCCGCCGTCGGCGCCGGCACCGAGCTGGAGTATGTGAAGTTCGAGTAAGCTGTTCGAAGAAGACCGTCCCGCGGGACGGTCTTTTTTTGTTCGAAAAACGCAACACAACTGCATCGGCCGCACGGTTTTCCGTTGACAACCCTCCTTCCGCTTGTTAACATAGGAAACAGAAACATCGTGTGACGAAAGGAAGAGAGGCCTCTCCCTTCCTTCTCTGCAAATTCTTTTCGGAGGAATTACAATGGCAAAGAAAGAAAGACAGCTGGACGAAAACGGATTCCGTAAGTTCGGCATGATGGACAAACTGTCCTACGGCGCGGGCGACTTCGCCTGCAACACCAGCTTCGCGCTGGCCGGAAGCTTTTTCACCACGTTCTACACCCAGTACATGGGCATCAAGAGCGTGCATTTCGCGCTGATCCTGATCCTGCTCAAGATCTGGGACGCGATCAACGATCCGCTGATGGGCGGCATCCTCGACAACGCGAAGCCTGACAAGAACGGCAGCAAATACCGCCGGTTCATCCTGGGCGGCGGCATCGGCCTGGTGGCCGCGGCGGCCCTCTGCTTCATCCCCCTGCCCGAGATCGCGCCGAACGCCGCGTATTGGTGCAGGATCGCGCTCTGCGTCTTCGGCTATCTCTGCTGGGATCTCTGCTACACCATCGCGAACGTGCCCTACGGCACCCTGAACGCGGTCATCACCGACAAGGCCGAGGAGCGCTCCTCCCTGTCCCTGTGGCGCACCCTGGGCGCCATGGCCGCGCAGATTCCGATCAACGTGGTCCTGCCCATGATCTGCTACGCCGGCGGCGATTCCTCCAACGCGAACGCCTTCCTCGGCGCCCGCATGTTCCCCGTGGCGGTCGTGCTCGGCACCATCGGCCTGCTGGCCTTCATCTTCTGCACCACCCAGACCGTGGAGCGTGTCCGCCAGTCCGAGGAAGTGGTCGAGAAGGAAAAGGTCAACTGGTTCAAGGCCATCGGCACCTTCTTCCGCAACCGCGCCGCCGTGGGTGTCACCCTCGCCGCGATTTTCTCCCTGATCTGCTTCACCGGCATCTCCACCGCGACGACCGTGCTCTTCCAGGCCTACTTCAAGAACGCGCAGCTCTCCGGCATGCTGTCGCTGATCACCATGCTGCCCATGTTCTTCCTGATGCCCTTCGTTTCGAAGCTGGTCAAGAAGTACGGCAAGCAGGAGGTCAGCGCCTACACGATGATCATCGGTATCGTGATCGCCGCGCTGATGCTGGTGCTGCCCATCACGCCCGACAACAAGGGCATGGCCGTCTATCTGGTCTGCAGCCTGCTGATGACCGCCTCCTACGCCGCCTACTCGCTGGTGGGCTGGGCCATGGTCTCCGACGTCATCGACTACAACGAATATAAGTTCGGCAACCGCTCCGAGGGCACCATCTACGCCACCTACTCCATGGGCCGAAAGATCGCCCAGGGCGTCGGCCCCTCCCTGGTGCTGCTGCTGATGGTCGCCGTCGGCTACAACGAGGCGCTGGGCGCTGAGCAGACCGCCGAGGCGGCGCTCGGCATCCGCTACCTGGTGCCCGCCATCTACCTGGTCGGCATGATCGTCATGTTCGTCTCCCTGAAGTGGATCTACAACCTCGACAAGAAGACCGTCGAAGAGGTCTCCGAGGGTCTCCGCGAGAAGAGAAACGAGCTGGAGGGCAACGAGCTCACCGCCGGCAATATCCTGGAAGGAATGAGAGAAGAATGAGAAACAAGCAGCTTCTGAATGAAGGCTGGCAGTTCATCAAGCAAGACCTGAGTCCCGAAGAGATAGCGGCAGCATCCGCGACCGAGCAAACAATAGCAGCTGTACCGGCGTCTATGTCAGCAGAACAGGCCGTCAGGCCTGCTCTGCCAGCCGAACTTGCGTTTACGCAAGTCCGGCGAGCCGAATCGGCATTTATGCCGATTCGGCTTCCGCACACCTGGAACGCCCTCGACGGCCAGGACGGCGGCAACGATTACTACCGCGGCCGCTGCTGGTACCGCCGCGTGCTTGCCACCCCGGAGGACCTGGGGACGGACCTGATTTTCCTCGATTTCGGCGGCGTCAATTCGATCGCCGAGGTCTGGGTGAACGGAACGAAGGCCGCGGCCCATGAGGGCGGCTTCGCGCGCTTCCGCGTGAACCTGACGCCCTACCTCCTGCCCGCGGGCGGGGAGAACGTCATCCTCGTCTCCGCAGACAACGGCGAGAACGACCGGGTCTACCCGCAGTTCGCCGATTTCACCTTCTTCGGAGGCATCTATCGGGACGTGAACCTGATCCGCGTGCCGAAGAGCCATTTCGACCTGCATTACTACGGCTCCGAGGGCCTCGTGGTCACCGCGACGCCCGAGGGCGAGGACGCCCGTCTCGACATCCGGGTCTTCCTGGATGACGCCTGCTCCGGTCAGTTCCTGCAGCTTCGGGTGACCGGCGAGAACGCGCCGCAGATCCCCGGCATGACCCTCGCCGGCGGCGCGGCGGAGATCCGCTTCACCGCGAAGATTGAGGGCGCTCACCGCTGGAACGGCCGCAAGGATCCGTACCTCTATAAGCTCGAGGCGATCCTCAGCGAAAACGGCGCGGAGCTCGACCGCGTGGGCACCGAGTTCGGCGTCCGCGAGTTTTCGGTCGACCCCGAAAAGGGCTTCTTCCTGAACGGCGAGTCCTACCCCCTGCGCGGCGTCTGCCGTCATCAGGACCGGCAGGACATGGGCTGGGCCATCACCCGGGCCGAGCACGAGGAGGACCTGGCGCTCATCCTCGAGGTCGGCGCCAACACGATCCGCCTCGCCCACTATCAGCACGACGAGTACTTCTATCAGCTCTGCGACCGGGCCGGCCTGGTGCTCTGGGCCGAGATCCCGTTCATCAGCCGGATGCTGGAGAACGGTCACGTGAACGAGATGCAGCAGCTCCGTGAGCTGATCGTGCAGAACGTGAATCACCCCTCCATCATCTGCTGGGGTCTCTCCAACGAAATCACCATCGGCTGCGAGGCCGGTGAGGAGATGCTCCGCCGTCACCGTGAGCTGAACGAGCTGGCGCACCGGCTCGACCCGACGCGCCTGACGACGATGGCGCAGGTCTCGATGCTGCCCATCGACAGCCCGATGAACGAGATCAGCGATCTCCGTTCCTACAACATTTACTACGGCTGGTACGGCGGCTCGGTGGAGGACAACGGTCCCTTCATCGACTCCTTCCACGCCGCGCATCCCGACCTGCCCCTGGGCATCTCCGAGTACGGCTGCGAAGCGATCCTCTGCTGGCACAGCGACAAGCCGGAGCAGGGCGACTACAGCGAGGAATATCAGGCCTTCTACCACGAGAAGCTGCTCGAGACCCTGATGAGCCGTCCCTCCCTCTGGGCGACCCACCTCTGGAACATGTTCGACTTCGCGGTCGACATGCGCGACGAGGGCGGCTTCGCCGGCAAGAACCACAAGGGTCTGGTGACCCACGACCGCAAGACGAAGAAGGACAGCTTCTACATCTACAAGGCCTGGTGGTCCGACGAGCCCTTCGTGCACGTCTGCGGACGCCGCTTCGAGAAGCGCGCCGGCAAGACGACCGCGGTCAAGGTCTACTCCAACCAGCCCGAGGTCGAGCTTTTCGCGAACGGCCGTTCCCTCGGCAAAAAGACCGGCAGCAAGGTCTTCGTGTTCGAGAACGTTCCGCTCCGCCTCCTCGGCAGGACCGTGATCACGGCCCGCGCCGGCGAGTGCAGCGACGAGATCGGGCTCCGGCGCGTGCGGAAGCCCTTCGCCGGCTACCGCCTCGACGCGCAGGCCGGACAGGTGGACAACTGGTTCGACAGCAAGCTCGAGTTCCCCGAGGGCTACTTCTCCATCAAGGACAAGATCTCGGACATCGTGAAAAACCCCGAGGGCAAGGCGCTCTTCGACGAGCTGTCGGTCGGCCTCGCGGCTCAGATGGGCGACGGCATGCCGAAGATGGACGACAGCCTGATGCGCATGGTCGGCAGCTTCACCATCCAGCGGATCGCGAAGATGGCCGGCGACAAGTTCCCCAAGGAAGCGCTCGTCAGCCTCAACGAAAAGCTCAACAAGATCAAGAAATAAGTCACACGCAGGGAAGCCGGAGGGTAGAGAGCCCTCCGGCTTTTGCGTGCGGGACCATGCGGGGCATTCGCGCGAAATCCGTTGACAAGCTGCCTCACGGATAGGTATAATAGTATTTGCGAAATGGAGGAATACCCAAGTGGTTGAAGGGGTTGGTCTTGAAAACCGATAGGGCATGAGAGTGCTGCGTGGGTTCGAATCCTACTTCCTCCGTCGATATGAAAAGGCCGTCCGCGCTGTGCGGACGGCCTTTCTTGTTGGCTTTGCCATGGTCTGCTTTGACCCGGTCGGGGTGGCGGCTTGGCTCAGGCTTCCTTCGTGAAGCGCTGGAGCAGCCGGTAGCTGGCTTCCTTCTTGGCTTCCTTCTTGCCGGGGAGATCCGTCACCTCGACACGCTCCTCACCGACGGTGCAGACGCAGCCCCAGTAGCTGCGGCCTTCCCGGTCTTCCTGGGTGTAGTCGTAGACGGGCTCGGGCAGCTTCTTCTTGCGGGCGTAGGCGGCGAGGCGGTCGATGGAGAGGGAGAGCTCGTCGGTTTCGGGCGCGGGCTCGGCGGGAACCTCCGCGGGCTTTTCGGGAGCGGGCTCCGCTTCGGCGGCTGCCTGCGCAGATTCTTCGGCGGCGGGTTCCGGCGCGGGTTCCGCGGCGACGGCCTCGGGGACGGGCTCCGCGGCTGCCGCCTCGGTGTTCGGCGTTTCAGCCGGCGTCTCATCCTCGGCGGGCTTGGGCTCCTTGGGCTTTTTCGGCGTTTTGGGCTTCGAGGTCTTGGGCTTGGCTGCGGGCTTGGCCTCGGTTTCCGTGGCTTCGGGCTTCGTTTCGGGCTCGGTCTCAGAAGCGGGAGCGGCAGGCTCCGCGGGCGCGGATGCCTCAGGCTCCTTCGGCTCCTTCGGGGCCTTCGGCTTTTTCGGAGTCTTGGGTTTGGCTGCGGGCTTGGCCTCGGCTTCCGCGGCTTCGGGCTTCGTTTCGGGCTCGGCCTTAGGTGCTTCCTCGGCAGGCGCCTCGGCCGCAGGTTCGGCGGGCGTCTTCGGGGTCTTCGGTTTCTTCGCGGTCTTGGGCTTGGCAGGCTTCGGCTCTTCGGGGGCCTCGGCGGATTTTTCGGCCGCAGGAGCGGGGGTCTCGGGCGCGGGTGCCTCGGGTTCCTTGGACTCCTCGGGTTTCTTGGTCTCCTTCGGCTCCTTAGGAGTCTTCGGCTTTTTAGGCGTCTTGGGTTTTTCTTCGGTCTTGGGCTTGTCTTCCGCCGCGGCCTTCTCTTCGACCTTAGGCTTCTCTTCGGTCTTGGTCTTCTCTTCGACTTTAGGCTTCTCTTCGGTCTTAGGCTTGTCGGCTTCCCTGGGAGCTTCGGGCTTCGCGGGTTCGGGTTTTTCCGCCGCAGGCTTCTGCTCCTTGGGCTGCTTGGGAGCCGTGGGCTGTTTGACTTCCTTGGCGGGCTTTTCCTCCGCAGCAGGCTTTGTCGCGGCGGGTTTGACTTCCGGCGCAGGCTTCACCGGCTCGGCCGGCTTCTGCTGGACAGGCTTCACCGGTTCAATAGGTTTGGCAACAACAGGCTTCACCTCCTGAGCAGGCTTCGCCGGCTGGACGGGCTTCATCTCCTGCGCAGGCTTTACCGGCTCAACGGGCTTCGCCGCTTCGGGCGCCTTCGCCTTCGGCTTCATCGCTTCCTTGAGCTTCTGCCCGAGCTTCTTCTTGGGGTTCTTGTCGGCGAACGCGCCGTTCTTGTTCAGATAGTCGAAGGCCAGCCGGCAGACGCGCGTGCGGGCCTCGCTCTTCGTCGAGCCGTAGCTGCGGAAGACGGTCCCGTACTCGCCGAGCTTCAGCAGGCACTCGTAGATTGGGCCGGAGACGCCCTTCGGGTACTCGTCCGAGACCGCGCCGATCTGCCGGTACCAGGGCGAGTAGGTCGCCTTTTCGAAATGGTAGAAGGGCACGACGTTCCAGCGCTTCATCGTCCAGTCGCGGAGCAGCTCGGGGAAGTTGATCCGGTCCTTGAGGATGTAGCTCTCGGGGTCGAGCATCACGCCGACCGTGTCCGCGAGCTCCGCCAGGTCCCAGCCGTTGTCCAGCGCGACCGCGCCGAGGATCGCCTCGAAGAGGTCCTCCTTCACGGACTCGTTCTTTTCCATGCGGTTCTTCTCGTCGCCGTGGCCCATGATCAGGCAGCGGGCGAGGCCCAGCACGTCGATGCGGTGCGCGAGCATCTTCTTTTCCACCAGGTTCTTTTTGATCTCGGTGAGATCGCCCTCCTGGTGCTCGCAGACGTATTCGTCGAAGTCATACTCGGGGTCGAAGCCGTCGCACTGGCTGGTGAAGAAGCCGTAGGTGTCGGACAGGAGCTTGACGACCACGTAGCTGAGCACGGTGTCGCCGATAAATTCCAGCACCTCGTTGTCCTCGCCGCCGTTTTCCTTGGCGTAGGAGCGCCGCACGAACGCCTGCTGCAGCAGGTCCTGATTCTTGAAGCGGTAGCCGATCTGGTCCTGGATGAAATCTAAATCGCGTAATTCCATATAATACCTCGTTTGATATGTCGCTTTATTTTACTTGATTGCGGCGTGAATGTCAAACGGAGGGGCGCGGCGAGTCGCGCAAACCAATGCCTCGACCTCGCCCCTCGAAACCCGTTGCCATTTCCGGCGCATCGTGATACCATAAGCACAAATTACCCCGAAGAGGTGTGAATCAATGAAAACAGTCAAGGACGTGCAGAATTACTGCCGCGAGAATGGGATCCGGATCATCGATTTCAAGATGGTAGACCTGGAGGGCCGCTGGCGGCATCTGGCGATTCCCGCCCAGCGCTTCACCGAGGACACAATGAAGTACGGCATCGGCTTCGACGGCTCGAACTACGGCTACGCCTCCGTCGAGAAGAGCGACATGGTGTTCATCCCCGAAATCGAATCCGCGCATCAGGACCCCTTCACCGAGGTCCCGACGCTGTCGATGATCGGCAACGTCCGCGTGATCGGCCGGGAGGAGAACCTGCCGTTCGACCAGTATCCCCGCAACGTCGCGCAGGCCGCCATCGCCTACATGCAGAAGGAAGGCATCGCCGACCGGATGATCATCGGGCCCGAGTTCGAGTTCTATGTGCTGGACAACGTCAGCTACTCCGTGCGCCCCGAGAGCGTCGGCTTCGAGCTCGATTCCGAGCAGGCTGAGTGGAACACGGACCTCGCCGGCAGCGGCTACAACGTGCCCCACAAGGGCGGCTACCACTGCGCGCTGCCGCAGGACATCACCAACTCCCTGCGCTCCCGCATGTGCTGCACGCTGGACGACTGGGGTGTGGACGTGAAATACCACCATCACGAGGTCGGCGGCCCCGGGCAGTTGGAGATCGAGGTCGAGCTCCGCGACATGGTCGAAATGGCCGACAAGACCGAGATCATCAAGTACGTCATCAAGAACGAGGCGGTCGCCGACGGCCGGACCGCGACCTTCATGCCCAAGCCCATCTTCGGCGAGGCCGGCAGCGGGATGCACGTGCACATGCTGCTGATGAAGGACGGGAAGCCCCTGTTCTACGACGAGAACGGCTACTCCGGCCTCAGCGAGACGGCGCACTGGTTCATGGGCGGCCTGCTCCGGCACTGCCCGTCGCTCTGCGCGCTGACCAACCCCAGCACCAACTCCTACAAGCGGCTCGTGCCCGGCTTCGAGGCGCCCGTGACCATCGGCTACGCGACCTCGAACCGCAGCGCCGTCATCCGCATCCCGGCCTACGCGAAGTCCCCCGAGACCAAGCGCTTCGAGCTCCGGAACCCCGACGCCACGGCGAATCCCTACTTCGCCTACGCCGCGATCCTGATGGCCGGTCTGGACGGCATCAAGAATAAGATCGATCCTGCCGCGAACGGCTGGGGTCCCTTCGATTTCAACCTGTTCGAGCTCTCCGACGAGGAGAAGGAGAAGATCCAGGGTCTGCCCACCTCGCTGGACGAGGCGCTCGACGCGCTGGAGGCCGACCACGACTATCTGACCGCCGGCGGCGTCTTCCCCGAGAAGCTGCTCGAGATCTGGGTCGCCAAGCGCCGCAAGGAAGCCGCGGATATTTCGCGAATTCCACACCCGGCGGAATTCGCGAAATATTACGACTTATAAGCAGAAGTTTTGGCGTAGCCGAAACTTCGCGCGGCTCGCTCGCGAGACGCGTCCGCATCCCGCTGAGTTTGCCAAGTATTACGATTTGTAATCAGAAGTTTCGGCGCAGCCGAAACTTCGAGCGGCTCGCTCGCGAGACGCGTCCGCATCCGGCGGAATTCGCGAAATATTACGACCTGTAATGAAACGAAAAAAGAAAGAGCATCCTGCGGGATGCGCTTTTTGCTTTTCGAAACACGGAGCGTGCGTCTGTTTACGGGCAGTCGATCTGTCCCCAGAACAACGGACAGCCGTCCCCCAGCGAAATCATGAACAGGAACGGACGGTCGAAGGAAAGCACGGTTCTCTCCCGGAAATCCGGCCAACCGCCATAAGTTATTCCCTCCGTGTACGCGGCGCCCCGGATCCCGTCTTCATTCAGGATCACGTGCGATCCATGTTCGACCTGCACAAAAGACTTTTCGGCGAGTTCCGATCCGGGGTCCCGGTAGAGCGCAGCGATGGCACCCGGCTCGAGAGCGTGCCCGACGCCGATTTCACCCAGAAGGCTGTCCAGCCCGGTCTGCGTCTCAACATCGAAAAAAGGAACCCGGACATCCGCGTCACAGAGGATAAAATCGCCTTGTCCGCAAAGCAGCTCATAAGCCCGGACAGGATCCAGCTCGGAAAGAGTATGCCCCTCCTTCGGCATGAGCAGCGAAAGAGTGCCGACCTCACCCACATTGATCTGAACGGCTAACAGCTGCCCGTCATCGAAGCAGGGAACGATTTCCCAGATGCCGACCGAGGGGACATTCTTCACGGCACCGTCCTTGTGAAAATCGATGAAACCGCATTCTTTGTTCGAGATGAAGTTCCCTTGATAATACAGAGACTGCAGAAGCAGAGCCGTGTACTGATCACCGTCCTCGGCAAAGCGGTCCGCGTGGTTGGTTTGGATCATACGGTCAGTTTTTTCCAGGATCCAGGAATCGACCTGTCCGGCCGTCTCCGGGGCCGTAAAATCGACGCGGTATATCTCGGTGTCGAAAGCGTCGCGGATCGCCGAGACCTTCTTTTCGTCGAAGTCCGTCCCCTCCTTCAGCCAGAGAGAATGGCCGGCGTGAAGGATTTCCCCATACTTATTAGGAAGCGCGAGAAACCGCAGGATACTGTCGGTCACCCCGGTCAGCTCCGCCAGGTTCTGACACCCGAGGACCTCGAGGAGCTCCGCCTTCGCGTCGTCACTGCTGCAATAGGCGAGCATGCTCAGGAAATCGTAGATACTGTAGGGACTCAGCGCCCGGTTGCCCGCTTCGCCTAACCAGGCCGCGAACAGCTTTTCGGCGAACTGACCGTAAGGGGCCTGCGGCGCGACGCGCTGGGTGATCCACTCGGCCGTCTTGAAAAGCTGCTGCTGTTCGTACATCGCCGCGAGATCGACGATCTTGAAGGATGATTCGGTGCTTTCTTCGGTGTTTTCCCTGGCGAATTCGGGCTGTGAAGCCGATTCTTCCTTGACGACCGGATCGGGAGCAGGACGTCTCTGCCCTGCGGTGATGCTGATGCCGAGGATGAGGGCCAGACTGCACACGAAGGCGATAAGGACGGCCCCGTCGCGGCGCTTCCGCAGCAGGCGGGGAGCTTGCTCGGTTTCCTTCACCAGCTTCTCGTCGAGACCGGAGAAGCTGTCCATGAATATACTTTTCAGATCCTTATTTTCCATTTTCTGCCTCCAATTTCCTTTTCAAGCTTCTTTTCATGCGCGACAGGCGCTGCTGCACGGAGATCCGGTTGAGCCCGAGCGCTTTCGCGATGACCTCCGCGGATTCTCCGTACCAGTAGCGGTGCAGGAAGATGTAGGCGTTTTCGCGAGGCAGCGAACGGATCCAGTCCCGGATTTTTTCCTTCAGAGTGTTTTCCCAGACCTGGTCGAAAAGCTCCGTGCCGGAGGGCAGAACCTCCGCCAACTCATCCAGACTGACCATCTCGGCCTTCCGTTTTTGCGCGTTCAGGAGCCGGTAGCGGCTGCAGGCGAGACGGGTCACGATGCGCACGGCGTAGGCTTCGAGACTGTCGGGCTGCGTAGGCGGGATGGCGTTCCAGAGGGCCAGCAGACAGTCATCGACACATTCTTCTGCTTCGCCGCAATCGGAAAGCAGCTGACGGGCAATTCCGAACAAGCGTGCTCCGAAGCGTCCCCGCACCTCCTCCAGCGCCTGTTCCGAGCGTTTCCGGAACAGCTCCAAGATCTCACGTTCTTCCACAATAACCTCCCGGTGCCAAGAAAACAGCTTTGTACTATCAGGCGGCGTTAACGCCTTTGTTATCACAGTCGCAATTCGGGGGCGGAAGTATCGCCTGGTTTCGGAATTTGTTCAAAAAGGACCCGGCGGTTCCGTCGGGTCCAGCGTTGTTTCCGGAAGGATGTTCCTTTTTACAGCTTCGCCTCGAACTCCGCGATCGTCGCCTTCACGCAGGCCATCACCTTCTCGACGGTGCCCGGCTCGAAGGGATTGTCGAGGCCCGCGTACTTCAGGGTGTCGAAGTAGCCCAGGCTGCCGCCGGACTTGCAGAGCTTCAGGTAGTCGGCCCAGGCGGAGGCGTGGTCGGCGCGGTCCTTCGCGAGGAACTGGAAGGCGCAGATCTGCGCCAGCGCGTAGTCGATGTAGTAGAAGGGGTAGAGGAAGATGTGCTGCTTCTGCATCCAGAAGCCGCCGCCGGCGAGGAACTCGTTGCCGTCGTAGTCGCGCCAGGGCAGGTAGATCTGCTCGATCTCGTGCCAGGCGGCGCGGCGGTCGGCGGCGCTCATCTTCGGGTTTTCGAAGACGCGGTGCTGGAACTCGTCGACGCTGACCAGGTAGGGGATGGTGCACAGCGCCTGGCAGAGGTGGCTGTAGAGGTACTTGTTCACGTTTTCGCCGAAGAAGGCCTCCATGTAGGGATAGGCAAAGTGCTCCATCGACATGGAGTGGATCTCGTTGATCTCGCTCGTGGACTGGATCTGGTTGGCGAGGGGCAGGGTGCGGCTGGCGATGTAGGCCTGGAACGCGTGGCCGGCCTCGTGGGTCAGCACGTCGACGTCGGCGCTGGTGCCGTTGAAGTTCGAGAAGATGAACGGGGCCTTGAAGGCGGGCATGAAGGTGCAGTAGCCGCCGAGATGCTTGCCGGGGCGGGTCTCCAGGTCGAAGAGCTCGTGCTCGCACATGAAGTCGAAGTACTCGCCGGTCTCGGGCGAGAGGGCGCGGTACATCTGCCGGGCCTTCTCGACCAGCTCGTCCTTGGTGCCGAGGGGCAGGGCGTTGCCTTCGGGGAAGACCAGCGCCTCGTCGTACCAGTGCAGCTCGTCGATGCCCAGACGCTCCTTCTGCTTCGCGTAGAGCTCGTCGCAGAAGGGGACGATCACGTCGCGGACCTGGGCGCGGAAGCGGGCGGCGTCCTCGGCGGTGTAGTCGTAGCGTCCGCGGGCGGGGTAGATATAGTCGATGAAGCTCGCGAAGCCGAGCCGCTTCGCCTTCTTGACGCGGAGGGCGACCAGCTTGTCGTAGGTGGCGTCGAGCTTCGCGGAGACGCTCTCGTAGAGGGCGGCCCAGGCGCGGAAGGCCTCGCGGCGCTCGTCGCGGTCGGTCGATTCCATGTGCTTCAGCAGCCCGTAGAAGTTGCACTCCTCGCCGCGGAAGACGGTTTTGCAGAGGGCGGCATCCTTGGAGTAGGTCTGGGTCAGGTTGCTCTCCTTGATCATCAGGCCGATGATCTTCGGGCTCATGAGCCGAAGGTCCGTCTCCATGCCCTTCATCAGATGCGGGCCGAATTCCTTATCGAACTCGGCGCGGAAGGGGCTCTCGGTGAGGGCCTTCTGGGCCTTCTGCATCGCGAGGCCGAGCTTCGCGGTGCCGGCGGAGATCGCCTTCTGCTCCGCTTCGTAGAAGGGATCGCGCTTGTCGAGTGTGTTGCGCACGTGGCAGACGGTGGACATCGTGTAGAGCTCGATGATGCCCTGCTCCATCTCGAGGTACGCGGCGCGGTAGTCGTCATAGCTCTTCGCGGCCTTCACCTTCTTGGTGACGGCGCCGAGAGTCTTCTTCGCCGCGGCGAAATCCGGGCGCTTGTACTCCAGATCCTTGAATTTTTCCATGGGTAGCCTCCTGAGAGTCGTTTTTCTCATTGTAAGCGCGGACGGGATGCCGCGCAAGGGGGGACGGTTCAGATTCTTTCCGCGATCTCGAGCGCGAGCCGGCAGCAGTCCAGGTTGTGGTTCGCGGCGGTGAGGCCGCTGACCGAGTAGCTTTCCTCGGAGAGCACGTCGCCGGTGACGATGAAGGAGTAGAGACCGAGGCCGGTGAAATCGCAGACGCTCTGCAGCCCTGCGATCTCCATCTCGACGGCGATGCAGCCCTCGGCTCGGCGGGCGTTCATCTGGCCGACGGTCTCCCTCAGGACCGCGTCGGTGGTCCAGATGCGGCCCTCGGTGAAGGGGAGGCCGAGCTGTGTGAAGAGCGCGCGGAGCACCGGCTCGTTCTTCACCTCGATGTAGTCGGCGGGCGGCGCGTAGTGGTAGGACATGCCCTCGTCGCGGTAGGCGGCGGTCGGAAGGATGAGGCGGTTCGAGGTGCGCGCAGCGTCGAGGCTGCCCGCGCTGCCGAAGCTGATGAATTTCGTTGCGCCGGTCAGCCAGTTGGCCTCGAGCAGGCACTGCGAGGCCATCGTCGAGCCGATGGGGGAGAGGTAGAACGCGACGCGGCGGCCGCCGGAGCGGAAGCTGTAGATCGGGATATTGCCGTTGCACGCGCCGATCTGCGCGATCACCGCGCAGTCCCGGGCCGCGAGGATCTCGTCGCGGAGCACGTGGGAGAAGGTGATGACGCAGACGTCGGCCAGGTCGCCCGGCTCGCCGTAGAACTCGCGCAGGCTGATGATCGGACGGGATTCGGGATCGAAAGAGGAAGTAATCATGGGGATCTCCTTGAAAAATAATGGATAGCGGCGCGTCAGGCCCGGCGCGTCAGCGAGCGCCCGAGCCGGTCGGCCCAGCCCTCGGGGTAGAAGTCGGAGTAGCGTTTTTTGCCGCTCCGGCGGAGCTTCACGAAGCAGGGCGCGAAGGCCCAGACCGCGGACGGCAGGCCGATCACGGGCAGGAACAGCGGCCCGAGGATCACGGATTGCACGGTGTGGCCGAACTCGTGCGCGCGGATCTCCTCGGCGCCGGGGGCCTTCCCGTGGCCGAAGAAGATGAACATGCCGAGCCCGACGCTGTACGGGCGCCCCCATTCGGTGAGGACGGCGCCGTGATAGCCGCGGACGGCCGGCGCGGGGCGGCGGAGCCGGAGCGCGAGAAAGAGGACGAGGCCCGCGAGGTTCTGCGGGAGTCCCCAGGTGAACTGCAGGAACCAATAGAGCAGATGGGTCAGTCGGAAACGTTTCATTACTTTTGGATCAGGATGAAGGGCACCCGCATCTCGTCCTCCGTGAGGCCCGCGTGCTGGCCGCGGAGCGGGTTGGGGTCGCGATGCAGGGAGAGGCAATAGCGGTCGGTGGCGGCGGCGAGGAAATCGCCGAGGAAGCTCTCCGCGCGCGGATGGGCCTCGCCGGGGCCGAAGAGGCCGAGCCGGAGGGCCTCCTCGCGGCTGAAGAGCCGGAAGCGGCCGCCGAGCAGTTCGTTGAACTTCGCGGGGAAAGCGGCCAGGCATTCCTCCTTCACGAAGAGGGCGCAGGCGCGGCTCTCGACGGAGCAGTAGGGGGCGCGGAGCATCGCGAGAAGCTCCGGATACTCGTCCAGCACGACCCAGTCCACCGTGAGGAGACCGTGGTCGGCGGTGACGGCGACGGCAGCGTCCCGAAGGCCGCGGCACATCCGGCGCACCGCGCGGTCGATGGCGCGGACCTCGCGGCGGATCTTCGGATGATCCGTCCCCAGGTCGTGCACGTCGTGGTCGGGGCCGGTCCAGTAGCCGTAGAGGAAGCGCTCGCCCGGCCGGCGGCAGAGGCGGCGGATCTTCCGGCAGACCTCCGCGGCGCTGTACGCCTTTTCGCTGCCGAAGGGCGAGACCTCGAAGTATTCGACCTCGGGGCGGACGGCGCGGATCTGATCGCCGAGATTTTCGTAATGCAGGAACAGCTCGCCGGGGTTGCCGGGCGCGTAGGGCGCATGGCTTTCCTCGCCCTCGTTCATGAAGATCGAGTAGTTCTCGCCTGCCTCCGGGAACCAGAGGAACCAGCCGAGGCGGCCGTGCTCCAGCGGCGTGAGGCCGCTCTGGATCGAGCTCGTCGCGGCGACCGTGGTGGGCGGGAAGACCGCGGAGAGCTCCGTCACCAGGTGGCGGCGCAGGAAGGAGCGGGCCGGCAGGTGCTTCTCGAGCATCGTCATGCCGAGGCCGTCGAAGAGGAGGATGACGGCGCTGCGCGGTGCGCGGCCTCCGCGGGGACAGAGGGCCTGGTCGAAGGTCGGCTCGGTTTCGTGGTGGGGCGTCACGCCGAAGTGGGCCAGCACGGAATTGGCCAGCGCCAGGTTCGAGCGTCCGTAGTCGGGCAGCCGGGTCTTCATGATTTTCTCCTTTCGGGATCCCGCCGGAAGGCGTTCCTCCGGCGGGGGAAAGAAAAGGAACGGAGTCGTCCTCCGTTCCTGTTTCGGTTTACAAGCTTCAGTCGACCAGGTTGAAGGCGACCTTGAGGTCGGCGATCTCCTGATCGGTGATGTGGACGATGGGGCCGATGCCGATGGAGTCCAGGATGGAGTGCGCGGTGGATTCCATCACCTCGAGGCGGTCGAAGGCCTTGAGCAGGGTCTCGCCGGTGACGATGACGCAGTCGTTCTCGACCATGACGGCGGGATGGGCCGGGTCGAAGCTCTTCGCAAGCGCCGCGGGATCGGTGTAGATCACCTCGTAGGGCAGGTTGCGCACGTCGCGGAGCATGATGTAGCTCTCGGGAATGGTGCGGGCGTCGAACTCGGCGTCGGTGACTGCGAAGGCCATCGCGTGGACCGGATGGGCGTTCAGGATCGCGCCCACCTCGGGGTGCTCCTCATAGATCTTCGCGTGCAGATGGACGGCGCGGGAGGGCGTCTTGCCCAGCTCCTTCATGCCGCCCTTCACGCGGACCAGATCGTCCTCTTCCAGGTAGGCCCGGTCAAAGCCGAAGGGGGTGATGATGAAGCTGCCGTCGGAGAGGCGCACGGAGTAGGTGCCCTGCGTGGCGGTGAAGAGCCCCATCTTGTAGGAACGGTGGATCAGGGTGATCATGTCCCGGCGGGCCGCCAGCTCCTCGGCGCTGTGGCTGTTGGGGATGAAATCGTCCATCTTGGTGTGATAGGTGGTGGCGCTCAGCCGGTAGGCGTCCAGGGGCAGTTCGTTCACGGGACCGAGCTTGCCGGCCAGCACCTGCAGCTGGGCGGAGAAGTTGAGCGTTTCGAAGCGGCGGAAGGCAGTGAACATATCCGGGGCGCCGATGCAGACGCCATGGTTCTCGAGGAGCGCGATGTCGCAGCCCTGCTCGAAGACCTTGCCGATCTCCGCGCCGAGCTCGCGGCTTCCGGGCACGGCATAGGTGGCGATCTTCACGTCATGGCACACGCTCTGCACGGTGGGCGTCAAATCCAGGCTCGGGGTCTTCCGCGCGATGGAGAAGGCCACCAGGGCCGGCGGATGCGCGTGGAGCACGGCCTTGAGGTCGGGACGCATCTTGTAGACGGAGATGTGGAAGGGCAGCTCGGAGGAGGGCTTGTGCGGCCCCTCGATGCTGCCGTCCGGATGGACGCAGATGATGTCCCTGCGGGACAGCGTGCCCTTGTCGATGCCGGCGGGGGTGATCCAGATGTCGCCGGACTCGTCCATGATGGACAGGTTGCCGCCGGACATGGTGGTCAGGCCCTTGTCGTAAATGCGCTGCATGAACATGACCAGCTGGTCAGCCGGATGGATGTACTGGATGTTCATTAAGGTATCACCTTCCCGTAACGAATTTTAGTGGAGACCGAACATGACCGCGATCTTGCCGAACACCGACGCGATGTCGCTTCCGAAGAGCTCGACGAAGGAGGCATAGCTGGTGCCGGCCGCCGCGTTGTAGGCGGTGAGCAGCTTCTGGGAGAAGAGCAGCACGGCGATGGCGGCGAGGATCAGCAGGATCAGGCCGATCAGCAGCCAGGTCAGGGTGGCGCGGGCGAAGCTCTTGAGGTTCGGATTCTTCGCGGCGAGCGCGACCACGATGGCGATCAGCCAGCCCAGCACGGGGATCGCGAAGAGGAGCATCAGGAAGAAGTAGCCGGCGGTGGAAAGGGGCTTCGCACCGGCAGCGGGCGCGGCAGCGGCGGGCGCGGCGGATGCGGCCTTCTTCGCGGCCTTTTCGGCGGCGCGGGCCTTTTTCGCGGCTTCCTTTTCGGCAGCCTTCTGCGCGGCGGCGCGGGCCTTGGCCTCTTTGGCGGCGGCCTTCGGGTCCTCGGCGACGGTCACGGGAGCGGCGGGCGCGGGTGCGGTCGCTGCCGCGGCGGGCTTGGCCTCAGGCATGGCGGCGGCGTCGAAGGGCGCGCCGGGGTTCAGCGTGAGGGTGGGAGTGGGAATATCGTTCAGCTGGGCGGCGCCTGCGTCGAGACCGGCCTTGGCCTGGTCGAGCATCGCGTCCAGCTCATTGACAGCTTTTTCGGCCGTGTCTTTCACGGCGGCAGCATTGGCATTCGCGGCCAGGAAGGCGCCGCACTCGGTGCAGAAGAGTACGCCGTCGTCCAGCTTGGTTCCGCATTTGGGGCAAATCATGGACATTTTTTGTTCCTCCTGATAGGTCTCTGGAAAATGGAGCGATATTTAGGGATAGAATATCGTTAATATTATATCAAAGATTGGAGAAAGCGTCAATTGTCGGGGGAGCGGATGCGGGAAAGAAGTGCGGCGGGCGGGCCGCAGGTTTGCGGCGCGTTTGTGACGGCGCGTCGAAGGCTTGTGGCGTGTTTTATGCAATTTCAGCTCGCCGCTTCGGCGGATATGGCCAGCTAAATCATTTTTCAAAATGTACGCTCCAAAAAAAGTGGCGGTGTTTTGCTGCGGTTTAGCTCGCCGCTTTTCACTTTTTTGGGCCCCAAGAGGCCAAGAACTTGTCCGGGAGGCTTACCCCGCCCCTCGCGGTGCCCTTGAAAAGTGCATAAAAGTCTCGTTTTTCGCAAATCCTGCATAAAATTGGCCACCCAAATGCTCGAGCGGCGAGCCGGACGCCACGTTTAGCTCGCCGCTTTTCATAGGCGTACCCTTTTTCGCTGAAATTTACTCGCCACGAAGGTCTGACTGGCCAGTTAATTATGCGATTCGCAGGTCGGCAAAGGCGAAATATGTCGGCGATTACCTATACGACGAGACCACTGCGACCGGCGAGACGGTTCGCTGCTACCGTTACCGGGATGCAAAAATGGAGGATCGGATCATCGTCCGCTTTGAGGACGGGACCCTGCTGGTGATGCGCTTCGAAGCGCAGCGTTATGAGATCTCCGCCGCGCCGCAATGAATGCCCCCCTGCGCCGGTATGACTCCTCCACTGTTAAATATGTGAAATAATTTTTTGAAATCCCCGGGAAAAACACTTTCATTTCCCGGGGATTATGTTATAATACATGCAGAAAGATTGTTATTTTTTTATCAAAATTGAATATCGAGAAAGGAAGATGAACGTATGTCGGAAATGAACCCCAAGTATGCTCCGCTGTTCACCCCCTGGAAGATCGGCAATGTGGAGATCAAGAACCGTATCGTGATGACCTCCATGGGCGGAACTTCCATCTTCGGTTGGCTGGAGCCCAATCACTTCGACGAGGAGGCCGCCAAGTTCCTGATGGCCCGCGCCAAGCAGAACGCCGGCCTGATCCTGCCCGGCATCGCCCCGATCCGCGACACCCTGATGGGCAAGTGGCTGTATCAGGGCAAGGGCAAGTTCAGAAAGCTCAAGAAGTTCATGGACCAGATGCACACGGAGACCGAGTGCAAAATGTTCGTTCAGCTGACCGCCGGCTTCGGCCGGAGCATGGCCATCAACGATCTGATGGTCAAGTGCTGCAAGAACAAGGTCCTCGGCTTCCTCATGCGGCCCATCCTGAACGTCGACTACCTGACCGCCAGCGCCAGCGCCAACCCCAACCGCTGGGAAGACAGCTGCATGTCCCGCGAGCTGACGCAGAAGGAAATCAAGCAGATGATCAAGGCCTTCGCCAAGACCGCGAAGCTCTGCAAGGATGCCGGCGTCGACGGCGTCGAGATCCACGCCGTGCACGAGGGCTATCTGCTGGACCAGTTCACGATGCCCTATTCCAACCAGCGTACCGATGAGTACGGCGGCTCCTTCGAGAACCGCTACCGCTTCCCGGTCGAGATCGTCAAGGCCATCAAGGAGCTCTGCGGCGACGACTTCCCCGTCACCCTGCGCTACTCCGTGGTCTCCAAGACGAAGGGCTTCGGCCAGGGCGCGCTGCCCGGCGAGGAGTACACCGAGGTCGGCCGCGACATGGAAGAGAGCGAGCGCGCCGCCAAGTATCTGCAGGATGCCGGCTACGACATGCTCAACTGTGACAACGGCACCTACGACGCCTGGTACTGGTCTCATCCCCCGATGTATATGGACCAGAACTGCAATCTGGAAGACGTCAAACACATCAAGAAATACGTCGATATCCCCGTGGTCTGCGCCGGCCGCATGACGCCCGACGTGGCGGCGGAAGCCATCGCCGCGGGCGAGCTGGACGGCATGGGCGTGGCCCGTCAGTTCCTCACCGATCCCGAGTGGATCACCAAGATGATGAACGGCGACGAAGCCAGCATCCATCCCTGCATCTGCTGCCACAACGCCTGCTTCAACATGGCTCACTACAACGGCGTCGGCAACGATCAGCCCCTCAGCGACAACATGGGCATGGCCCGCTGCGCGCTGAACCCCGAGACCATGCAGTCCGGCAAGTACAAGATCGTGCCCGCCAAGAAGGCCAAGAAGGTCGCCGTCATCGGCGCCGGCATCGGCGGCATGGAAGCGGCCCGCGTCCTCAAGAAGCGCGGCCACGAGCCCGTGATCTTCGAGAAGGGCGACAAGCTCGGCGGCGTCTTCAACGCGGCCGCGGCCCCCTCCTTCAAGGAGAAGGACAAGGAGCTTCTTGCCTGGTACGCGAAGGAGCTCAAGGACCTCGGCATCGAGGTGCGGTTTGGCACGGAGGTCAAGAGCCTCGACGAGCTGAAGGACTTCGATGAGATCATCGTCGCCACCGGCGCCGCGGCGAACAAGCCCCGCATCCCCGGCCTCGACAAGACCGTGGAAGCCACCGATTACCTCTACGGCACACCCGTCGGCGAGAAGGTCATCATCATCGGCGGCGGCCTGACCGGCTGCGAGATCGCCTACGACCTCTTCAAGAAGGGCAAGACCCCCGTCATCGTCGAGATGAAGAACGACCTGATCGCCGTGCCCGGCGTCTGCCTCGCCAACAGCTCCTACCTGCGTGAGTACTTCGCCCTGAACAAGGTCGAGGTCCACCTCGAGACCAAGCTGAAGGAAGTCACCGACAAGGGCGTGACCGTCACCGACAAGGACGGCAACGAGTTCGAAATCGCCGGCGACACCGTGATCGCCTCCATGGGCTACCACGCGACGCCTCTCTTCCCCGAGTCCAAGCACGTCCATCTGGTCGGCGACTGCCTGAAGGTCGGCAACCTGCGCACCGTGGTCTGGAAGGCGTGGGATGTGGCGATGAAAATTAAATAACACTAAGGTGAAGCGCTTTCAGAGCGGGAAAACCCGCTCTGAAAGTTAACACAAGAGGGAAGCACGAAACGCGCGCGATTCACTTTCACAGAAAGGGAAAACAAATGATCTTAACTGACGAACAAAAAGCCATCCTTGCCGGTTCCCAGGGTGAAACCAAGGCCAAGGTCATGGAATCCGTCATCCGCTACGGCGAGCTGTTCGGAGCGGAGAAGCTCGTGCCCGTCACGAGCAAGTACAACCATCTGGTCACCTCCTTCGGCCTGAAGGCCCTGGGCCCCGTGTATGACCTGATGGGCAAACTGATCGAGGCCGGTGCGATCTCCGGCCAGCAGTTCACGGTCGACCCCCGGCCGCTGGACAAGAACGTCCCGAGCAACTTCATCGAGGACTTCGTTTTCAAGAACTTCATGTACACCCGGCAGGATTTCTACGAGAAGCAGCTCGCGGAGCTGGGCCTCGTCGAGAAGGATGCCTTCACCTGCACCTGCTACATGGACGCGGTCGGCAACAAGCCTGAGAAGGGCGAGGTGCTGTCCTGGTCCGAGTCTTCCGCGGTCGTGTACGCGAACTCCGTGCTGGGCGCGCACTGCAACCGGAACTCCGGCATCATCGACATCATGGGCTCCGTGGTGGGCTTCGTGCCGTACTTCGGACTGCTGACGCCCGAGGGCCGGAAGGCGACCTGGGTGATCGAGATCAAGACCACGAAGAAGCCGGAGGCGCAGCTGCTGGGCTCGGCCGTCGGCATGAAGGTCATGGAGGACGTCCCCTACATCAAGGGCCTCGACAAGTGGATCGGCACCGAGCTGAACGACGATGCCTGCACCTACCTGAAGGATTTCGGCGCGGCCACCGCCTCGAACGGCGCGGTCGGTCTGTACCATATCGAGAACCTGACCCCCGACGCGGTGGAGCAGGGCGAGAAGCTGATCGCCGAGGGCGCGAAGACCTACGTGATCGACGACGCTGAGCTGCAGCGCGTGTATGACAACTACCCCGTCATCTGGAAGAACAAGGACGCGAAGCCGAAGCTCTGCTTCATGGGCTGCCCGCACATGAGCCTGCAGCAGCTGAAGGACTGGACCGACAAGGTCGAGGCGGGCCTTCGGGCTGCCGGCAACAGCAAGGTCGTGATCCCCACCGTCTTCACCGCGGCGCCCGCCGTGCTGAAGGCCTTCGAGGAGACCGAGTACGCGGCGCGGCTCAAGGCCTGCGGTGTCATCACCTCCTACATCTGCCCGCTGATGTACATGAACAACCCCGTTTGCCAGAAGGTGCCCACCATCACCTCCAGCAACAAGCTCCGCACCTACACCTCCGCCCGCTACTACACGGACGATGAGATCCTCGAGCAGATCACGAAGGGAGGAAAATAAGCGATGAAGACTTTCAAGGGACGTGTCGTTGCGCCGGGCAGCGTGAGTGCTGAGGCGCTGGTTTCGCACGGCGGCCTGAATACGCTGGCCTCCTTTCAGAAGGCCCTGCAGTTCGGCGACAAGAAGGCGACCTGCGGCGACCAGAACAATCCTGACCTGTACGGCCACGAGATGGCCGGCAAGGCCCTGTGCCTGCCCCAGACCATCGGCTCCACCACCGGCGGCCTCGTGCTCTACTGCGCCTGCTCCATGGGCCGTCAGCCGGCCTGCATGCTGTTCTCCAACCCGATCGACTCCCTCGCGGGCGCCGGCGTCGTGCTGGCGGACGTGTGGCTGGAGGGCGAGCACACCAAGATGCCCGTCGTCGATTCCCTCGGCGAGGAGTTCCTGGACTACGTGAAGACCGGCATGAAGATTACGGTCGCGGAGGACGGTACCGTCACCGTCGAGGACTGAGCGCGGGAAGAACCTCACCCGCTGATATGCCATGAAATGAAAATACCCGCTGAAAATCAATTTTTCAGCGGGTGTTTTTTGTCTTGGGAAACGGGGACCGTCGGCCGGATCAGTACTCCGGCATCCCTTCGAGGCGCTTCTTCAGCTTCTTCACGCGGCTCGCCTGGGCGAGGAAGAAGACGAACATCATGATGGCGATGAGCCAGGAGTAGATCAGGCCGAGCGCGCCGCCGCCGGTCGGGATTTCGTCGACCGCCAGGTAGCAGGGGCCGAATTCGGCGTCGAAGTCGGCGTCGGTGACACCGATGTCGGCCGCGCCCTCGAGGGCCCAGGTCCGCACGCTTTTGTTCTCGACCAGGATTTCGGAGGTTTTCTTCAGCGTTCCCTCGAGGATGAAGGGCTTCCCGGCGTCGAAGGCGACGTCGATCGCGTCGAAGCGGCTGTCCGGAATGGCGGCCAGGAACAGGTTGTCGCTTTCGTCGATCAGGTAGCAGTACCAGATGTCCCGGCTGACGCCGTCCTCGGTTTCGGTGATGGCGACGAAGGAGGAATAGCCCTCGATGGAGAGGTCCACGTACTGCCCGGCCTTGTCGGCGCCGGTCGCGCGGAGCGTGTTGAAGGACTGCTTCACGGGCTCGGGGATCACGAAGGCGAGGACGAGGCCCAGCAGAAGGGCGGCGAGGGCGAGAAGGCCGAAGATTTTCTTCTTCTTTTTCTGCGCGGCGAGCTGCTGCTCCAGGTTCTCGCGGGAGGACTGAAGGTCCTGCGCGCGGAAGCTGCTCATCGAGGCGACGGGCTGGTAGGAGGTCGTGAGGAGCATCGCGCTGCCGTTATACTGCGCGTCGATCACCGCCGCGAAGTCCGGGGAGAGGCTCACGCAGGTGTCGGCGGTCTTCTGGAATTTGTCCGCGAAGCCGGTGCTGATCGCGGCGCCGATCGCTCCGCCCGCGAGGGCCGCGACGGAGGTGGCCTGGTTCACGTTTTTCGCGCTGCCGACGGTGATGAAGTGCTCGCCTTCGGAAAGCTCGAAGCTCGCGCTGCCGCCCGGGACGGAGTCGCCGAGCTTGATGCCGTCGGCGAGGATCTCGAAGGGAGTCTGGACGAGGGTGGTGTCATTGTGACGGATGATCAGGGTTGCCATGGTTCTTGTCCTTTCGCGGGAGTTTTCTGTAGTATATCACGCGGTGGGACGGGCGGCAAGGACTTGCCGCCCGGGCTTTTTTCTTTCGCGCTTCTGTGTTATAATGAGGCAAGAATTTCGGAAGGAAGACATCCCATGAACGATACACAGCGAATCATCCTGGCCTCGGGCTCGCCCCGCCGCCGGGAACTGCTCCGGCTCATCACCGAAGAGTACGAGGTCCTGCCCGCCGACGTGGAGGAGACCATCCCCGCGGAGCTGCCCCTCCGCGAAGCGCCGGAATATCTCGCCTGCCTGAAGGCGGGGGCCGTGGCCGCGGCGCATCCCGACGCGCTCGTGATCGGGAGCGATACCGGCGTCTTCATCGACGGCCTGATGCTCGGGAAGCCTCACAGCCGCGAGGAGGGCCGGGAGATGCTCGGGCGCCTCTCCGGCCGCGCGCACCAGGTCATCACCGGCGTCTGCCTGCGGAAGGGCGAGCGGGTCGTCCGCTTCTCTGAGGTGACCGAGGTCCGCTTCCTGCCCCTCTCCGACGAAGAGATCGAGCGCTATCTCGACACCGGCGAGCCCTTCGACAAGGCCGGCGGCTACGGCATCCAGGGAAAGGGCGCGCTGCTCGTGGAGGGCCTCGAGGGCGATTACTACAACGTGATGGGCTTCCCCGTGGCGCGGATCGCCCGCGCGCTCAAGCAGTTCACGGCCGAAGAGGGCTGAAGCGCGCTTCGGGATTTTGGGAGGTAATTATGGATCAGTGCGATACCTGCGCGTTCCTCGTGTACGACGAGGAGTATGAGGAATACGTCTGTGACGTGGATATGGACGAGGACGAGCTCGCCCGGATGATGGGCGACGGACAGAAGAAAAGCTGCCCCTTCTACCGCGACGGCGACGAATACAAGATGGTCCGCCATCAGGCCTGACCGGGGCCGGGAGCCCGCGCGGCCCGGCGTCTTCCCCGGGGAAAAAACGCTTTACAAACGGCTTTGGCTGTGATAAGATAACGTTTGCGTTTGATGGGCCGTTAGCTCAGCCGGTAGAGCACTGGACTTTTAATCCAGGTGTCGCGGGTTCGAATCCCGCACGGCTCAAACACGAAAAAGGAAAAGCCATCCCGCTTTTCCTTTTTTATTTTCTTAGGGACGCCCGAGGGCGGTCCCGGTCCGGAGGAAAAAATGCGTATCCGTTATCTGAAGAACACCGACGAGATCCTGGCGGAGTCTCCGCTGATCCTGCCCGCGCCCCGCGAGCTCAAGGGAAAGTGGCGCGAGGAGCTGGGCCGCCGCATGGGCCGCGAGCCGGAGAAGCTCTACCTGGAGATCGGCTGCGGCATGGGCGGCTTCCTGCGCAAAATGGCGGAGCGGGAGCCGGAAGCGGGCTTCATCGGCGTCGAGCGGATCTCGACCGTGCTCGCCCGCGCGGTGGGCCGTCCCGAGAACGCGGAGAACATGCGCACCGCGAATGCTCCGTACGCCGCGGACAACCGGACCGCGGAGGAGTGCCCGAACCTGGTCTTCGCCCGTGAGGTGGCCGAGGACCTCTGCGAGGCCTTCGAGGACGGCGAGGTCGACGGCATCTTTCTGAACTTCAGCGATCCCTGGCCGAAGGAGCGCCACGCCAAGCGGCGCCTCACCTCCGACCGGCATCTCCGGGTCTACGCCCGCGTCCTGAAGCAGGGCGGCATCCTCCGCTTCAAGACCGACAACGACCTGCTCTTCCCCTGGTCCGTGGAGAGCTTCCTCGCGAACGGCTGGGAGATCCTCCGGCAGACCGATGACCTCCACGCGGACGGCGAGCCGCTCGCGGAGGGCAACGTCCTCACCGAGTACGAGGCGGCGTTCCTGCGGAAGGGCAAGAACATCCACTGCCTCGAGGCGCGCTTCGCCGGGGAGAAGGCCGATGAGTGAGCGCAGCCGCGAGCTCGTCCGCTACGTGCTGCCCTCGCTGCTCTCTTCGGTCAGCATCTTTCTGTTCACCATCGTGGACGGCGTCTTCGTGGGCCGCGGCATCGGCGGCGAGGCGCTGGCCGCGATCAATATCGTCTTCCCCTACGTGATGATCTTCACGGCGGCGCTCCTGTGCACCTCGGTGGGCGGCATGACGGTCTGCGCGATCCGCATGGGCCGCGGCGACACCGAGGGCGCGAACCGGGTCTTCCGCTATTCGTTCTGGGCGGACGTGGCGATCGGCAGCGTGATGAGCGTCGTCGGCACCGTTTTCGCGGGCCCCATCGTCCGGCTGCTCGGCGCCACGGAAAGCTTCTATCAGTACGCCTACGATTACCAGTTCTGGTACAGTCTGTTCCTGCTCCCCTGCGGGCTGATGACAGCCCTCGGCGGCTTCTGCCGGAATGACGGCAGCCCCGGGCTCGTGAGCGCGGGCACGGTCGTGACGATTGTGCTGAACATCATCGGCGACTGGCTGCTGATCTTCCCGCTGGGCCTCGGCACGGCCGGCGCGGCGATCGCGACGGTGGGCTCGCAGACGGTCGGCGCGATCCTGCTCCTGCTCCTTCATTTCGCGCGGCGGAAGGGCGTGCTTACGATCGGCCGGATCCGCCGGGAGGAGGGCCTCTTCGGCCGCATCCTGCTGCGCGGTCTGCCGGAGTGCGTGGCGCAGTTCTCGGCGCCGGTCTCGATCATCCTGATGAACCGCATCCTCGGCGAGGAGCTGGGCGACGCGGCGGTCAAGTCCTTCGCGATCATGGGCTACGTGGCGTCCTTTGCCGTGGCCTCCTTCGCGGGCATCTCCGAGGGCCTGCAGCCGCTCTTCGGCCGCTGCTACGGCGCGGGGAAGAAGGACGACCTCCATTATTATCTGAACTGGGGGCTGGCGGGCAGCTTCATCGGCTCCGTGATCATCATCGTGGCGCTCTATTTCGTGAGCGACCCGGTCTGCGACCTCTACGCGGCGGACGCGGAGACCCGGGCGGTCACGCTCGTCTGGATGCCCCGCTACAGCTGGGGCTTCGCGGTGGAGGCGCTGAACGTCATCGCGTCCTCCTACCTCTATTCCACCACCCACACGAGGGAGGCGCTCACGGTCAACGTGCTCCGGAGCTTCGTCCTCGACACGCTGGTGACGCTCGCGATGATCCCGCTCTTCGGGCGGGACAGCATCTGGTACAGCTTCCTCGCCTACGAGGGCCTGGTGCTGATCGTTTCTGCCTTCCTGCTGATCCGCTCCGAGCGGCGCGGGATCCTGGCGGGCGCGAAGGAATAGCGTATATTACCGAACGGCAGCACTTGAGTGTGCGGCCGTTTTTTTCTCGAAAAGCGCGACCGCTTCCGCGGAAAATCCGCTTTATAGGGTGAAGGCCTTTAGAAATGATCGAAGGAAGGAGGGCGAGGCATTGGAAGACAGTGAGATCGTGCAGCTTTTTCTGAACCGCGACGAAAGCGCGATCCGGTTTTCATCCGAAAAATACGGAGCGCGTCTGCGCATGCTGGCGCTGGGCATTACCGAGGATCTTCAGACCGCGGAGGAGTGCGAGAATGACACCTATCTTCAGGCATGGAAGCTCATTCCGCCCAATGAGCCGAGAACCTATTTGTATGCTTTTCTCGCACGGATCATCCGGCATCTGTCGATCGACCGCTGCCGGGAACGGGCAAGCCATAAGCGCAGCGGCGCGCTCGTGGAGCTCACCGCGGAGATGGAAAGCTGTCTCCCCGCGGCGGAGAACGTGGAAAGCGGTATCGCCGAAGAAGAGCTCGGGCGGGCGATCAGCCGGTATCTGAGGACGGTTTCGCGGGAAAAGCGGGTCATTTTCGTCCGCCGGTATTTCTATCTGGAATCGACCGCGGAAATCAGCCGGAAATACGGGTTTTCCGAAAGCAAGGTGAAATCGTCTCTCTTCCGGACCAGAAACGGCCTTCGGGACTATTTGATCAGGGAGGGTTACACATTATGACGAATCGAACGTTGGATGTATTGGAACATATCGATGCTGATATAATCGAGGAAGCGGAGACTTATGAGGTCCCGAAGCGAAGCTTCAACTGGATCGGCCGGACGGCCGCGGCATTATTCGTATGCCTTTGTCTGCTTGGAGCGGGAACGCTGTACACCTATTCGGCTCAGGCTGTGCCGTCCGACTTTTCGTTTTCGATCGTCTGGGGCGTTTGCGGCATCAGCTCCTATGACAGCAAAAGCGGGAAGCTGATCAAAACGAAAATGGCCTCTGATGCCGAAAAATACACGGCCTGTGTGACACTTTCCGAGGAGGAGCTGAAGCTGATTTATCATTATCTGTGCGAGGAGATCGATCTGAGCGCTTATCCGGCCGTTTACGACCCCTTCAATGCCCCGGATGCCCAAACGGTCTTTGCGTCCGAGCCGAGTCAGACGATCGTCATTTCCGTGACCGCGAACAGGAAAAGCTATACGGTTTCCTGCGAGGGCATCCTTCTCGCGTACGCGGCCGATCTGTCTGATTGCTATTGCGAGGAGGCAAAGGCGTTCATGAGGGCGGAAAACCATGTCGTTTCCCTGCTTACCTCCCTTCCGGAGTGGCAGGCGCTCCCCGAATATGATGTCTTTTATGAGTGATCCTTCGGACGGAAATGCTGAGAGTGCAGCGGCGCTGATGCGCCGCTGCTTTTTGCGTGTTTTGGCGGCGCGGCGACTTTTGAGACTTGCGCTTTGCCTTGCGGTTCTGTCCCGCCTGCACATTTCGATGCATTTGCTGCGCCTTCGTCCCATTTTTTCGTTCTTTTTTGGATAATTTACGACAAATCAACGTGGTCAGCCGAATTTGACGTAAACGTAAAAGTGCCGTTTTCGGGATTTACGACAAATTTGCTTTGGGAGGCATTTCTGTCGTAAATTGAATGCATCATTTCGAGCAAAGGTGCGGAGGGGACAGAACCTGGTTTGCCGGGGATGCATCCGGGATCGTCGAGACAGGGAAAATTTACGACAAGTTTGCCTTTTTCGCTGTCTTTGACGTAAATCCCGGGAAAGTGATTTTTTGCTTTACGACAAATTTCTGTTATTCGGCCGAATTGTCGTAAGTTTTGAACAGGTGCTTTGAAAAATGAGACGAAGCCGCAGGCCCCGCGGCGCCCGGCCGGGGTTTTCCGAACACACGAAGGAATCGCAGCAAACACAAAAAGCCCGCCGAAACAGAGGAGTGATCTCTCTGCTTCGGCGGGCTTGTTTTTTTACATGGCGCGGAGCGCGACCTCCGTGATGATAAGGAGCAAAAGCCCCAGCCCGAGCGTGACGTACATGGCGGCCATCCGGGAGGAAAAGGTCTTTTTCGGCGCGGCATCGGGCTCATCCGGGACGAAGGCGAGCTCCGTGACGGCGGGCGTTGTCTCGATCCTCTGCGGTTTCATCGCGCCGATGCAGCGGGTCAAAAGCGGCAGCGTGACCAGGGTGATGAAGGCGAAGATCATCACGTACATGAAGTCGAAGAGCGGGGCCTCGACCTCGATTACCTCGACGTCCTCCGCGCCCGGAGCGTGTTCGGCGAGGTAGGCCAGGACCATCTGCGTCGCGTTCATCGTGAAATGCGTCGCCATGGCGGGCCAGAGCGAATCGGAACGCAGCGCGATCTCGGCCAGCACTACGCCGCCGGCGAACGCGTAGATCGCCTGCTGGAAATTCCCGTGGAGCGCCGCGAAGAACAGGGCGGGGAACAGGACCGCGGCCCAGCGGGGCACGTCCTTCCGGTAGCCGTAGTACATCACCGCGCCGCGGCAGACCAGCTCCTCGCAGAACGCGGGCAGCAGGGCCATCGAAAAGAGAATGAGGGGCAGCGGCTGGTTCAGCACGTCCGTGACGGCCTCGTCGACGACGTTTTGGAACAGGAAGGTGCTCAGGTAGGAGAGGAGCATCGTGGCGGGCTGGATCAGAAATCCGGCCAGCACACCCAGCAGAAGGTTCTTGCCGCTCGTGCGGACGAGCCCCAGGTCCGCGGGACGCGCCTTCACGCAAAGCAGGAAAATCCCGACAATCAGCGGGAAGCTGGCGTAGAAGACGATGTCGAGCGTGAAGACCGGATCCGCGTTCGGGAACAGAAGGAGGCAGAGCGGATCCAGCGCGAGGGGAAGGGCCAGGAACAGCAGATAGAAAATCAGGGCAAATCGGTTGCTTTGGCGGAGTTTGTCCATTTCAGTACCACTTACGTTCTTTCAGCGGAATCTTTTTCTCATCCTGATCGCGCTTCATCATCTTCTGCTTTTCCAGCGCGTTCATGAAATCGCGGATGATGCTGCGGGCCTCCTCCGTCTGATCCTCGGGGATCGGGAAGCCGTAGAAGACCTTTTTGAACATCTCGCCGGCGACCTTTTTGACCTCCATGGTCAGGAAGGTCTGCTTCCTCCTTTTCAGCGAGCCGGTGCGGATGATCTGGGACCAGGGGATGAGCCTGCGGAGATTGTAGCTGTAGATGCCTTCGGCGGTGATGCACCAATAGGCGTTCGAAAAGGGCACGAAGGCATAGAGCACGCAGAAGAGCATCAGGTTGCCGCAGGAGACGGCCAGCTGGAGATACTCATCCGCGGGCTTCGCGATCAGGTAATAAACCGCGCCGCCGAGCGCGAGGGCGCCCAGGACGCAGAAAATGATTTTCGCGGTGTTGCGCCGGCGCGGATCCGGTCCGTACGTCCGGATTGCCGTCGCGGCGGTCTTTCTGAAGGTGGAAAAAGCCAGCGCGTTGTACAGGATGCAGAAGAGCAGCGCGAGGCTCAGGAGAAACGGGAGATACGGCATCTTACTCGAAGAAGCTCTCGGTCTCGGACTTTACTTCCTCGGCGGCTTCGACGATCTCTTCGGCGGCTTCCTCGACAACCTCGGTGATCTCTTCGGCGGCTTCGACGGTTTCCTCGACGGCCCGGACGGCTTCCTCGACGGTCTCCTCGACCGCTTCAGGCACGGCCTCGGGCTCTTCCTCGGCTTCCTTCTTGGGCACGGCGAGATCGAGGTTGCTCATGAAGTTCTCGAGATGGGAGAAGAGAGCGACCAGGTCGTTGGAACGGAAGGAAATCAGGTATTCCTGCAGAATACGGCCGAACTCATCCTGGAAGCCCTGCAGCTTGTCGTGGAAGGCGAGGACCTGATCGCGCAGGTCGTTCATCTCGTTGAGGGCGAAGGTGCGGAGCGCGCCGGCCTCGATGACGGCATCCTCGTGAATCTTCTCGGCGTCGGCGACGGCGTCCTCGTGCATTTTCTGCGCTTCGTCGGCAGATTTGCGGCGGATGTCCTCGGCGGCCATGCGGGCGTCGACGATCGAGCTCGCGATGGCGGTCTCCATGCCCTGGAATTCCTTCACGGTCTGGGTTTTATTGGCAAGGGCGGTTTCCAGCTCGAGGATGTAGGCGTTGACTTCCTCAGGATTGTACCCTTTGCGGACAATGGAAAATTCTTTCATGTTTGTTTCCTCCCGATAATTATACAAAGGTATTATAGCATGATATTTTTCATTTGTAAAAACATTTTCACAGTTGCAAAGAAAGAAGGAAAAAGGTACAATACTATAACAAAGGAAGGAGTTCGAAATGGAGAATCAATGGATCGTCGGCGAGACCGTCTGCGACGGGAAGATCGCCCGCGGTGAGCTTCGTCTCCCGCTTTCCGGCACCGAGCGCGCCGGGCATTGTTATACGACGGAACGGATCGAGACCGGATTAGGCCCCGGTATTTTCGATCTGCATTTCTTTTCCGTGGATCGGAACGGATTCGACGGCGGACTCCTGACGGAGGACCGCCTCGTATTCGGCGATCCCGTGGTCTTTTCGCAGTCCGGTTATATCCCCTCCGTGCCGGCGGTCAGCCTGGGCGCGTACGGGGATCCGGCTGACGGCACGTTCTGCCTGGGCCTCATGCTGCATGAGAATGCGCGCCGGGGCGAACTCGTGGTCGGTTGGTGGGCGGAGAAGCCTGCCGAGAAGGCGGAGGAGCCCGTGGCGGAGCCTGCCGCTGAGCCTGTCGCCGAGCCCGTTGCTGAGCCTGAACCCTTTGCGTTCGTGCCCGAGCCCGTTGCTGAGCCCGAGCCCTTCGTGTCCGTGGCCGAGCCTGTCGCGGCGGAGCCTGTCGCGGAAGAGCCCGCTGAGTTCGAGCCTGAGCCTGTCGCCATCGCTGAGGCCGAGCCCGTTGCTGAGCCCGAGCCCTTCGTGTTCGTGACCGAGCCCGTCGCGGAGGAGCCTGCGGAGCTCGTGGCGGAGCCTGCCGCGGAAGAGCCCGCAGAGTTCGTGACGGAGCCCGTTGAAGAAGAGCCCGTGGAATTCGTGGCCGAGCCTGCGCCTGAGGCCGAGCCCGTTGTTGAGCCTGAGCCCTTCGTGTTCGTGCCCGAGCCCGTTGAAGAAGAGCCCGCTGAGTTCGTGGCGGAGCCCGTTGAGGAAGAGCCTGCTGAATTTGTGGCCGAGCCTGTTGCTGAGCCCGAGCCCTTCACGTTCACGCCTGAGCCCGTCGCGGAAGAGCCCGTTGAATTCGTGCCCGAGCCCGTCGCGGAAGAGCCCGCAGAGTTCGTGCCTGAGCCTGAGACCGAGCCCGAAAAGACGGCCCCCGGCATGTTCGTGTTCCCGATGCCTGACTGGTTCAAGCCGGAAGAGCAGCCCGCTGCTGCCGAGCCCGCCGAGCCCGTCGCCGAGCTCGCGTATTTCGCGCCGGAGCCTGCCGCGGAGGAGCCTGCCGCCCCTGCCTATACCGAACCCGCCGCGCCGGTTTATACCGAGCCGGCCGTGCCTGCCTATACCGAACCCGCCGCGGAGCCCGCGTACTTCACGCCTGAGCCTGCCGCGGAACCCGCCCCCGAAGCGGCCGCCTCGCAGGCCGCCCCGGATCTGCCGGATTGGTTCAAAGCCGTGATTGCCGAGCTGGAAGCCGCCGAAGCGGAAGCGAAACGCGCGGAAGCCGCTCAGAACGAAACAGACCGGGCTGAAAGCGGAGAGCCCGCGGCCGAAGGGCCCAAACCGGAAGCAGGTGACGAGGACCCTACGGTACGCGCGGCCAGCGACGCCGCGCGGGACTGTTCAACCGAAAACCCCGTAACTGAAGAACCTGAAACTGCCGGATCCTCTCGGTCGCAGTCGATCCTGGCGTGGTTCAACTCTAATGGGAATGAAGAGGAGCCGGCCGAAACCGCCGGATCCGATGTCACCGAAACCGAATCCGAGCCCGCCGCGGCGGAGCCCGTTTCGAACGAGCCCGCCATGCCCGAATGGCTTCGGAGCATGATGGCCGAGATCAAGGGCAACGATCCTGATTCCCTCGATTTCAAGCCCTTCCGTTTCAAGTCGCTCGATGAGACGCAGACGGAGCCCGAGCCCGAAACCGCGCCCGCGCCCGAAGCCGCTCCGGCGGAGAATGCCGAGGTGGCCGAAGCCGCTCCGGCGGATGAAGCCGATGCGGCGGAAGAGCCCGTTCCCGCGGACGAAGAGCCCGCGGAGTTCGAGCCGACCGAGTTCCGGCCCACCGAATTCGAATCCACCGATTTCGAGCCGACCGAGTTCCAGCCCACCGAATTCGAATCCACCGAATACGAGTCCACCGAGTACGAACCGACCGATTTCGAGCCGATGAACTTCGAGCCCCTCAACGTCGACTTTTCCAAGAAGGATCTGATCGGCGCCTCCACCACCCGCCCCGATCCCACCGGCATCACGCTGGTCCAATTCGACATCGAGACGCCGGAGATGGAGCCCGAGAAGCCGGAGAAGCCGGCCCGTCCGGTCTGGAAGTACGATGAAAACGGGGAGAAGTCTGCCCCCGTCATCGCCGTGCCCGATCCGGAGGACCTCAAGGCGGCCACCCTCGAAGAGGCGGCGCGCAAGGAGGAGGCCCGGAAGGCCGAGGAAGCGATCCTGGCGGAGTACGCCAAAAAGGCCCGCGTCATCGAGCTGCCCGACGAGCTGAAGGCCCCCGAGGACCGGAAGGAACCCGAGGAGGAGCCCTTCTTCATCAACCTCGCGCCCCGCACGCTCGCGCCCGGCCGGAGCTTCCCCTTCAGCTGCGTGAAGCCCGAGGACGCTGAGATCGAGTGGTTCGTGGGCCCGAACGGCGGCGAAATCAATGAGGAGGGCTTCTACACGGCCCCGATGGAACCCGGCGTCTACATGGTCGGCGCGCGGATCCGCGGCACGGACCGGGAGGTTTCCCAGTACGTGATGGTACGCTGATAAAAAATGAATCTTTTTCGATACTTGTCGGCCGTCGGGCTGAGCGAGCAGGTCGAAGTCGGCCGGCTCCAACGGTTCATGGCGGCCTTTTTACGGGACCCTGAGCTCAGCAAGTCCGCCTACGTGCGGGCCGGCCAAAGCGCTTTCTTTTCGGAGAAGCGCAAGAACATGGGTCCCTTTTTCCTTACTGTCCACGAGAAGGCCTCCGGCCGGCCCGAGCTTCTGGAGCTCTATCCGGGCGTCCGCGAGACCTGGGGACCGACGCTGACGAACCTCCGCCTGACGGAGGACGGCCTCGGCCACAGCTTCCTCTACGGCGAGGAATGCGAGAGCGGCGAGCCCTACACGCTGCTGCTCACCTCCCTGACGGACCTTTTAGGCCCCACGGGCGAGGTCGAGCTCGGCGGAACGCGCCGCTTTTCCTGCTACGCGCTGGCGACGGAGGGCAAGATCCTCCTCGGCAGCGAGATCGACGCGCAGGGCGCCCGCGACATGGAGGACGAGCAGGCCTGGCGCGAGGAGCTGCTGCGCCGCGCGAAGGACGGGGACGCCTCCGCCTTCGACGAGATGGACCGCTACATGGACGACGTGGACCGGGAGATCCGCGAGCGGCTGAAGACGGAGGACCTCTATTCGGTTCTGGACGGCTTCTTCACGCCGGTCATCCCGCAGGGCACGCCGGCGCCGCTGGCCGCGCCGATGGCCAGCACCTACACGCTGCTGGGCGAGATCCTGCACGTGGACAAGATGATGAATCCGCTGAGCGAGGAGTGGGTCTACCGCCTGGAGGTCCGGGTGATGGGCGCTTCGATCGGCGTCTACATCAATCCGCGCGACCTGGTGGGCTGCCCGCAGAAGGGCTTCCGCTTCCGCGGCGAGGTGCTGCTGGAGGGGATGGCCGATCCCGAGAAGCTTCTCTCCGACGCGGACCGGGGATTTTTCTGAGAAAACGAACGAACGGATGGGAACATGATCAGAATCTGGGGAAAGCTGTATGACAAAAACCGCGTCTGCGCGGAATACATCGCCGCGGACGAACGGACGGAGCTCGCGTTCGACGCGCGCTTCCGGGACTGCCTGGAGGAGATCCTGCGGGAGCTCGATCTTCCGAAGCCCATCTTTCTGCCGCAGAACCGGCGCGAGCTCGAGAGCTTCCGCCAGACTCAGTTCCGGCAGGAGCATTTTATAGAACATTTTCCGTACAAGATATTCGAAGTGGAGATACTCGAAACCGATGATGACGAGCAAGAAGAGGAAAAGGAAGAGAAGGAATAAGGAGCGCAGGACCCGTCTGTGGATCTTCGCCGTCGCGGCCGTCCTGGTCGCCGCCCTCGCCTATCTGTTCTTCTCCGGCTGGCTGGATCAGTGGACCGGCCGGCGCTCCCGCTATTCGCTGGAGGCCTCCGGCGTGACCGTGCCGTTCTCCGGCGAGAGCGAGACGGTCGTGGGCGGGCTGGGCAACCTCGTGCTCCGCGTGAACGGCGCCGGGGTCCGGGCCGTCGATCCCCGGGGCGAGACCGCGTGGGACATCGGCTTCTCGATGGACGACCCGCATCTGGCCGTGGCCGGCAACTACCTGGCCGTGGCGGACTACGGCGGTCAGACCGTGGTGATCGCGGACGCGCAGGGGCACAGCAGCGAAATCGGCTTCGCCGCCGGCGACCGGATCATGTTCCATTCCGTCAGCGAATCGGGCGAGCTGATCCTGGTGAGCCTGGGCGAGAAGGAAAACGAGCTCTCGGTCTACGCCGGAAAGGCCGACGAGAACGGCCTCAACTGGATCCGCTACGAGAAGGTGCTGAGCCGCCGGACCTATCAGGCGAAGGACGGCATCCCGCTGGCGGCGGCCCTGTCCGCTGACGGCAAGCGCCTGGTCACTTCCTATTTCCAATACTACGGCAGCCGCTTCCAGAGCGTCCTGACCTGCTTCGACCTGTCCGCCGCCGGCGCCGATCTCGTGGACCGGATCCTCGGCAGCGTGCAGCTTCCGGACGAGCTGGTGACGGAGCTGGGCTTCTGCGGCGGCAGCTGTCTTTTTGCCTCCGATTCCTCCTTCGGCGCGCTGAGCGTGGACAAGGGCTGCGCCCTCGCGTGGCAGAATGTTCCCGAGTGGAAGCTTAGCGCCGCGGTCATCGGCGAGGACAGCATCGCTGTCGCGCTGGGCGAGCGCAAGGCCGGGAGCGCCAAAGAGGCGGAGAAAAATTTCTTCATTTATAATAAGGAAGGGTCGGAGGTCTACGCCGCTTCGGTGGGCGAAGTGTCCTCGCTGACCTGCAACGCCGGGATCTACGTCTGCGGCAGCGACCATTTCTACACCGCGGTCAGCGGCCGCGGCAAGAATCTCTGGTCCTACGACTGCCCGCGTGACTTCGCGAAGCTCATCGCCCTGGCCGACCGGAAGACGGTCGCCGCCCGCGGCTCGGACGGGCTCGTGTTCTATCAGGTCAAAGAAATCATGGAGGCTGTAACGGATGACTAACGGTTTGATCGTGGACCTCGTGGTCCTCGCCATACTGATCGGCTTCGCCATCTACGGCGGAGTGAAGGGCTTTGCGGGTGTGATCCTCGGACTGGCGTCCTGGGTCATCGCGCTGCTGCTCACCTGGCGTCTCTACCCCATCGTCGCGAACTGGTTCGTGAACTGGGGGATGCGCGACGCGCTGGCGGTGTTTTTCGGGGACAAGCTGAAGCTGGACGCGCTGAAGGGCGTCGTGAACCAGTCGGTCGGAATGATGGTCACCACCGGCGGCGTATCGAGTCTGAAGAGCCTGCTGGGCTCCGAGGGCGCGATCGCGCTCGCGGACTTCCTGGCGGAGTCCGGTGTCCCCGGTACGGCCGACGGGCTTGCGGGCCTCAGCGGCTCGGAGCTCGTGGCGGGCCTGGGCGGTCTCGCGGCCGTCGCGACCCTGACCGGCATGCCTCTGCCGGAGTTCAGCGCAGAGGGCATGAACGGCCTCGAGACGCTGCAGAGCCTGAAAAATCTGCAGGGCACCCGTTTCCTCGAAAGCATGAAGCTGCCGAAGTTCCTCGTGAACTGGCTGGGCGAGCACAACACGCCCGAGAACTATGAAAAATACGGCGTCGACAACCTCGGCGACTATACCGGCGTCTACGCGGCCGACGTGGTCGTGAAGATCGCGGCGATCCTCGCGACCTTCATCGTGCTGGCCGTGGGCCTGCGCCTGCTCTGCCTGCTGTTCGAGAAACTGAACGACATTCCCGCGATCGGCAAGGTCAACCGGACCCTCGGCGTCATCGCGGGCATCGCGATGGGCCTCATCGTGATCTGGCTGCTCCTGTTCGTCATGTCCTTCCTGGGCGTCACGACGGCGCTGCAGCCCGTATCCGACGCGATCGACGCCAGCAAGCTCGGCTCGCTCCTGTTCCGGATCGACCCGTTCATGGCCTTCCTGCAGACGGTGGCCGGCTGATTTCCGAGGCGGCCGCGGCTGCCCGGGTCTTCTTCGCGGAGGAAGCGGGAAGCGCGTAGGCCCCGGAACGAAAAATCGCAAAAAATCGTGTTGACAAACAAGCGGAGCGCGAATATAATCTTATTCACGCTCTGCTTTTTGGAAGCGGCGCAGCTTAGGCCATCCTAATGCTTGGAGAAGTACTCAAGTGGCCGAAGAGGTGCCCCTGCTAAGGGCATAGACCGGGTAACCGGTGCCGGGGTTCAAATCCCCGCTTCTCCGTTATTATCACCCATCTGGGTCCGCAAAAATCTTTCAAAAAAATGAAAAATTGTTGTTGACACATAGGGGGTGGAGTGGTAATATATCATTCGCACGCGAAAAACGGCAACGCCGCTTGAGAGTGCAGGGAACATTGAAAATCGAACAGTGTAACATCTGAGACTAAACAAGATTTTGTCAACAAAATCTCGTCAAAACCTAAAAAACCAAGTAATTCGGGAGTCGAAAGATAACCGAGTTCACGCGAAACAAATTTAATTGAGAGTTTGATCCTGGCTCAGGATGAACGCTGGCGGCACGCTTAACACATGCAAGTCGAGCGAGGGATCCCTTCGGGGATTTCCTAGCGGCGGACGGGTGA
>JAZUHB010000106.1:0-9307 GCA_045641505.1 Bianqueaceae bacterium | reverse complement strand
AATGCTGTTCTTTTCATTCAGACCAAAGATCATCATCGGTACAAAGGGCTCCTTGTCCAGGGCGGTGGCGGTCAGGTCGATCACCTTCAGGTTTCTGTCCAGGATCTCCTGGTAGGTCATGGAGTCGAATTTCACGGCGTCGGCGAACTTGCTCGGATCCTTGTCATAGACGCCGTCGACGTTTTTGGCCATCAGCACGATCTCGCAGTCGAGCTCGTTGGCGCGGAGCATGGTGCCCATGTCGGTGGAGAAGAACGGATGGCCCGTTCCGCCGGCGCAGAAGACGATCTTGCCCGCCTCGAGATCCGCCACGGCGTCCTCTTTCTTGAAGAGCTTCGTCACCGGACCCACCTCGAAGGAAGAGTAGACCTCGGCCGGCATGCCCATGCCGCGGAAGATCTCCGCGACGTAGACGCAGTTCATTACGGTGGCCAGCATTCCGATCTGATCGGACTTGGTCCGGTCGATCTCGGTGCCGGTGCGGCCGCGCCAGAAATTGCCGCCGCCGATGACCACGCAGAGCTCTGCGCCCGCTTCCGTTACTTTTCTGACCTCTTCTCCGACGGCTCGCACGCTTTCCTGGTCCAGGCCGTAGCCCTTCTCACCGGAAAGCGCCTCCCCGCTCAGTTTCAACATGATGCGCTTATACATATGACCTCCGGGAAACCTCATATACTTGCATTATTTTACCATACTTTTCCGGACCTGACAAGTGTAAGAGGCAACTCCCCGCCCGGGAAAAGCGCGCAAAAAAGCCGCCCCGATTTCTCGCGGCGGCTTTCGGTTGAAAACTTATTTACCCATCTGCTTCGCGACTTCGTCAGCGAAGTTCTCTTCCTTCTTCTCGATGCCCTCACCGACTTCGTAGCGGACGAAGCGCTTCACGGCGATGTCGCAGCCGGCTTCCTTGGCCACGGACTTCACGTAAGCTTCGACGCTCTTGCCTTCGGCGTCCATGAAGAAGGGCTGATCCATCAGGCAGATCTCCTTCAGTTCCTTCTGCAGACGGCCTTCAACGATCTTGTTCTGGACCATTTCGGGCTTCTTGGCGAAGGACTCGTCCTGACGGGCGTTCTCGAGGATAATCTCGGTCTCCTTGGCCTTGAACTCAGCGGGCACTTCGCTGTCGTTCAGGAACTCGGGGCGCAGGGAAACGATCTGCATGCCCAGGTTGCGGACCATGGCCTTGACCTCGTCGGTCACGTTGGCGCACTCGATCTCGATCAGCGCGCACTTGCGGTCGTCGTGATGCAGGTAGTAGCCCAGGTAACCGGTGGTGTTCATCTTGACGAAGCGGCGGATCTGCAGGTTCTCGGAGATGACGGAGACCTTCTGGACGAGCACGTCCTTCACGGTCTGGGTGGGATCCTCGAGCCAGGCTTCGTTCATGAAAGCATCCATGTCGGCGGCGTCGGTGGCCAGGGCCTGCTTGGCAACGCTGTCCACGTAGCTGACGAACTTCTCGCCCTTGGCGCAGAAGTCGGTCTCGGAGTTGACCTCGACCATGGCGGCGGTCTTGCAGTCGTCGCTCACCTTGATGGCGACCAGACCTTCGGCGGCCACGCGGCCGGCCTTCTTCGCGGCCTTGGCAAGGCCGTTCTTGCGGAGCTCTTCGACGGCGGCGTCCATGTCGCCGTTGGTGGCGCCGAGCGCCTTCTTGCAGTCCATCATGCCCGCGCCGGTCATGTCGCGCAGGTCTTTGACCATTTTAGCGGTGATTTCAGCCATTTTTTATTCCTCCGTAGCTTCCTGAACGTTCTCGACAGTGGAAGGAGCGTCGTTGTTCTGCTCGCCCTGGTTGGCCTCGATGACGGCGTCAGCCACCATGGAAGCGATCAGCTTGACGGCACGGATGGCGTCGTCGTTGCCGGGGATGATGTAGTCCATCTCATCGGGATCGCAGTTGGTATCGGCGATGCCGACGATCGGAATGCCGAGGATGTGGGCTTCCTGGATGGCGATGTGCTCCTTGTGAGGATCGATGACGAACATCAGATCAGGCAGCTTGTCCATGTCGCGGATGCCGTTCAGGTTCTTCTGCAGCTTCTCGAGCTCACCCTTCAGGATGATGACTTCCTTCTTGGGCAGCACATCGAAGGTGCCGTCCTCTTCCATGGTCTCGAGGGCCTTCATGCGGGCAAGACGGCTCTTGATGGTCTTGAAGTTGGTCAGCATGCCGCCCAGCCAGCGGTTGTTCACATAGTACATACCGCAGCGCTCGGCCTCTTCCTGCATGGTCTCCTGCGCCTGCTTCTTGGTGCCCACGAACAGGACCTTGCCGCCGTCGGCAGCGATGGACTTGACCGCGGCGTACGCCTCGTCAGCCTTCTTGCTGGTCTTCTGCAGGTCGATGATGTGGATGCCGTTACGCTCGGTGAAGATGTAAGGCGCCATCTTGGGGTTCCAGCGGCGGGTCTGATGTCCGAAATGGACACCGGCCTCGAGCAGCTGCTTCATGGAAATAACACTCATTGTAGTACAACCTCCGTTTTAGTTTTTTCCCTCCCCGCGCCGGCGTTTCGCACTAAAACAGGCACGGGTGCGGATTTGCGTCCTTCCAAGACGCCGTTTGCTATGATACCAAAAACGCGGGCGGAATGCAAGCATTTTTTCGGCTTTTCGAAGAGAATTTCGGCCGGCCCGCGGAGCCGGATCGGAGGCGGGAAAAAGCACGGTCCCGCCGCGCCGCTCCCCCCGCCCCGCTCAGAATTCCTCCGGATCGATGTTGGCCCGAAGCTTCTCCAGCGCGCCCCGGTGAGCGCGGCAGACGGCGCTCGTCGACATGCCCCGGCCCGCCGCGGTCTCGCGGAAGCTGAGCCCCCTGTAATAGTGGTCGAAGATGACCGCCCGTTCCTTATCGGTTAGCTTGCCAATCTCCGTCCGCATCGTCCGGCGGGCGTCGTCCAGCAGAAGCTCCGCGTCGGGGGCGGAGGCAGGCGCGTCGTCCGCGAGCTCCGCGGCCTCCTCCAGCGGCGTCGGGACCCGGTTCGCGGAGACCGTGAGGTAGCGGTCGAGCCGGGCGCCGTAGAGGCCGAGCTCCTCCGCGAGCTCTCCGTCGGAGAGCTCCCGGCCCAGTTCCCGCTCCGCCGCCTCCCGGGCGTGGCTCGCGGCATAAAAAATCCGCCGATCCGAGCGCCGGAGCCAGGAGAATCTCCCGATTCCGTCATATATCGCGCCTTGGATCCGCGGATAAGCGATGGTAGCGAACTGTCCCTTCGTCACGTCATAGCGGTCGATGCTTTCGATCAGCCCGGCGATGCCGAAGCTGATCGCGTCCTCTGTTTCCATGCCCTCCGGCAGGCTCTGCCTGAGATGCCGGTAGGCGTAGAAGACCAGCCGCAGGTTGTCCAGGATCAGCTCCTCCCTGAGCGCGGGGTCGCGGGAGAGCTGATAGGCCCGGAGCTTCGCGTCATTGTCCTGCGGCCTCTCCTCTCTGTTCAGATATTCGTCGAGGAAAAGACGTGGCATGGCTGCTCCTTTCGGTCGTGACCAGGCGAAGGGACCGGGGCGCCGCACGAGCGCCGTCCCGGCCGTTCGCGATATTCGTTTGTAATGGTTCGGGTGATTCGATGGTTGGGACTCGGCCTCGGTCCCGCGGACTCAGTCCTGCGGCTCCTCCGCCAGGGTCTTGTAGCCGCAGCCCTCCTTGTCCTTCGGGCAGTAGAGCTTGTGGCCCTTGTGGAGGTAGAGGGGCTTGCCGCAGCTCGGGCAGCGCTCGGCGGTGGGCAGGTCGTAGAACCAGAACTCGCAGTCGGGGTCGCTGCAGCGGTAGTAGGGCTTGCCGGTCTTCGCGGCGATGCGCAGGTACACCTCCTTGCCGCACTCGGGGCAGGGAGCACCGGTCTTCTCGAAATAGGAAAGCGTGTTGCGGCACTCGGGGAAACCCGGGCAGGCGAAGAACTTGCCGTGCTTGCCCATCTTGAGGACCATGTTGCGGCCGCAGCGCTCGCAGACGATGTCCGTGACGGGATCCTGGATCTTCACCTTCTCCGCCTCGGCCATCGCGGTCTCGACGCAGGGCTCGAAGCCCCGGTAGAACTCGCCGACGACCTCGTGCCAGTCGAGCTCGCCCTCGGCGACCCGGTCCAGCTGCTCCTCCATCCCGGCGGTGAAGCGCAGGTCCGTGAGCTCCGTGAAATACTCGGCGGTGATCTTGTTCACGGCCTCGCCGAGCTCGGTGACCAGCAGCGACTTCTTGTCCTTCGCGGTATAGCCGCGGGCCTGCAGGGTGGAGATGATCGGGGCGTAGGTGCTGGGACGGCCGATGCCGTTCTCCTGCAGCGCCTTGACCAGGGAGGCCTCGGTGAAATGCGGCGGCGCCTGCGTGAAGTGCTGGGCGGCCTCGGTCTCGGTCAGCTTCGCGCGCATGCCGTTCTCGAGGAAGGCGTTCTCCTGGTAGCCCTCCTCCGCCTCGTCGTCCTTGTAGACGATCTGGAAGCCCTTGAAGCTGAGCTTCGAGCCGGACGCGGCGAAGGTCAGGGGCTCGGGCGTCGCGGCGGTAAACTCCGCCAGATAGCTGTCGTATTCGGCCGGCGCCATGCGGCTGGCCAGGAAGCGCTCCCAGATCAGCTTGTACAGCCGGCAGAGATCCCGGCCGGAGGCGTCCTTCTGGGCGAGCTCCTTCAGCTCCTCGGGCAGGATGGAAAGGTCGGTGGGGCGGATCGCCTCGTGGGCGTCCTGCACGTGGCTGCCCTTCTTCTCGGCGGCCTGGGGCTCGGCGAGATAGCGCTCGCCGTATTTCTCCCGGACGTACTGCGCGGCCGCCTCCGCCGCCTCCTCGGAGATGCGGACCGAGTCGGTACGAAGGTAGGTGATCAGCGCGACGGTGCCGCGGCCGGGCACCTCGACGCCCTCGTAGAGACGCTGGGCGAGGCTCATCGTCTTGTAGGGGGGCATGTTCAGGCGCTTGGAGGCCTCCTGCTGCAGGGTGCTGGTGATGAAGGCGTCGGGCGCCTTGCGGCTGCGGGTGCCGCGGCGGACCGAGCTCACGGTGAGCTCTCCGGCCTCGCGGAGCATCGCTTCGAGCTCCCGGGCCCGCTTTCCGTCAGCGATCTCCGCCTTCTTCCCGGCGATCTCGGACAGATGCGCGTTCAGCGTATGGCCGCCCTCGAAGGAGAGGGCCGCGTCGAGGGTCCAGTATTCCTCGGGCAGGAAATCGTCGATCTCCTCCTCGCGGTCGCAGAGCAGCTTCAGCGCGGCGGACTGGACACGGCCGGCGGAAAGGCCCTTCTTCACCTTTTTCCAGAGCACCGGGCTCATCTCGTAGCCCGCGATGCGGTCGAGGACACGGCGCGCCTGCTGGGCGTCCACGAGGGGCGCCGCGACGGCGCGGGCGTTCTTCAGGGAGTTCTGGATCGCGCTCTTCGTGATCTCGTTGAAGCTGATGCGGGCGTATTTGCCCTCCTTCAGACCGAGGACCTCCTGCAGATGCCAGGAGATCGCCTCTCCCTCGCGGTCAGGGTCGGTCGCGAGATAGACGAAGTCGGCCTTTTTGGCTTCCTTCTTCAGCTCGGCGATCAGCTCGCCCTTGCCGCGGATCGCGATGTAATGGGGCTCGAAGCCGTTCTCACAGTCGACGCCCAGCGTGCTTTTGGGGAGGTCGCGGACGTGGCCGTTCGAGGCAATCACGTTATAGCCCGTTCCCAGATATTTTTTGATGGTCTTGGCCTTGGCAGGAGACTCCACGATCACGAGTTTTTTTGCCATGAGACACCTCCGATGAGTTTACTTGAGAGTATGCAGCGGATAGATGAGCCCGTCCCGGCCGCGCCGGACCGCGCCCGCCGTTTCCAGACGGACCGCCGCGGCGAGAACCTCCGCCGGGCTTTTTCCGCTTTTCCGGGCCAGTTCGTCGGGGCCCGTCCCGAAATCCGAAAGGAGAGGAGGCAGCCACGAAAGCTCCTCCGGAACCTGCGGCGCCGCGTCCTCCGTTCCCGGATCCAGATAGCAGAGCGCCTTCACGTCCGAAAGACTTCCGAGATAACCGGCGCCCTCCCTGAGCAGCCGGTGCGCGCCGGAATTGTTCGCACAGAAGATGCTGCCGCCGACGCAGTAGACGTCCCGTCCCTGCTCCAGCGCCTGCTCCGCGGTGATGAGGGAGCCGCTCTTCTCGCCGGCCTCCACCACGACGGTTTCGCGGCAGAGCCCGCTGATGATGCGGTTCCGGCGCGGAAAATGGAAGGCGAGCGCCTTCGTGCCGGGCGGGTATTCCGAGACCAGAAGGCCGTTCCTCCGGATGTCCTCCCGAAGCTCCGCGTTCTCCGGCGGATAGCAGAGATCGACGCCGCAGCCGAGGACCGCGACGGTCTGCCCGCCGCCCGTGACCGCGCCGCGGTGCGCGAAGGAATCGATGCCGCGCGCCATGCCGCTCACCACCGTGACGCCGCCGCGCGCCAGGATCTCCCCGATCGCGAGCGCCGCCTGACGCCCGTATTCGGACGCGGCGCGCGAGCCCACGACCGCGGTCATGGGCCCCGAAAGCTCTCCCTCGCCGAGCAGGTACAGGGCCCTCGGCGGGTCGTAGATCTCCGCGAGCATCGGCGGATACGCGGGGTCGGAAAGCGCGAGGATCCGGACGCCCAGCGCCTCGCAGCGCCGGAGCACCTTCTCCGGCTCGGTCTTCTCGCCGAGGCGTTTCAGGCTTTCCGCAAAGTCCTTCATTTCCCGTTCATTCAGTTCCTGCATGGTCCTCCTTCCCGCCCTCACTATAATAAGAAGACTTCAGACGATGCCTGCCCATTATAGACACATTGCGGCGGTTTGTACATAGCGAATTCGACTTTTTTTCGAAGAAAAGATCGCGGCGGCGCGAAACGGACGCCCGCATCGCGACGATACTCTCTGTATAAACAAGTGCGCAGGAGGCAAAATGTTTCATAAAATTTCATCGGTTTTTCTGCAGGGGCTGGAGGGACAGAAGCTGGACGTGGAATGCTGCCTCACGCAGGGCTTTCCTTATTTCCATGTGGTCGGCATCCCTGCCGGCGCGGGCAGCGAGTGCCGGGAGCGGATCCGGGCGGCCTTCAAATCCTCGAAGCTGAACCTGCCGCAGGAGCGTGTCTCCGCGAACGTGCGGGCCCTCGCGGCGGGCGGCGCGCCGGGCGGTCCCCTGGGCGGCTCTCCCCGGCTCGCGTGGCTGGATCTGCCGGTTTCCGTCGCGCTCCTCGCCTGCGAAAAGCTGATCCCGCCCGCTTCCACCGAGGGCACGGTCTTTCTGGGCGAGCTCTCGCTGGACGGGCATCTGCAGCCCCTTTCCGGCGCTCTCTCGGTGGCCCGCTTCGCCCGCTCCGAGGGCTACCGGCGTCTGGTGCTCCCGGCGCAGAACGCCGCCGAGGCCGCGATGGCGGGCGAAGGATTGCAGGTGATCGGCGTAAGCTCCCTCGAGGAGACCGCGGACTTTCTCCGCTTCGGAAAACTCGGCTGCGAGACCGGGGCCGAAAGCCTGCCCGCGCCGGCCGGCTCCGCCCCGCCCCTGGTCGATCTTTGCGAGATCCGCGGGCAGGAGGGCGCGAAGCGAGCGCTCTGCGTGGCCGCGGCCGGCTTCCATAATCTTCTGTTCATCGGACCGCCCGGCATCGGCAAGACGATGCTCGCGCAGGCGCTTCCGGGGATCCTGCCGCCCCTTGGCCGCGAGGAGGAACTCGCGCTCACCCAGATCTACGGTGCCGCAGGGCTGCCCTTCCGCGGACCCGCGCGCCCCTTCCGTCAGCCGCATCATACGGTGCCCGCCGCGGCGCTTCTGGGCGGCGGCTCGAACCCCCGGCCCGGCGAGATCAGCCTGGCGCACCGGGGCGTCCTCTTCCTGGACGAGCTGTCCGAGTACAGCCGTGAGAATCTGGAGAGCCTTCGGCTTCCGCTCGAGGAGCACGAAATCCGCCTGCAGCGCCTGCGGGAGGCGGCCCTCTATCCGGCCGATTTCCTGCTGGTCGCCGGCATGAACCCCTGCCCCTGCGGCTTCTACCCGGACAAGACCCGCTGCCGCTGCACGCCCGCCCAGACCGAGCGCTATCTGCAGAAGGTGAGCGGCCCGCTGCTGGACCGTCTGGACCTGATCTGCACGATGGACTCCGTGAGCGGCAGCGAGTTTTTCGACGAGACGCCGGGGCTTGGCACCTCCGCGGCCGCGCGCCTGATCGAGCCGGCCCTGCGCCGCCAGGAGGAGCGCTTCCGCGGCTCCGCGACCGTCTTCAATTCCCGCATGACCCGCGAGGAGTGCGAGCGCTTCTGCGCCCTCGCCCCCGCGCCCCGGCGCTTCCTGGAGGAGGCCTACGCCGCCCTCTCCCTGAGCGCCCGCTCCTACCGCAAGGTCCTCACCCTGGCCCGCACCGTCGCGGACCTGGACGATTCGGACGAGATCCGGGAGGAGCATCTCGCCGAGGCCGTCAGCTACCGCGGCACCGGCATATTCCGCTGAATAAACCACGAAAGGAGTTTTCATATGGATCTGTCATTTCTGGACGCGCCCGTCTGGGCGGAGGAGCCGGGGACCTGCTTCGCGGAGGAGGACCCGGACGAGATCTGCGGCGCGACGGGCGACCCCGCCGAAAAAGCGATCCGCGTCGTGATGGTGCGCCCCGGCGAGCGGGCGGTCGTCACCGAGCTTTCCGCCGCGCTTCCCGACTACCAGGAGGCGGTGGGCGGCTGCATCGAGGCCTTCTACCCCTTCGAGGAGGAGGTCTGCATCGTATGCAACGAGGAAGGCAAGCTGAACGGGATGGAGCCCTGCCGCGCGGTCTATGACGGCGGCGAGATCGTGGACATCGTCTTCGGTCCCTTCTTCATCTGCAGCTGCGCGGGCGAGGATTTCTCCGGCCTCGATCAGGAGCAGGCCGAGCGCTATCAGGAGCTCTTCGCTCTGCCCGAGACCTTCTTCCACTTGGGCGGGCGCCTTCGCGCGGTGCCGTACGAGCCCGAGGAGCTGATTTAGCGCAGTCCAGCTTCGCGCCGCGGCAATTTCCCGTTGAAAAGACCGTTCTGAAAGTAGTATAATAAAGGCACATTTTTCAATACGCAAAAGGAGCCAACCATGGAAAAAGTCAGAATTCAGGACGATCTGTTCCAGTACGTCAACGGCGAATGGATCGAACAGGCAGTCATTCCGGATGACAAGCCCTCGGTCGGCGGCTTCGCCGATCTCGCTACCCAGGTCGAAGAGCTGCTCATCGGCGACTTCGATCAGATGGCCGAATCCGGCAGCTACCCCAACGAGCTCATGAAGAACGCCGTCGCGCTCTACAAGCTCGCGGCAGACGAAAAGAAGCGGAACCGCGAGGGCATCCGCCCCGTGCTGAAGAAGCTGGGCAAGATC
>JAZUHB010000105.1:0-12485 GCA_045641505.1 Bianqueaceae bacterium | reverse complement strand
TATCTCCTCGACATGCGGGAGGGCGCGCTGAACCAGACCGCCCCCTTCTTCGTCTCGAGCGAGGGCCGCTATCTGTTCAGCGCCGGGCCCTTCCGGATCGAGGCGCTTGACGGCGAGCTCCGGCTCGAGGGCGAGGAGGAGCTCCTCCTCAGCGAGGAGGCCGCTTCCCTGCGGGAGGCCTATCTTCTGGCGCAGAAGCGGCATTTCCCCTGCGACGGCGTCCCGCTTTGCAAGGATTTCTTCCGCCTTCCCCAGTTCAATTCCTGGATCCAGTTCACCTACGATCCCACGCAGGAAAGCGTGCTCCGCTACGCCCGCGAGATCCTCGGAAACGGCTACGAGCCCGGCATCTTCATCCTGGACGAGGGCTGGACGGAGCACACGGCCTACGGGACCTGGGAGTTCGACCGGAGCCGCTTTCCGGACCCCGGGGCGATGGTCGCGGAGCTCCACCGGCTGGGATTCCGCGTGATGCTCTGGGTCACGCCCTTCGTGAGCCCGAACGGGCCCGCCTACGTCCGCTCGCGGAGAAAGCTTCTCGGCAGCGAGCCCGGAGAGGCCGAGCGCCTGTATCTTCGCACCGACACGGGCGAGGTGGCGCTGGTACGCTGGTGGAATGGCGTCAGCGCGATCCTCGACCTGACGGACGAAGTGAACCGCCGCTTCCTGGAACGGCAGCTCACGAAGCTGCAGAACGAATACGGCATCGACGGCTTCAAGTTCGACGGCGGCACCACGGAGCACTACGGCGACGTCTGCTGCCAAAACGGCCGGGTCGACCGCGCCCGCACCCCCGCCGAGCGCAACCGCGCCTGGAACGAGTTCGGCCGCCGATACGCCTTCCACGAATTCAAGGACACGTATTTCGGCGGCGGCCGGAACGGGATCCAGCGTCTTCACGACCGGGACCACAGCTGGACCGGCAACGGCATCGGCGAGCTGATCCCCTGCGCCGCGGTCTGCGGGCTGATCGGCCACCCCTTCGTCTGCCCCGACATGGTGGGCGGCGGCGAGTGGCAGAACCGCGTCACGCCGGGCTTTACGGTGGATGAGGAGCTCTTCGTCCGCATGGCCCAGTGCTCCGCGCTGTTTCCGATGATGCAGTTTTCGTGGGCGCCCTGGGAGGCGCTCACGCCCGAAAACGCCCGTCTCTGTCTCGAGGCGGCGCGGCTCCACAGCTCGCTCGCGGACGAGATCGTCCGGTTGGCGGAGGCGGCGGAGCGGAGCGGCGAGCCGCTGGTGCGGCTGCTGGAGTACGCCGATCCCCATCAGGGCTTCGCGGAGATCGACGACGAGTTCCTGCTGGGCGAGGATATTCTCTCCGCGCCCGTGATCACGAAGGGAACGCGGGAGCGCGAGGTCGTCTTCCCCGCCGGCCGCTGGACCGACGCCGAAGGCAGGATCTACGAGGGGCGGAGAAAGTACCTTCTTCCCGCGCCTTTGGAGACGCTTCTCTGGTTCCGGAGAATCAGGTAAACACGGCGGCCCGCCGGGCTCGCCGAATATCGGATATCCGAGGTATTTGATATGAATGACTGGATCCGCGAGCTTCCCGCTTCGGGGAAGCCCCTTCCGCTCCTATCCTTCCCGTCCGTGCAGCTGACCGGCGCGAGCGTCCGGGAGCTGACCCATGACGCGGTCCGCCAGGCGGAGGGAATCTGCGCGGTCGCGGCCCGCACCGACGCGGCGGCGGCCGTTACGGTGATGGACCTCTCGGTGGAGGCCGAGGCCTTCGGCTGCGCCGTGACCGGCGGCGAGAACGAGGTCCCGACCGTCGTCGGCACCCTGATCGAGGAAGAAGAGGACGCCAAGGCCCTGGCCGTGCCGGAGGTAGGCGCGGGCCGGACCGGGCTCTACGTCGAGGCCGCGCGGCTCGCGAAGGCGCGCCTCACCGACCGTCCGCTCCTGGCCGGCATCATCGGCCCGTTCTCCCTGGCCGGCCGCCTGATGGGCGTCTCCGAGATCATGATGAACTGCCTGGCCGAGCCGGACACGGTCCGGATCACGCTGGAGAAAACGACTGCCTTCCTGACCGCCTACGCCCGGGCCTTCCGGGAAGCGGGCGCGGACGGGCTGGTCATCGCCGAGCCCATGGCCGGGCTGCTTTCGCCGAAGCTCGAGGAGAAGTTCTCCGCGCCGTATCTGCGCGAGCTGATCGCGGCCGTGCGCGGCGAGGGCTTCGCGGTGATCGTCCATGACTGCGGGCCCAACACCCCCTTCATGACGGAATCGCTGCGGACGCTCGGCGCGGACGCCTACCATTTCGGCGACGCGGTCGATCTCTGTGAAATGATGGAAAAAATGGGACCGGACACGGTCGTGATGGGCAATATCTCGCCGGTGAAGGAATTCGTCGGCGGCACGCCCGATTCGATGCGGACAGCGGTCCTTGACCTTTGCGGAAAAGCCGCGCGCTATCCCGGCTTCGTGCTCTCTTCGGGCTGCGATCTGCCGCCCCGCACGTCCTGGGACAATGTCGCCGCGTTCTTTGCCGCGGCGCGTGAATACCGCGCCGGAAAGGAGTCCTTATGAACAGCACCGAGCGAGTTACGAACATGCTTCTGGGCAAGCCCTATGACCGGCAGCCCATCTACGGCTGGCTGATCGAAAACCTGGAGGCGCCGATCCGGGAGCGCTACGGCTCGCTGGACGCCTTCGAGCAGAAATACGAATTCGACCTGGTCCACCTCTTCTCCGGCCCCCAGCCCTTCGACAAGGAAAAGCTGGAGGCGCTCCGGAGCTCCGCGGAGGAGTTCACGCCGGACATCCTGCTCGACCATCCGGAGGTCTGGACCGATCCGGAGACCGCGGACTATTCCCGCGTCCGGGCCGACGTCGCCTTCTACAAGGCGCAGCACGAGCGTTTCTGCTACATCCAGACGCCCGGCATCCTGGAGCAGTTCAACGACGTTTTCGGCATCCAGAACCATCTGATGTACCTGATCCTCTACAAGGACGAGCTGATGGAGATCTACGAGCGCCAGACCCGCTGGGCCGTCTCGTACGTGAAGCACTGCGCGGCCTGCGGCGTGGACATGATCCACATCTCCGACGACTGGGGCTCCCAGAAGGACCTCCTGATCAGCCCGAAGATGTGGCGGGAGATGATCTTCCCCTTCATCAAGCGGATCGTGGACGCGGCGCACGAGGCCGGCTGCTTCTGCAGTCTGCACTCCGACGGCTGCATCGCGCGGGTGCTGGACGGCGTGGAGGAGCTCGGCTTCGACCTGGTCCACCCCTGGCAGGAAAACGCGAACATGCCCTATGACCTCTATTTCGAGAAGTATCAGGACAAGTTCGCGATCCTCGGCGGCATCAACATCCAGAACGCCCTGGGCATCCTGGGACGGGAGGAGCTGGAGGCGGAGATCCGCCGGGTCTTCGGGCTGCTCCGCGGCAAGCGCTGGGCTGTCTGCACCACCCATTTCGTGCAGGCCCACTGCTCGATGGACGACCTGGAGTTCGCCTACGATCTGATCTACCGTCTGGCGAGAGAATAACGCGGGGAGGAACGGCAGCATGGCATACGTACGCCGCTTTTGCGGGCCCATCCTCTATACCTTCGACGGCGCTTTGAGCCGCGCGGACCTGATGGCGCTGCTCGCGACCTCGATCCTCTGAAGGGAGCTCACCATGGAAAGCCTGCTGAAGACCTATACCTATGAGAACGGCGAGATCCAGCGCATCCACGCGGTCTACGCCGACAGCTTCGAACATCTCGGCTTCGTCCGGCCCCGGACCACGCCCGAGGCAATCCGCCATATCGCGTCGATTTACCGTGATTTCTTCGTGGCGCGGGTGCCCTTCCTGTTCGGAAAGCTCTACGTTTTCTACCTGCCGGACGGTCTGGAGCTGCCTTTTCCGACCGACGGCCTCGGCAGCCGGGAGCTCGCCGCGGTCCGCTTCCTGAAGAAAAATCACCGTAAGCCCGAGGGAAAGGCCTTTCTCGCGCAGCTCGAGGAGCTCGGCTGCCTCGACACCGTCCGCGGGAAGAATCCCTTCGCCGTGAAGTTCATGCCCTATGACCGCATCGGCTTCCCGAGCGGCGAGAAGGGGGAGGCAATCATCAACGCGTCCTTCTTCATGTTCGACCTCTTCGACGTGGACTCGCCCTATGACGTCTACGGCACGCCCCTCGGCCTTTGCGTGGAGGGCGGCAGGGTCCTCTGCCCGCCGCTGTTCCATCGGGAGGCGCTGCTGGTCCGGCGCGACGGGAGCGTGACCGTGCGGAAGGCCGAGCTTTCCGAGCTCGACACCGGGATCCCCGGCGAGATCTACGAGCGGCCTGACCGCCGGCGGACGCCGCGGAACAACAAGACCGACGTCGTGATCGTGGGCGACCGGATCGTCGCGGTCCGTCCCGGCGGCGGCACCCGGATCCCTTCCTCCGGCTTCGTGATCAGTACGGAGCGGACGGATCTCCGGCCCGGCGACCCCGTCGTCTACCGCGGCATGGAGGACGTCCTGTTCGGCGTCCAGGTGGGCTCGAGCGCGACGGTAAACGGTGAGAAAACGCTCGATTTCAAGGTCCCGTACTACCACCTTTTCAAGCCCGGCGAGGTGCAGACCCCGCCCAGCAATTATCCGAAGAAATACGCGAAGGACCGGGCGCCCCGCAGCGCGATCGGCGCCACGGCGGACGGCCGCCCCGTGCTCCTCTGGGCCGAGGGCAAGCCGAAGACCGGGTACGAACCGGGCCGCGACAGCTGCGGCGCCACCCTCTACGAGATGGCGCTCATCGCGGAGGACCTGGGCCTTCCGAACTGCGTCAACCTGGACGGCGGCGGCTCCTCCCAGCTTCTCGTGGACGGCGTGCGCTCGCTCCTCATTTCCGACCGGAACTTCAGCGACAACAGCGAATCGGAGCGTCCGGTTCCGACATGCATCGTCTTGAGATGAGCTTCCCTGTCGGGAGTCTCATTTCAAGCCGAATCTCATTTCAAGCCGAATCTTCTCAGCAAAGGAATTAACCATGGTCAGCATCAAAAGTGTCTACAAGGTCGGCAACGGCCCCTCCAGCTCCCATACCGTCGGCCCCTACAGCGCGGCGAAGCTCTACGCGAAGCGCTTCCCCGACGCCGAGCGCTATGAGATCACTCTCTACGGCTCTCTGGCGGCCACCGGCGAGGGACATTCCACCGGCAAGGCTATCTGCGCGGCGCTGCCCGGCGCGATCGTAACGACCGACCGGACCGCGGCGAACCTGCCCCACCCTAACACGATGCGCTTCCGCGCCTTCCGCGACGGGAAGCTCCTCGACGAGACCGTGATCCTTTCCGTGGGCGGCGGCTCGCTCCGCATCCTCGGCGAAGCCTCCGAGGAGGAGCGCGAGGTCTACCCCGAGCGGAACTTCACCGAGATCCTGGCCTCCGCCGATCTCGAGGGCCGGACGCTGGTCGAGCTCATCCGCGACCGCGAGGGCGACGGCCTCTGGACCTATCTCGATGAGATCTGGACCGCGATGGAGGACGCCGTGGAGCGCGGCCTCGCCGCCGAGGGCGTCCTGCCCGGCGGGCTGAATCTTTCCCGCAAGGCGAAGGCTCTCCTCGGCAAGCGCTGCTACAACGAGTCGAGCGACGTCACGATGAACCGCCTGATCTCCGCCTACGCCTATGCCTCCTGCGAGGAGAACGCGGACGAGCACGTGGTGGTCACCGCGCCCACCTGCGGCGCGTGCGGCGTCATTCCGGCCATCTTCTACTACATGTCGCATGACCGGGGCTTCCCCCGTGCCGAGATCCTGGACGCGCTGGCCGTGGCGGGCCTTCTGGGCAACGTGATCCGCACCAACGCGAGTATCTCCGGCGCGGAGTGCGGCTGCCAGGCCGAGATCGGCAGCGCCTGCTCGATGGCCGCCGGCGGTCTCGCCTGCCTCTTCGGCCTCAACTCGCGGCAGATCGAGTACGCCGCCGAGATCGCGATGGAGCACAACCTGGGCCTCACCTGCGACCCCGTCCGCGGCCTGGTGCAGATCCCCTGGATCGAGCGGAACGCCGTCGCCGCGATGCGCGCCATCACCTCCGTGAACCTCTCCCGTTTCCTCTACGAGACCCGGAAGATCGCCTTCGACGACGTGATCGCCACCATGTACCGCACCGGCAAGGACCTGAACGAGAAATACCGGGAGACCTCTCACGGGGGCCTCGCGGAGATCTACCGGTGATTTTCGTTGGTTTGTGACGCTGTTCTTTGTAAATGATTTCGGTGGCTATACTGTTAAGAAATTTCCAAACGATCATGATCCAGCGCATGTTCACATTTATGGAGATGATATCTCGGATAAAGCTCATGGGATTAGAATTGGTTTAGATGGAAAGCCATTACCTGGTCAAGAAAAACTTCCTCTAGGAGCAAAAAAGGCACTAAAAAAATTATGGGAATTGGTTTTGGAATCCCTTATTAGTTAGGAAATGGTACTATGGAAAATATATTTATTAAATTGAGTAATTATGGTTTTCATGACACAAAAATCACGTCGATTAGTTGTTCGGATTTAGAAGTAAAAATAAAATTTGATGATGGAATCTATTTTTTGGATGAAAATGGAAAAGAAGCAAACTTATCTAATCCTGTAGAACTAATTCTAAAAATTAACTCCAGTTTTGATTCTTCATTAAATTCTTTCGAAATAAGAGAGTATGGAAGAAAGATGGAATATATTGAACTATCACAATTTCAAAAATATTTAGTAAAAAACCCATTTAATATAGCAATGAATTATCATAGTGATTTTAATAAGAGTATTTTATTCGATGGTGGATTCCCAAACAAACAAATATTTCTATCAATCGAAGGTATTGAGGACATTTCTATTGTAAATATTATTAAGTAAAATGTAATTAGGCATACGAAACAAAAACTAAATATGATTGGGCAGGGGTGAAAATTGAGTATCGGTAGTGAAGTAACTTCAATTTATTGAGAAAGTCCATATGTAGAAAGCGCCGATATTATTATGTGCGTTTCAAGGGCTTGGGACTATCCCAACAAGTGCCACGAGCGAATGGGTTCATCTGACTGTCGACGGTGAGGAAATCGTCTGCACGCCTGGCCATCCGTTCTATTCACCCGTGAAGGGATGGACAGCCGCGTTTCAGCTTCGCGCCGGGGATATCCTTGTTACGCTGAACGGGGAATATGTTGTTCTCGAGAAGGTTCAGCATGAACTCCTGGAGAATCCGGAGATCACCTATAACTATGAGGTCGAGGGGGTCCACACATATTATGTGGGCAGCACGGAAGTGTTGGCGCATAATTTATGCGAAAAAGATATATATTATTCTGTAAATGCCTCGCCCGCGTATAGAAGTGATTTTATTTAAGCACCAAACGGTACAAAGATAATTCAAATAAAAAACGAAGCATTAAAAAATGAGTTGAATCAATATGGTAAAAAGTGGAAAAAAGTCTTTTCAGATGGTTATCTCGGTGGAGAAAAAGCATCCTTGCATTATTTCCAAGATATATCCGGAAAGGTTTTCGATGTTAAGTACAAAATGACATGGAGTGTATTACATGAATGAGAACAAAATGTATATTTATAAAGCAAATATTTTAGTTTCGACAGAAGAGAATCTTCCTCTCGAGTCCGAGATTGATGAGGCAATCAATAATTTATTCAAGATTGAAAAACCAGCAGAGTTGGTGTCTGCAAATATAGTGGATATTATTGGAACTAATTTCGGTTGCTGCGTGAAATGCGGCGCATGGTGCAGCGATCCTGAAGACGAGAATTACGTGAGTGAGTTTAATGTTGGATGTAAAATTAATGGTAAATGGTATTGCGATGTCTGTTTGCCCAGCGAGCATCCATTTTCTTTCTGAAATATGTGTGAGTTGTGAAGGATTAGCGGCTATCAAATTTCAAGATCTATGGGAATTCTAAAACCTTGAGAGGGCTTTCAAGGTTATTTCAAGGTCTTTTCCCGTGTATATTAATTAACAAAAGTGAAGGACGTCGAATTCCAATAGACACAGCCGGCCGAAGCAGACCTTCGGCCGCCTGTTTTTTGCTGTTGTATTTCGCCTTGCCCTTACAGGCCCAGCAGCTTGCTGTAGGCGCGGAGTGCGCCGTCGGTCTCGCGGGCGAGCACCTTTTTCGCGAGCACCTTGCCCAGCTGCACGCCCTCCTGATCGAAGGAGTTCACGTTCCACAGGAAGCCCTGGAACATGATCTTGTTCTCGAAATGGGAGAGCAGGGCGCCCAGGGATTCGGGGCAGAGCTCCCCGCCGATGATGATGGAGGAGGGGCGGCCGCCGGCGAAGGCCTTGTTGGGGTTGCCGTCGGTCTTGCCGCAGGCGAAGGCGACGATCTGGGCCGCCACGTTCGCGCAGAGCTTTTCCTGGCTGGTGCTGCCCTGGATGTCGACGTCCGTGGCCAGCTGGCTGTTTTTGAAGCCGATGAACTGCAGCGGCACGATGTCGGTGCCCTGGTGCAGGAGCTGATAGAAGGAATGCTGGCCGTTGGTGCCGGGCTCGCCGAAAATCACCGGGCCGGTGGGATAGGAGACGGGCTTGCCGAAGCGGTTCACGCTCTTGCCGTTCGACTCCATGTCCGCCTGCTGCAGGTGGGCCGGGAAGCGGGAGAGCGCCTGAGAGTAGGGCAGCACCGCGGTGGCGGGGTAGCCCAGGACGTTCCGCTCGAACACGCCGATCAGAGCGTCGATCATTTCGGGGTTCTCGAAGAAGTTTCGGTTCGCCGCCAGCTTGTCCTCGGCCGCGGCGCCCGCGAGGAAGCGCTCGAAGACCTCGGGCCCGAAGGCGAGGGAGAGCACCGCGCCGCCCACGGCGGAGCAGGAGGAGTAGCGGCCGCCGATGAAGTCGTCCATGAAGAAGGCGGCGAGATAGCCGGCGTTCTTCGCCAGGGGCGAGGTCTCGGAGGTGACCGCGACCATGTGCTTCGAGGCGTCGAGCCCCTTCGCGGCCAGGGCCTCCTTCACGAAGGACTCGTTGGTCAGGGTCTCCAGCGTGGTGCCGGATTTGGACACCAGGATGAAGAGGGTGCGGGAAACGTCGACGGAGGCGAGCACCGCCGCGGCATCGTCGGGATCGACGTTGCTGATGAACTTCGCTTCCATCTTGAAGCAGCCGTTCTTCTTCGCCCAGTTCTCGAGCGCGAGATACATGGCGCGGGGGCCGAGGTCGCTGCCGCCGATGCCGATCTGCACGGCGGTCGTGAAGGTCTCGCCATTTTCGTTCACGATCCTGCCCGCGTGGACCGCGTTCGCGAAGTCCTTGATTTTTTCCTGCTGGGCCAGGTAGAACGCCCGCTTGTTCACGCCCTCGAAGACCACGTCGCGGCCCAGCTGCCCGCGGGTGAGCTGGTGGAGCACCAGGCGCCTTTCGCCGGTATTGATCACGGCGCCTTCGTACAGGGCCTCGAACTTGTCGGCCAGCTGCGCCTCTTCGGCCAGCTTCGCCATCGAGGCGAGGATATCGTCGTTCACCGCCTTGGCGGCATAGTTGTAGCTCAGGCCCTCGGCCATGGGGACGGAGTATTTCGCGACACGCGCCGCGCCTTCCTCGCCCTGCATCGCCGCGGCGATATCGACCTTCGGCTGGATCGTGAGACGCCAGAAGGCCTTGTTCTGATCGAGATCATTCCATTCGATGCTCATTTTTTCCTCCGGAAATTCCGGCAGAAGCTGCCGGAGTGTCTGTACATACCACCCGCTATTATATGCGATGCCGCGTTCAAAAACAAGGTATCCGTTTCATAGAAGAAAAACGGATGTTTCTTTTTTAATTTGGGACATTTTTCAGGTGACAAAACGCGCCCGCGGATGTTAGAATGCAGGAAGGAATGGTTGGGCATTTCCCGACCGCTTGTAACGCAATTCCTTTTAGGAGAGGAAAAAATGGAAGAGAAAAAGAGAAAGAACAGAGTTCTCATCCTGATTCTCGCCGGTATCCTGGTGGCCGGCGGCGGTATCGGTACCGCTGCGGCGATCAAGAAGAACCGCGAGCATGGTGGGAAGAACGAGTCCTCCCAGATCGAGGTCGAGTCCAAGGTCGAATCCGAATCCGTCACCGAATCCGAATCCAACACCGAGGATGAGTCTCAGATCGACTATTCCGGCATGGAGGACATCCTGAAAGCGGCTTATGCGCTCGGCGAGAACGAAGCGATGACTGAGCCCTGCACCCTGACCGGCGAGATCACCATGATCAACAGCCCGTTCAGCGAGCAGTACCAGAACATCACCGTCACCATCGTCGTGAACGGCATGGATCAGTATCCGGTCCAGTGCTTCCGCATGGTCGGCGACGGCGCTGACGCCCTGAAGAAGGGTGACATCATCACCGTCGAAGGTATCCTGAAGAACTATAACGGCACCGTCGAGTTCGACGCCGGCTGTGTTCTGAAGGACGTGATCCCCGGCGAGGGCGAGGAAGAGAGCGTCGGCGAGACCGCCGAGGACATCATCCGCGCCGCCTACGCGCTGGAGACCGGCGAGAGCATGACCAAGACCGTGTCCCTCCGGGGCGTGATCTCCTCGGTCGATACTCCCTGGAGCGAGGATTACGGCAACATCACTGTCACCATCAAGGTGCCGGGCATGGAAGACTATCCGATCATGTGCTACCGCCTGAAGGGCGACGGCGCGAAGGATCTGAAGGTCACCGATACCATCACCGTCACCGGTATCCTGAAGAACTATAACGGCACCGTCGAGTTCGACGCCGGCTGCACCGTCAGCGACATCGTGCCCGGCGACGGCTCCGACACGCCTTCTCTCAGCGCGGCGGAGATCCTGAGAAAAGCCGCGGCGCTCGCGGAGGGTGAGTCCCTCGACGCCGAGTACAGCCTGACCGGTACCGTCGCCTCCAAGCCCTCCGGCTTCGAGCAGTACGGCAACATCAGCTTCACGCTCGACGTGAACGGCACCGAAATCTACTGCTATGCCACCTCCGGCGCGGACGGCATCGACGTCTCCAAGGTCGCCAAGGGCGACACCGTCACCGTGAAGGGCATCATCAAGAACTACAAGGGCACCGTCGAGTTCAACTTCGGCACCGTCACCTATCATAAGAAGGGCTCCGGCGGCAGCACCGCCTCCGACGGTCTGACCACGCCTGCCCAGATCATTGCCGCGGCGTACGCGCTGGGCCAGGGCGAGTCGCTCACGTGCGAGCATACCCTGACCGGTGTGATTACCCGCGTCAACGTCCCCTATGACGGCCAGTACAAGAACATCACCGTCACCATCGTCGTGCCCGGCTTCGAGAGCCAGCCCATCCAGTGCTTCCGCATGAAGGGCGACGGCGTCGAGAACCTCGCGAAGACCGATACCATCACCGTCACCGGTACCCTGATGAACTACAACGGTACGGTCGAGTTCAACGCGAACTGCGTCTGCACCAATATCGTGAAGGGCAGCGGCGACGCGGGTGAAGAGTCCACCGGTCCCGCCATCCCGATGCCTGCGACGAACACGCCCTACAAGTTCGGTGTGGTCCAGGGCAACCTGCACAAGACCCTATACTTCGCCGGCGCGATGGACACGAACAGCACCAATTTCTTCGCGACCACCGAGAACAAGGCCGCGTCTCCTAACGTGTATATCGAGGCCGTCTCCGGCGGCTACCGTCTGTACTACATGGACGGCGGCACCAAGACCTACATCGAGCTGTATACCAAGGATTCCGGCGGTGTCGGACGCCGTCTGACGACCACGCCCACCACCGTGTATACCTGGAATTCGACCTCCGGCGTCTTCACCGCTGAGGTGGCCGGCCAGAACCATTACTTCGGTACCTACAGCAACTTCGGTACCATCGGTTCCTCCTCCATGACCTACATCACCGGCGACAACGCGGCGAATGTCGGCGTGAGCCAGTTCGTCTGCAAGTTCTTCTCCGTAGAGGACGGCGGCGGCGAGGAGCCCGAGAGCAGCGTGCCTGAGAGCAGCGAGCCCGAGTCCGAGTCCGAGCCTGAGAGCGAGAGCGAGCCCGACAGCGAGCCCGAGTCCGAGGATCCCGTCATCCGCGTGATCCCCGTGACGCCCGAGCCCGGCACCACCGCCTACAAGCTGGGTCTCATCCAGAACAACCTGGGTCAGACGCTCTACTTCACCGGCGCGATGAGCGGCAACTACATGGCCACCACCCAGAGCTTCGCGGACGCGGCCGACATCTACATGGAGACCGTGACCGGCGGCTACCGCTTCTACTTCCTGAACGGCACCACCCCGACCTACATCGACATCTACGAGTACCAGGCCAACAAGGCCGGCATCCGTTTGACCGAAACCCCCAGCGCCGTCTTCGTTTACAACGAGGAAGCCGGCGTGTTCACGGCGAACGTCGCGGGCCAGGACCGCTACCTTGGCACCTACAGCACCTACAACACGATCAGCGCCTCCGCGCTCAGCTACATCACCGGCAGCAACGCGGCGAACGACGGCGTGAGTCAGTTCCCCTCCCAGTTCTTCGTAGCCGTTCCCTCCGATGAGGGCGGCGAGGAGTCCGAGAGTGACCCCGAC
>JAZUHB010000104.1:0-3007 GCA_045641505.1 Bianqueaceae bacterium | reverse complement strand
GTCCGGATGGGACTCGAGGAAGTCGAGAAGGCGCTCGGTGCCGTAGAGCTTCTTCGCGGGGTCCATGGCCTCGGTGACGCCGTCCGTGTAGAGGAACAGCCGGTCGCCGGGCCGGACCGTGATCTCGCGTTGCTTGTATTTGACGGTCTCCAGGCCCGCCAGCACGAAGCCGGGGGCGGAGGTGAGATAGCGGTAGCTGCCGTCGGTGAAGAGGAGGGGCGGGTTGTGTCCCGCGTTCACGAAGCGCAGCTGCCCCGTGCGGATATCGAGGATGCCCATCCAGCCGGTCACGAAGAGCCCGGCCTCGTTGCCCTGGCAGAGCTCCTTGTTCACGCGGGTGAAGACCTCGGCGGGCTCGAGACCCAGCTGCGTATGGTCCTTGATCAGGGTCTTCGCGGTCACCATGAAGAGGGCGGCGGGCACGCCCTTGCCGCTCACGTCGGCGATCACGCAGGCGATGTGGGTATCGTCGGTCATGAAGAAATCGTAGAAATCGCCGCCGACCTCCTTCGCGGGCTGCATCACCGCGTAGATGTCGAACTCGGCGTGGTCTGGGAAGGGCGGGAAGATCCGCGGCAGCATGTTCGCCTGGATGCTGGTCGCGAGGTCGAGCTCCGAGCCGATGCGGGCGTTCTTCTCGATGATGGTGACGCCGTCGCGGGAGAGCTCCTGCCCGCGGGAGGCGCTCAGGATGCAGATGACGGCGATCACGGTGAAGAAGAGGCAGCCCGGGAGCACGGAGTAGCGGAGCGCCATCGCGTAGAGCTCGCCCTTCGTCACGTCCGCGGCGAGGACCGCGTCATAGAGGCGGCCGTCCACGAAGAGGGTCATCGGCCGGCCGAACACGATGGAATTCATGTCGAGCACGCCGTAGGCGACGCTGGCGAGCGCCCCGAGGAAGAGCGCCGCGAGGGTGATGCCCGAGGTGAACGCCACCAGCTTCGGGCTGTAATAGCGGCAGCTGAGGATCATCGGGATGAGCATGGCCAGGATCACGCGGGCGTTTTCGAGGACATAGCAGGCGGTGAGGCCCAGCAGGAAGAGGATCAGCAGGAAGTACTTCACCCACCTGCCGCGGCCGCGGCGGATGAAGCAGAGGAGGGCGGGAAGCAAAAACTCCGCGCCCGCCAGAAGCAGCAGCGGGATGGAACGCGCCTCGAACGAGAAGACGCCCGTCCAGTGCAGGATCAGCATCACCAGAAGCAGCAGATCCACGTTGAACATGGTGATGGCGACCGCCTTGTTGGCCTGCACCTCGTTTTTCGCGAGGATGTCTTCGCCGAGATCGGAGAGATCCCAGGAGAAAAAGCCGCGGAGCTTCTCCTTAAAAGTTGGCTCGTTCATCGCGTAAGCTTCCTTTCTTACAGAATGGGAACAGATACCTCGATTATAGCGTGAGAGGGGACGTTTTGTCTATCCGAAAAGGTTTGATTTCTTTTTCGCGGGCGGATATAATGAAAAGAAGGAAGGAGGGGACGGAGATGTATTTGTATGAATTGCACGCCCATACGTCGCAGACCAGCGCCTGCAGCCGGATCCGCGGCGCCGAGCTGGCGGATTTCTATAAGGAAGCGGGCTACACCGGCCTCGTGATCACGGACCATTTCTTCAACGGAAGCTGCGCGGTGCGCAAGCATATTCCCTGGGCGGAGCGGGTCGACCGCTTCATGGAGGGCTACCGCGACGCGTGGACCCGCGGGCAGGAGATCGGCCTCGACGTCTTCTTCGGCTTCGAGTTCGGCAACGCGACGCACTTCCTGATCTACGGCGTCGACGGCCGCTGGCTGCTCGACCATCCGCACTGCGATCAGCTCGACGCGAAGGACTTCTGCGAGCTGGTCCACGAGGACGGCGGCTACGTCATCCAGGCGCACCCCGCGCGCGAAAGCATCTACGGCTACGGCGTCTACGTGATGCCCCACCGGGTGGACGGCGCCGAGGCGCTGAACGCCTGCAACAACGATTTCGAGAACCTGATGTGCCGCGCCTACACCGAGGCCTACAGGCTGCCGCAGTTCTGCGCGTCGGACAACCACATCGGCATGCGCGAGCGCGTCGGCGCGATGGAGCTTCCCTTCCGCGCGAAGAGCCTGCACGAGCTGATCCCGGCACTTCTTCGCGGCGAGGGCAAAATGCACATGTACTACCCGGAGCGCGTGGACGGCCGGCTCGTCATGCGCGAGGGCGAGCTGTACCCCGAGATGGACTGCCCGTACGGGTGGGACGCCAGATTCGATTAATAAAGCAAGGAGGATATATCTATGCAGTATCAGATCCAGGGCGAACCGATGCCGGTCGTCATTTGCACTCTGAACGAGGGCGAGAGCATGATCACGGAGAAGGGCTCCATGGTCTGGATGAGCGCCAACATGAAGATGGAGACCAAGGCGGGCGGCCTGGGCAAGGCCTTCGGACGTCTGTTCTCCGGCGAGAGCATGTTCCAGAACGTCTACACCGCCGTCGGCGGCCCCGGCATGATCGCGTTCGCGTCCAGCTTCAACGGCTCCATCAAGGCCGTCGAGATCCGTCCCGACCAGCCGATCATCGCCCAGAAATCCGCGTTCCTCGCGGCGACCTCCGGCGTGGAGCTTTCCGTGCATTTCCAGAAAAAGGTCGGCGCCGGCTTCTTCGGCGGTGAGGGCTTCCTGATGCAGAAGGTCGCAGGCACCGGCATCGCCTTCTTCGAGATCGACGGCTCCGCGGTCGAGTACGACCTGCAGCCCGGCCAGAAGATGATCGTCGGCACCGGCAACCTGGCGCTGGCGGACGCGACCGTCGGCATCGACATCCAGACCGTGAAGGGCGTGTCCAACGTCCTGTTCGGCGGCGAGGGCCTGTTCAATACCGTGGTCTCCGGCCCCGGCAGGATCACCCTGCAGACCATGCCGCTGTCCGCGTTCATCGGCATGATCGAGTCTCACCTGCCGAAGAGCAGCAGCTGAGAGGCGATTGAGAGCAAAGCCCGCCCGAGAGGAAAAAGTGTTTCTCTTTGGCCGGGGTTTTTGTG
>JAZUHB010000103.1:0-26502 GCA_045641505.1 Bianqueaceae bacterium | reverse complement strand
AAATAACGTAAAAATACCCCGGGTGCGATTCAACCTTCGTCGGTTTCGCGCCCGGGGTTTTTTGCGGGGTTTCGCGGGGAATCCGCGTGATCAGACGGTGCTTTCCTGTCCCGTCTGGACTCTGTACATTTCGGCGTACTTGCCGTTTAGCGCCATCAGCTCGTCGTGGGTGCCCATCTCGCGGATCTCGCCGGCCTCGATCAGGATGATCAGGTCGGAATCGCGGATGGTGGAGAGCCGGTGCGCGATGATGAAGGAGGTGCGGCCCTCGCACATCGCGAGCATGGCGCGGCGGATCTTCTGCTCGGTCACGGTATCGACGGAGCTCGTGGCCTCGTCGAGGATCATGATGGGCGAATCGGCCAGGATCGCGCGGGCGATGGTGAGGAGCTGGCGCTCGCCCTGGGAGAGCTCCATGCCGCCCTGGTCGAGCACCGTGTCATAGCCCCGGGGCAGACGCTCGATGAAGCTGTCGGCGCCGCTCATCCGGGCCGCCTCGACGATCTCCTCCTCTGTCTCGCCCACACGGCTGTAGCCGATGTTGTCGCGGACGGAGCAGGCGAAGAGGTTCGTGTCCTGCAGCACCACGCTGAAGGCGTCGCGCAGATCCTTCATGCGGTAGTCGCGGAGGTCGTGGCCGTCCAGGTAGACGGCGCCCTCCGTCACGTCGTAGAAGCGGGTGAGCAGGTTGATCACGGTGGTCTTGCCGCTGCCGGTGGGACCGACGATCGCGACCTGCGTGCCCGCCTTGATGTCCAGGTTGATGTCGTGAAGGACCGTCTTCTCAGGCGTGTAGCCGAAGCTCACGTGGTCGAAAACGATGTCGCCCTTCGCCGCGGACAGCTCGAACGCGTCGGGCCGGTCCTCCGGCTCCTTCGCCTCGTCGAGGATCTCGAACACGCGCTCGGCGCCGGCGACGGCGGTCTGGAAGTTGTTGTAGACGTTGGCGATCTCCACGAACGGACGGGTGAAGCGCCGCACGTACAGCAGGAAGCTCGTGATGACGCTGATGTCGGCGATGCCGCCGGAGAGGAACAGAAGGCCCGAGAACACGGCGATCGCCAGGTAGCTCAGGTTGTTGATCACATTCATCAGGGGCATCAGGTAGCCGGACCAGGTGAGGGCCTTGACGGAGGCCTCGCAGAGGGCGGCGTTGTCGGCGGAGAAATCCGCTTCCATCTCGCGCTCGCGGCCGAAGGCCTTGACCACGTTGAGACCGGAGATGCTCTCCTCGATCTGCCCGTTGAGAAGGCCCAGCCGCTTCTGCTGCTCGGCAAAGAGCGCCTTGGTGCGGCCCGTGATGACCTTGGTCAGGATGAACACCAGCGCCACGCCCGCCAGCGAGACCAGCGTGAGCAGCGGGCTCAGCATGATCATCATCACGAAGATGCCGACGATGGTGAAGGCATAGGTGAGGAGCAGCGTCAGCGAGTTCGAAATGGTGGTGCTGATGTTGTCCACGTCGTTCGTGAGGCGGCTCATCAGCTCGCCGTGCTGCTGCCGGTCGAAGAAGGACAGGGGCAGGGACAGGATGTGCTCGAAGAGCACCTTCCGGATATGCATGATCAGCTTCTGTCCCACGGAAGCCATCAAAAACTGCTGCAGGAAGCGCACCAGCCAGTCGGCCAGGTAGAGGAGCAGGAGCATCGTCAGGGCCGGCATGAGCTCGGTGCCGTCCTGCACCGCCTTGACCGCGAGGCCCGTGATATAGGGAGAGAGGATGCCCGCGCCGGACGCGAGAGCGGACAGGACCAGGATCCAGCCGAAGCCGTAGGAGCTGCCGCGGACCAGGTTGAGGAGCCGCCGGAGCGTGCCCTTCATGTCCTTGGGCTTGACGACCGTCATGCCCTTGCCGGGGCGGGAAATGCCGTTCATCTGGGACGGAGGCGCGTAATTAGCCATTCTGCTCACCTCCGATCTGGGACTTGTAGATCTCCTGATAGGTCTCGCAGTTCTTCATCAGCTCGTCGTGAGAGCCGAAGCCCATCACCCGGCCGTTGTCCAGGCAGAGGATGCAGTCGGCCTTCATGACGGTGGAGATGCGCTGGCTGATGAGGAGCACGGTGGTGTCGCCCGCCGTCTCGCGGAGGCCCGAAAGGACCTTCGCCTCGGTGGAGGCGTCCAACGCGCTCGTGCAGTCGTCGAGAATCAGGATCGCGGGCTTCCGGACCAGGGCCCGGGCCAGCGCGAGACGCTGCTTCTGACCGCCGGAGAGATTCCCGCCGCGCTGCCCGAGCTGCGTTTCGTAGCCGTCGGGCATCGCGGAGACGAACTCGTCCGCGCAGGCGATGCGCGCCGCGCGGAGGATCTCCTCCTCCGTCGCCTCGCGGCTGCCCCAGCGGAGATTGTCCATGATAGTGCCGCTGAAGAGGAGCGCCTTCTGCGGCACGACGGAAATCGCCTCGCGGAGCGCAGCCAGGTCCATGCCGTTGACGTCCGCGCCGTCGATCAGGATCCGGCCCTCGGTCGCGTCGTAGAAGCGCGGCACCAGGTTCACCAGCGTGGACTTGCCGCTGCCGGTGGGGCCGATGATGCCGAGGGTGGTGCCGGGCTCGACGCCGAAAGAGACATCGCGGAGCGTTTCGGAGCCGCCGCCCGCATAGACGAAGGAGACGTTCTCGAAGCTCACCGCGCCGCGGAACTCGGGCGTTTCGGGCTCCTCCGCCATCACCTGCGCCGGACGCTCGTCCAGCACCTCGCTGATGCGCTCAGAGGAGGCCATCGCGCGGACCGCGTTGTTGATTACGTTGGAAATCGCGTTCACGGAGAAGAGCACCTGCGTCATGTAGTTGACGGAGGCCATCAGCGCGCCGATCTCGGAGGCCTTGGTGGAGCGGGAGACCCAGAGCAGCACCACGATGCCGAGGTTCACGGTCAGGTTGATGAGGGGGCTGAACAGGGCCATCGCCCGGAGCGCCGAGACGTTCGCTGCCGCGAGCTCCGCCGAGGCCCGGTCGAACTTCGTCCGCTCCTCATCCTCCGCGTTGAAGGCCTTGACGACCCGCACCGCGCCCAGAAATTCCCGGGTGGTCCCGTTCAGCCTGTCGAGCTTTTGCTGGACCTTGCCGAAGCGGGGATAGCCGATCTTCACGTTGCCGAGGATCACCAGGGCCACGATGACCAGGATCACCGCGATGACGGGCGCCTGGGCGGGCGTCCGGATCACGATCAGCGCGATCGCGCCGACGCAGGTGATGGGCGCCTTGATCATCATGCGCATCATCGTGTTGACGAAGTCCTCGATCTGGGTGACGTCGTTGGTCATGCGCGTGATGATGGAGGCCGGCTGCAGCCGGTCGATGTTTTCCAGGGAGAGTCCCAGGACGTTCCGGTACATGTCTGCGCGAAGCTCCGCGCCGACCGTGCGGGAGGTCCGGATGGAGAAGCGGTTCCGCATCACGGCGGAGACCGCGCCCACGAGCGCGATGCCGAGCATCACGGCTCCGTAGAAGAGGATCTGCCGGACGTCCGCGTTCGCCACGCCCCGGTCCACGATGTAGCTCATGAAGGTGGGCTGCAGAAGGTCCGCCATCGCTTCCATCGTGAGGAAAAGCATGGAGAGCAGGAAGATCCCCGTGTGCTTCTTCAGATACTTCAGGATCAGTTTCATCTTCGGTCTCTTTTCCGGCGGCCGCGGCCGCCAAAATATGAAAACCGTGCGGCGGCACGGTTTCCTTCGGGAGGGCGAGGGCCCTCCTCAATTCTTTCTCAACTCCGCGAGCACCGTCTCGAAATACTCCGGCAGCTCCTCACGGAACTCCAGGTACTCCCCGGTGATCGGGTGGACGAAGCCCAGAAGCCCCGCGTGGAGGATCTGGCCGTCGAGCAGTCCGCCCGGCAGGCTCCGCAGCCGCTTCACCACGGCGCTCCGCGGGTTCTCGGGCCCGTAGAGCGGGTCGCCCAGCAGGGGGTGCCCCAGGTGCTTCATGTGGACGCGGATCTGGTGGGTGCGGCCGGTCTCCAGGCGGCACGCGACGTAGGTGAACTCGCCGAAGCGCTCCAGCACCTCGTAATGGGTCACCGCCTCCTTGCCGTCCCAGCGGACGCACATCTTCTTGCGGTCCTTGTCCATGCGGCCGACGGGCGCGTTCACCGTGCCCCGGTCGTCCTTCAGATTGCCGTAGACCACGGCCCGGTATTCGCGGGTGATGTCGTGGGTCCGGAGCAGCTCGCTCATGCCCTGATGGGCCGCGTCGCTCTTGCAGACCACGAGGAGCCCGGAGGTGTCCTTGTCGATGCGGTGGACGATGCCCGGCCGCATCACGCCGTTGATGCCGGAAAGCTCGCCCTCGAAGCGGTACAAAAGGCCGTTCACGAGCGTGTCGTCCTCATGCCCCGCCGCAGGATGGACCACGAGCCCGCGGGGCTTCGAGACCACCGCGAGATCCGCGTCCTCCCAGACGACCTTGAGGTCCATCTCCTTCGGCGCGACCTCCATGGGCTTGACGTCGGGGACGCAAAGCTCCACCAGATCGCCCGCGCGGAGCTTGTACCCGGCCTTCTCGCCGCGGCCGTTCACCGTGAGGGCGCCGTCCGCCAGAAGCTTCTGGATGCGGGAGCGGCTGAGCTCCGGCAGCTTGCCGCAGACGAAGAGATCCAGTCTCTCGCCCGCCTCCTCTGCCGTGAATCGGTACGAATCAGCCATGGTTTTTGTCCTTCTTTTCCGTCTCGGGAAACATCTTATCCCCCAGCTCCTTCCAGAACAGCAGGAGCGCGGCGAGGCCGAAGGTCCCGACAGTCACGTAGCAGTCGGCCACGTTGAACACCGGGAAATCGATCGGGACGAAGTAGATCATATCCACCACGAAGCCCAGGGAAAGCCGGTCGATCAGGTTCCCGACGGCGCCCGCGGCGATCAGCATGCAGAGCGCGCGGAGCCACCAGAATTTCCGCTCATTCGGCGTTTTCACGTAGAGGTAGATGACGAAGGCGAGGCAGACCGGCGTCAGGACCGCGAAGAACGTCGTGCTGTTCTGGCCGATGCCGAAAATCGCGCCGCGGTTCTCGACGTAGGTGAGATGCAGCACGCCCCGGATCAGCTCGAACTGCGGCTGCCCCTTGCGGAGCGCCAGCGTGAGCGCCTTGGTCCATTGGTCGAGCCAGACCAGAAGCGCCGCGGCCGCGGTGTACAGGAGGGCCCTTCCGATTTTCTTTTTCATAATCGTCTTCCTTTACCGGATGCCGTATTTTTCGATTTTGATCTGCAGGCGGTCGCTCTTGGAGCGGCCCACCTGTTCGACGAGCTTCACCTTGCCCTTGCCGCGGAAGGTCACGGACTGACCGAGCTCCACGGCCTTGTCGGTCTTGTCGCACATCACGCCGTCAAGGAAGATCTTCCCCTGCTTCACCGCCAGCGCTCCGTCCCCGCGGGACAGATTGAAGGCGCGGCTCACCACATTATCGAGCCGAAGCGACGACATGCTGACCACGGCCTCCTTCTTGACGACGCCGGAGAAGGCCTCGTCCCATTCGCACTCGGAGACCCGGCAGAGATACTTCCCGACGGAGGTCAGGTTTTCCTTCAGGAAGGACGCCATGTCCTCCTTCACGAAGAGATAGGCGCTGAGACCGTTCACGACGATGTCGCCGAGCTTTTCCCGCTCGAAGCCGAGCCCCATCAGCGCACCGAGATAATCCCGGTGGGCCGGCGCCTCGGCGATGAAATCCTCGCCGCCAAGCGTTACCTTCATGCAGAGGATGTCCGGCAGCGGCTCCGCGCCCTCCGGCACGAAGAGCGCGACCGTCCGCTCCGCGTCCGCGTGCCCGCCCTCGAAGGAGACGGTCACGGGAAGCGACGGCGCCAGCTGCTCCAGCAGCTTTTTTTCATGCTCGCTCAAAAAACCGGAGCTGAGACAGTAACTGTCCCGCTCCGCTCTTCTGGCCAGATCTTCCATATGCTTGGTAAAGAACAGCGTTTCCTTGTCAGCCATTATTCGTCGCCCCAGGAGAATTTCAGGCCGTCGGTGTTCTTGATGGCCTCGCGCAGGTCGATGTCGCCGGCGAAATCCATGTTCTCGGGCGCCAGCATGAAGACCTTGTCGGAGATCCGCTGGACGTTGCCGTTCAGGGCATAGTTGCAGCCGCAGAGGAAATCCGTGATGCGCTGCGCCGTTTCCCTGTCGGCGAACTCCACGTTGACCACGACGGGCTTCTTCTCGCGGATGCTGCGGGCCAGCTCCTTGGCCTCCTTCAGGCTCTCGGGACTGGAGACGACGACCTCCATCTGCACGTTGGCCTGGACGTTCATCACCTTGGTGATGCGGCGGCCGGTTTCGGTGGCGCTGTCATAGCTCTGTCCGCGATAGGTATCGATATTGACGCTGCGGCCGCTCACGACGGGACGGGCGGCGGCGACGGGACGCACGCTCACGGGGGGCGCTTCCATCAGCTCCTCGGAATCGTCCTCTTCCTCCGCGACTTCCTCTTCGTAGATGTCTTCTTCATATTCGTTGGAAAAGCCTAAAAACTCTGCCAGCTTCGCTCCAAAGTTGCCCATGACGATACTCCCTTATTTATGATGCATGTAATCATTCGGATACAAATATACTCTTATATTATGAATGCGGGGCGGGAAAAAGTCAAGAAGAAACGGCCGCTGTCCCGGGGTCCGGCCGCCGCCGCTCAGCCTGCCGCTGCACCGTCTATGCATGCTTTTTGGATAAATCAGCCCATGTCCTGGTTTTTCCCGCATAAAAATTGTATTTTTTACATACCCTATCCTCTTGAAAAAAACGAATAGAATGTTATAATTATCACAATTCAACCAATTAAAGGGATAAAGGAGGCAAGGTCGTGTACGCTGTATTAGCCGAAGACGTCGTTCTGGTTTTACTGGCCCGCTATGCCGCCCAGTTCCGGATCGCGCTCGAGATCACCGCGGTGTATTTCGCCCTCGTTTCGGGCATCCTGATGGTCATCGTCTTCTGGAAGCTGTATACAAAAGCCGGCTGTCCCGGCTGGAAATGCCTGCTCCCCGTCTACAATATCTACAATCAGTTCAACATCGCCTGGAAGCCCGGCCGTTTCTACCTTTTCCTCTTCTGGTTCGCGATGTTCTTCGTCAGCACCTTCATCATGTTCACGTACTTCAAGAGCTACGGCCTCGCGGCCGCGACGCCTGTGCAGCTGGGCGTCATGATCGGAACCGCGGCCTTCTCCGTCGCCTGCATCCTGGTGATGATCATCATGAGCATCCGCCTGCTGATCCATCTCGCCACCGCCTTCGGCCGCGAAAAGAGCTTCGCCTGGGGCCTGGCGGCTTTCCCGATCGTGTTCTTCCTGCTCCTGGCCTTCGGCAAGACCCGCTACATCGGTCCTCAAAACGATTGAATCAGAAAAAGAAAAACGCAGCCCGCGGGCTGCGTTCTTTTTTTGTGTTTTCAGCGGATCTTCACGCGGTCGTATTGCGAGATGCCCTCGATCACCGCGTAGCCGCCCTCCCGGTACAGCACCTCAACGGCCTTGAAGACCTCGTTGTTGCCGTTCACGACGAGCACGCCGGTAAGCTCCTTCGAGTCGCGGATCTCCGCCGTTTCCGCGTGGGGGGCGGGACCGGCCGCGTCAGCGGGCCGCACGTAGATGACCGTGTCGCCCTCGCGGAGTCCCTCGGGCAGCTTGAAGTAATAGTAGAGCTCGTCGCTCCAGATCACATCGAGGCTGACCGGCTCATCCTTTTCCTCCCCCTTCCGGAGCACCGTGCGCTCGAGGCCGCTGCGGGTCACGAAATCCCGGGGAAGATAATAGTAGACGTCCGTGTCGAGGCATTCCTCGGAAACGACGATACCGGAGACGGAGCTCCGCACGAAGGTCAGCTCGAGCACGCGCTCGTTCACGTAGGTCTGCATGCGGGAATTGAGCTCGAGCACCAGTTTCCACCGGCCGCTCTCCTCGCGGAGCTCGCGGATCTTGGCGGTCATCTTCTCGCCGCCGCAGAGGAAGCTCACCTCCTCCCTGCCGGAGAAGAAGGATGCCTCCTCGGTGCTGAGGAACATCGTCAGGTTCCAGGTCTCGGAGGTAATCATCCGGTACAGGGGCTCGCCCTTCTCCCGGTTGCGGAGCGCCACGTCGAGGTAGCGGTAGCTGCCCTCGTAATAGTCGATGAAGTCGGCGCCGATCTGCCCGGGGGTCCAGCCCTCGTAGCCGTCATAGGAATACTCGATCAGGCAGGCCGAGCGGATGTAGAGATCCTGGCTCTCGGCCGCGCGCTCATTCAGGTAGACGCCGGCCTCCTGCAGGAGCGCCAGCACGCGCTTGTTCGCGCTCAGGGTGTAGAGCTCGCGCCGGTAATCGCGGGATTCCAGCAGCTTCTCCTTGAGCAGCTGCAGCGAATCGAGGTCGCCGTCCGGCCGCTCCTTGAGAAAGCGGACGATGTCGCCGTACATCTCGCTGTCGATGTCGGCGAAGTAGGACGGATATTCGGTCTCCGTCTCGTCCAGCTCCTCGTAGACCTGGGCCATCTTCTTTTCGAGCAGATCTCCGTAGTAGGCGTCGAGCAGAACGCCCATGCGGGTGTTCTTCCTGAGCTTTTCGCCGCCGGCGTAGTAGTACTCCACCACGCCCGTGGCCGACGCGCGCACCAGCGTTTCCTCCCGCGTGATCACCGCCTTCACGGTGAACTGGTCCGTGAGCGTCCTGCGCTCCGCCACCATGTACTTCACGCTGGAGCTGGCCAGAAAGCGGATGAGGAGGATCAGAAGATACACGAAGATCACGATCGAAACGATCAGCACGAGGGAGATCCCGTTCTTCTGTTTCTTGTTGGACAACGTCCGCCTCCTTTCCGCCGCGCCGCCGCGGCTGTTCGTTCAGGCACCGCTATGTGCCGCCGTTATTCTTCCGGATCTTCCGCGTCGAGCGCCGCCACAGCCTCGCCGAGGACCTTACCGATGGACTCGTGAAAGACGAGATCCGCCTCCCGGTCCGCCGGTGTCGCGTCGCGGTTGATGATGACCAGATGCCGGCCGCGGAAATAGCGGACCAGGCCGGCCGCCGGATAGACCGAGAGCGAGGTGCCGCCCACGATCATAAGATCCGCCTGCGCGACCTCCGTGAGCGCCCGTTCGAACACGCCCTCCGGCAGATTTTCTTCATAAAGGGTGACGCGGGGCTTGATCAGGCCGCCGCAGCGGGGACAGCGGGGAATCCCCTCCGTCTCCGTGATGATCTCCATCCCGTATTCGCGGCCGCAGTCGAGGCAGAAGTTTTTCCGCACGGTCCCGTGGAGCTCCGCGACGCTGCGGCTTCCGGCCGCCTGATGGAGGCCGTCGATGTTCTGGGTCGCGACGAGGGACAGAAGTCCGCGCCGCTCCAGCTCCGCCAGCGCCTTATGCGCGGGGCCCGGCTGCGCGTCCGGATAGAGCATCGCGCGCCGGTAGAAATCGTAGAACTCCGCCGTATGACGGTAGAAAAAGGTCGCGGAAAGGATCTCCTCCGGTGGAACCTCGCCCAGATCCTGGCGGTACAGGCCGTTCGCGCTCCGGAAATCCGGGATCCCGCTTTCGGTGGACACTCCGGCGCCGCCGAAAAAGACGGTGCGGCGGCTTTCCTTCAGATACCGCGCCAGTTCATTCTTCATCGGAATAGACCTCCAGCACGCTTTCGCGGTCGCGGAGAAGTGCCCGTTTCGACACGCGGAAAATGACGGCAAGCAGCGGGATCTCGGCGCAGAAGCCGAGAACATCCGCGAGCAGGAGCCAGTAGAACACCCATTTCCAGGCGGCGCCCAGACAGAGGGTGAGGGTCAGGCAAACCGCTGCCCAGACCGCCGGGAACAGGCAGACGGTGAGGCAAAACTCCGCGGGCGTAAAGCACGCCGCGCTTTCGGAGGAAGGGAAGAGCTCCCGCCAGACGAAGCGGGCCGGCGCGCCGGAAAGCCGCTTCATCAGCGTTCTCCGGACGAGACCGGTAAGCAGCAGGCACAGTGCGAGGCCTACGAGAAAGGCCGCAAGCTCCGCCGCCAGAAGCCCGTTCTCCACGAGCGCCATCGGCAGGACCAGCCAGCCGAGAAGCCCCAGCAGGACGAGCAGCAGGATCCGCAGGCCGTTCACGGTCCAGAAGTATTTCCGGTCCGTCTCCCGGTCCAGCTCCGCCGTCCGCCGCATCCCCTCCGGGATCGCCCGCAGGGCCATCAGAGGGCCTCCCGGGCCGCCGCGAGGCGCTCCTTCACTTTCTCAGCGCCCAGAAGCGTCATGACGGTATAGAGATCCGGCGCGTTCGTGCGGCCGCAGACGGCCACGCGGAGCACCATGGAAAGATCGGCCACGCTGCCGGCGAACGCCTCGGGCTCGGCCTTGTAGGCCTTCATGTCGGCGGCAAAGCCGTAGGCGGGGCAAAGCGCCTTCACACCGGCGAACCAGCTGTCCGAGTCCTCCGCGGGCTCGTAGGCCGCCTCGTAATCGGCGAGGATCCGCTTCACGGTCTCAGGCGCGAGCTGCGCGGGCATGCCGCTGTAATCGGGCGCGAAGAGCTCGTCGAAGAAGAAGCTCAGGTAGGCCTTCACCTCGTTCCACTGGCCGAAATCCTTGCGGGGCTTCTTGCCGCCGCGGCCGATGGAAAGGATGGCCTTCGTGTACTCCGGATCGCGGCTGATGAGGCCGGCGAACTCAGGATCGTACTCCTGCGCCCAGGCAAGGACCTCGTCATAGACCTCCTCCGCGCTCATGCGGGAAACGACGTTCCGGCAGACGTCCTCGAGCTTCGCGAGATCGAAGAGGGCACCGGAGGCGCTCATCTTGTTGGTGGTGAATTTGAAATCGTCGACCGGGGCCATCGGGTTCGCCATGCGCCACTCCTCGAAGTTGGAGTTCAGCATGGTCAGGATGTACTCGATCGCGGCAGAAATCGGGATGCCCTGCTCGAAATAGTAGGACAGCGCGAACTCGGGATCCTTCCGCTTGGAAAGCTTGCGCTTGGAGCTGCCGTCCATCTTCATCAGCTGGGCGGTGTGGACGTACTTCGGCTTCTTCCAGCCGAGCGCGTCGAAGAGCTGCAGATGGATGGGCAGGGTGGGCAGCCACTCCTCGCCGCGGACGACGTGGGTGGTGCGCATCAGATGATCGTCGACGACATGGGCGAAATGGTAGGTGGGGATGCCGTCGCTCTTCAGGATGACGACATCCTGATCGTTCTCGGTGATCTCCATCTGGCCCTTCACCTGGTCGGTGAACTTGATCTTGTGCTCGAGAGAGCCCTCGGAGCGGAAGCGGATGACGTAGGGAATGCCCTCGGCCAGCTTCGCCTCGACCTCCTCCATGGAGAGGCAGCGGCACTTGGCGTACTTGCCGTAGTAGCCGGGGTTCTCCTTGCCCTCCTCCTGCACGGCGCGCATCGCGGAGAGCTCCTCCTCGGTGCAGAAGCAGGGGTAGGCCTTGCCCTCCGCCACCAGCTTCTTCGCGAAGGTCTGGTAGATCTCCGCGCGCTTGCTCTGATGATAGGGGCCGTAGATGCCGCGGTCGCCCTCGAGGGAGGCGCCCTCGTCGAAGGCGAGACCGAACTTGTCGAAGACCTCGAGGATCATCGCGACGCCGTTCGCGACGAGACGCTTCTGGTCGGTATCCTCGATGCGGAGATAGAAAACGCCGCCGCTCTGATGGGCGAGACGCTCATCCACCAGCGCGCCGTAGAGATTGCCCAGGTGCATGAAGCCGGTGGGGCTGGGGGCCATACGGGTGACCTTGGCGCCCTCGGGCAGCTCGCGCTCGGGGAATTTTTCCTCCCAGTACTCGGGAGTCGTCGTGATGTTCGGGAAAAGAAGGTCGGCAAGTCTGGAATAGTCCATGGCAGGAAACTCCTTGAAAATTGATGGGAAAACTTACTCGAAGCGCTCGGAGAGCTCGCCCCGCTCGCGGATGATGAACTTGAGGGGCGTGCCCTTGAAGCCGAAGGTCTTGCGCAGGCAGTTTTCGAGATAACGGGTGTAGGAATAGTGCATCAGCTCGCGGTCGTTGACGAAGACCACGAAGGTCGGGGGCTTGGTGCCCACCTGGGTCATGTAGAAGATCTTGAGGCGGCGGCCCTTGTCGCTCGGCGGCTGGTTCATCGCCATCGCGTCGTAGAGGATGTCGTTCAGGACGCCCGTGCCGATGCGCATCGAATTGGAATCGGCCACGGCGTCGACGGTCTCGAAAATCTTCTCGACCCGCTGCCCGGTGGCGGCGGAGATGAAGAGCTTTTCCGCGTAGGGCATGAAGCTCAGGATCTTGTCGACCTCCTCGGAGAAGCGGTTCATGGTCTTGTCATCCTTCTCGATGGCGTCCCACTTGTTGACCGCGATGATGGAGGCCTTGCCGTTGTCGTGGGCGAGGCCCGCGATCTTCGCGTCCTGCTCGGTGATGCCCTCGACCGCGTCGATCACGGTGATGACCACGTCGGCCCGCTCGACAGCGGCGACGGCGCGGACCACGGAGAAGCGCTCGATCTCCTCATGGATGTGGCTCTGGCGGCGGATGCCGGCGGTGTCGATGAAGACATAGCGGCGGCCGTTCCGCTCCAGGGGCGTATCGATGGCGTCGCGGGTGGTGCCGGCGATGTTCGAGACGATCACCCGGTTCTCGCCCAGCAGACGGTTGACCAGCGAGGATTTGCCCACGTTGGGCTTGCCGATGATGGCGACGCGGATCACGTCCTCCTCTTCCTCAGCCGCCTCGGCGGCGGGAAGGACCTCCACGACGGCGTCCAGCAGATCGCCCACGCCCTTGCCCTGCTCCGCGCTGACGGGGTAGGGATCGCCGAGTCCCAGCTCGTAGAACTCGTAGATGGGGGTGACGTCCTGCATGTCGTCCAGCTTGTTGACGGCGATGACGACGGGCTTCGCGGCGCGGCGGAGCATGTCGCCCACGGCGTGGTCGGCGTCGGTGAGGCCGGTCTGGGCGTCGGTGACGAAGATGATCGCGTCCGCGGTGTCGATGGCGAGCTGCGCCTGCTGCCGCATATAGCCCAGGATCAGGTCGTCGGTCTTCGGCTCGATGCCGCCCGTGTCGATCATCGTGAACTCATGTCCGGTCCACTCCGCCTCGGCATAGATGCGGTCGCGGGTGACGCCGGGGGTGTCCTTGACGATGGAGACCCGGTGTCCGGCGATTTTGTTGAATAACGTGGACTTGCCCACGTTGGGGCGTCCCACGATGGCTACGATGGGTTTCATTGAACTGCCTTTCCGAACTCGCGCCGCGCCGGGGCTCCGGAGGGAGGCCGCCGCGGAACGGTTTCTGAAAAACGAAAGCACTCAGCTAAGGAGTGCCTCCGCAAAATCTCTTCCCGAAGATTTTACTACTTTCAGGGGCTTCTGTAAAGCCTTTTCGAGGTCCGCCAGGGTGAGGTCGTCCAGCATCAGGGTCTCCTCGCCGCGGAACAGATTGCCCGGCAGGAGCACCCGGTCGCCCAGATCGGTGCCCGAAAGCTGCGCGATCAGATCGGTGCCGGTGAGGAGCCCGGTCACGGTGATGTGCTCGCCGAAGAACTCGTTTCGGATCTCCCGGATCTCGATTTTCCGCCGCGGCACCAGCCTTCCGGCTTCGTCCGCGATCCGGCGGATATAGGGCGCCGCGCAGGGGGCGGTCACCACGGTGAGACGGCCGCGGCGGAGAGGCCGCACGCGCTTCCCGCAAAGATACTCCTCCGCCTCGTTCAGGAAGAGCCGCATCATGCCGACGCCGTTCTCGATCTGAAGATAACCGTCGTAGCTCTCCTCCGGCGGGACGTCCGTGCCCGCGAGGGAGTAGAACTCATCGGAAAGATGCACGAAATGAAGGCCGGTCTTTTCGAAAAACTCCGCCTGCCACGCCTCGGCCCGGGCGATGAGCGCGCGGGCGTCCTCCGCGTCGAAGGGCTCCAGCGGATAGAGGCCCTCCCGGAAGCGGCTCAGGCCCACGGGCACGATGCTCAAGGACTGCATCGCGGGCGCGAGGGCGAACAGGTCCCGCACGGTCTTCTCCAGCGCGTCGCCGTCGTTTACGCCCTTGCAGAGGACGATCTGCCCGTTCAGGGTGATGCCCGCCTCCGCCAGCCGCGCGAGCCGTTCGTTCACCTCGGCGGCCCGGGGATTTTTCAGCATCTTCACCCGAAGCTCCGGATCGGTGGTGTGCACGGAGACGTTGATGGGGGACATGTGATAGCGGATGATCTTCTCGAAATCACGCTCGCTCATGTTCGTCATCGTGATGTAGTTGCCGTTCAGGAAGGACAGGCGCGAATCGTCGTCCTTGAAATAGAGCGTGTCGCGCAGACCCTTCGGCAGCTGGTCGATGAAGCAGAACATGCACTTGTTGGCGCAGTGCCGGTAGCAGCCCATGAATTCGTCGCCGAAGCCGAGCCCCAGCTCCTCGCCGGGCGCGAGCTCCACGGGCACCTCGGCGCGGCCGCCCTGCTTCGTCTCGACGCTCAGGGTGAAGCGCTCCGCGTCCGTGAAGAAATAGTAATCCAGCACGTCCTCGATCTCGTTGCCGTCGATGGCCAGGAGCTTGTCTCCCGCCTCGAAGCCCAGCGCCTCGCCCACGGAGCCGCGGGCGACGGAGGTGATCAGCTGTTCCATGGATATCCTCTTTTCGGTCTTATTTCAGTTCCATCAGGGAGATCATGCTGCCCCGCTCGTTTCCGGTCTTCCGGTGGGAGAAGAACTCCTCCGGCTGGCAGCAGGTGCAGCATTCCGCCACGGAAAGATTCCGGCGGGTGATGCCCGCGAGCATCAGGTCGATCGCGTTCGCCTTCCACAGGTCGATCTGGTTCTTTCCCTCCCGGCGGCCCGGCAGGATGATGTTCGCGTGGAAGATCTCCGGGTAGGCCTCGCGGAATTTCTCCGCGACCTCCGGCCCGACCTCGAAGCAGCAGGGTCCCACCGAGGGGCCGATGCCCGCGAGGATGTCCGAGGGATCCGAGCCGAAGTCGTCCCGGAAGCGCCGCACCATCTTCCCGCCGATGCCGGCCACGGTGCCGCGCCAGCCCGCGTGGGCCAGACCGATCACCTTCTTCACCGGATCGAGGAAGAACAGCGGCACGCAGTCCGCGTGGAAGGTGACGAGCGCCACCTGCGGCCGGTCCGTGATCAGACCGTCCACGTCCTCGAGATCGTTCGGCGCCGTGACGCCCTTGCCGCGGTCCCGCTGATCCACGTAGACGATGTTCGTCCCGTGCACCTGCTTCGCGCAGACCAGATTGCCCGGATAGATGCCTGCGGCCGCGCAGATGCGGCGGTAGTTCTCGCGCACGGCGTCCGGATCGTCGCCCCGGTTGAAGGAGAGGTCCATCGAGGCGAAGGGCCCGACGGACACGCCGCCGTGCCGGGTGGAAAAGAGATGCCGCACCAGGCCGGTCTCGTCGAAGCTTTTGAAGCTCAGGTAGTCGAGGCCCGCCAGAGAGTGCAGCGCCGCTTGGTTTTCATTCAGTTTCATATCGCTCCTTCAGTCCAGCCCCGGGGGCAGGAACGCGTTTTCCATATGGCGGAGATGCTCCATCCGGAGCCCGGTGATGCCGATCAGGTCGAAACGGCGCGGTCCGTCCCAGCCGCCGTTTCGCGCGAGATACGCCGCCGCGGCGAGGCCGAGCCGCCGGATTTTCCCGAAGTCGACCGCCTCCGCCGGCGTGCCGGACACGGTGTTCCGGCGGTACTTCACCTCGACGAAGACCAGCGTGTTCCCGGTCCGGGCGACGAGGTCGAGCTCGCCCTCCCGGCAGACGAAATTCCGCGCGAGGATCTCGTAGCCCTTCTGCTCCAGATACTCCGCCGCACGGTCCTCCGCCGCGCTTCCCGTTTCGTTTCCGATCCGCATCAGAGATTTCCCTTCTCCCAAAAGCTTTTCAGAAAGCTCTGCCGGTGGATCGGCAGAACGCCGTATTTCTCGATGGCCGCGTAGTGGGCCGCCGTGCCGTAGCCCTTGTGCTGCGCGAAGCCGTACTCCGGATACAGCTCGTCGTACATGCGCAGGATGTCGTCCCGCGTCTCCTTCGCGACGATGGATGCCGCGGCGATGGAGACCGAGAGTGAGTCGCCCTTGATGATGGGCACCTCGGGCAGCCGCGCCAGATCCAGCTTCACCGCGTCCACCAGCACGATCTCCGGCGTGAAGGCCAGGCCCTCCACGGCGCGCTTCATCGCGAGCTTCGTGGCCTCGAGGATGTTGATCCGGTCGATGGTCTCCACGTCCGCCATGCCGACGGACACGGCCACGGCCTTCTCCTCGATCTCCTTCTTGAGCGCCTGCCGGCGGGCGGGCGAAAGCTTCTTGGAATCGTCCACGCCGTAGACGGGGTTCTCCGGGTCGAGGATCACCGCCGCCGCTACCACGGGCCCCGCCAGGGGTCCGCGGCCGGCCTCGTCCATGCCGGCGATGTAGGTATAGCCCTGAAGCCACGCGTCCCGTTCGTAGACGGACATGGCCTCGTATTTGGCTTTCAGGTCAGTCTTCGGCACGTCCGGCCTCCTTCGGCTCCGCCGCGAGCTCGTCCGGGCTCTCCAGGCTGACGCGGCCGATCTTGCCGCCGCGGAACTCGTCGAGCAGGATCTTCGCGGTCCGCTCCACGTCCACGAGACCGCCGCTCCGCAGATGTCCGCGCTTCTTCCCGACGGTCTCGATCAGGAAGTCGCCGGGCACGTCCATTTCCTCCGCGCTCAGCTTGTAGCGAGCGGAGAGCTCCTCCGGGTAGCGCGCCTTCAGCCGCTCCAGCAGGGAGCAGGCCAGCGCGTATTCGTTCAGGATTTCCTCGTTGATCGAGCCGATCAGCGCGATCTTCTCGCCGACCGCCGGATCGTCGAACTTCGGCCAGAGGATGCCGGGCGTGTCGAGCATTTCGAGCGTGACTCCGCCGCCGGTCGTCACCTTCAGCCACTGCTGGCTCTTCGTGACGCCGGGCTTATCGCCGGTCTTCGCGCCGCCCGCGCGGCCCGTCAGCTGGTTGATCAGCGTGGATTTTCCCGTGTTCGGGATGCCCGAGACCATCATGCGGACCGGCCGGGTCATGCCCTTCGCCTTGTCCCGCTCGATCTTCTCGCGGCAGACCTCCAGCACCTTCTGGGTGATCTCCTTGGACGCGCGGCCGTGCAGCGAATCCGCCGTCACCACGCCGTAGCCGAGGCTCTCGTAGTAGCTCTTCCACTGCGCCGTGACCCTCGGGTCCGCCAGGTCCGCCTTGTTTAGCACGAGCACCCGCGGGCGCTTCTGCCAGAGCTGGTTCAGGTACGGGTTCTTGCTGCTCGCGGGGATGCGGGCGTCCACCACCTCGACCACCGCGTCCACCAGGCGGATGCTCTCCTCCATCTGGCGCTTGGTCTTAGCCATGTGTCCCGGATACCAGTTCACGCTTTTCGCTTCGAATGATTCTGCCATGTTTTTCCCTTGTACGAAATTCTGCCGAAAAAGACAAAGACCCGGAGATAGGTCCCCGGGTCTTTCGGTTTGCTTATTTTACGAGCCCCCAGGCCTCGAACGGCCAGATCACGAAGAGAAGCTTCCCTTCGATCTCGGAGGCGCTGACGTTGGCCACGGACGCGCTGCGGCTGTCCGGACCCTTCTCGCTGCTGTCGCAGAGGAGGAAATACTCCCCCGCCCCCAGCTGGACGGGATATTCACGCTCGCCCGGCGCATAGGAGCCTGCCGCTTCCGCGTAGGGGATGGAGTTCACGGTAACGGCACCGGTTTCGGCGTCGATCGCGACCGTATCGCCGGGCAGCCCGACCACACGGCCGATATACTTCGTTTCACCGTCCTTGGAATAGAGCAGCATGTCGCCGCGGCCCGGGCTCTTCAGCTGGATCTCGTGACCCAGGATCTCGAACCGATGGTAGAACAGCTTGCTGGTCAGCACGTACTGACCTTCCGTAACAGACGGCGCCATGCTCTCCGAGTCGATCTTCACGGCGCTGCCGATGAAGGTGACCAGCACGAACGCGAGCACCAGAATCATGGCGATCTGCCAGAGGAAATTCAGGTCCCGCAAAGAAAAGCGTGTCTTGTTTTTCTTCTTCTTAGCCATAATGGTTCACTCTTGAATGCAGAAAAAGGGGCAGCAATCGCGCCCCTTCTCCAGAAACTTTAGATCTTTTCCTTGACCTTCGCGGCCTTACCGATACGATCGCGCAGATAGAACAGCTTCGCGCGGCGGACCTTTCCCTTGCGGACGACTTCGATCTTCTCGATGTCGGGGCAGTGCAGAGGCCAGGTCTTCTCGGTGCCGACGCCGTAGGCGATGCGGCGGACGGTGAAGTTCTCGTTCAGACCACCGTTCTGACGGCGGGTGACGACGCCTTCGAACATCTGGGTACGGGTACGGGTGCCTTCAGTGATGCGGGCATAGACACGGACGGTGTCGCCGATGGCAAACTGAGGAACATCCTGCTTGAGCTGTTCGCTCTCGATCTGTTTGATGATTTCCGGATTCATTTTATTTTCCCTTTCTTCATAGACACTCAATAATATATGCACACTTCCTCAGGGCTTCATATCAGCGGAGCATCCGTTTTCATTCGCAACGGAGTACATCTTATCACATCCCGCCGTGAAAAGCAAGGATTTTTTCAGATTTCTTCGGGATTCCGAAGCTCTCTGAGAAGCTTCCTCTGACGGGGGGTGAGCTCCTCCTCACGGATCATCTCCGGCCTGTGCTCCAGGGTGATGCGGAGCGCCTGCTCCTCGCGCCAGGCCTGAATCCGGGCGTGATTGCCGGACAGGAGGACCTCCGGCACCTCCGAACCGTGCCACTCGCGCGGACGGGTGTACTGGGGGTATTCCAGCAGGCAGCCGGAGAAGGACTCGTCGTCCGCGGACTCGGAATTGCCGAGCACGCCCTCCACCAGCCGGCTCACCGCGTCGATCACGATGAGCGCCGGCAGCTCGCCGCCGGTCAGCACGAAATCGCCCGCGGAGATCTCCTCAGTGACGATCGCGTCGAGCGCGCGCTGGTCGATGCCCTCGTAGTGGCCGCAGAGGAGCACGATCTCCTCCTGCTCCGCCAGCCGCTCGGCGACCCTCTGGGTGAAGGTCTCGCCCTTGGGGCTCATGTAGATCACCGGCGCGTCCTGGTTCTTCAGGCGGCTCCGAAGGTCCTGGTAGCAGTCGAAGACCGGGGAGGCCTGGATCACCATGCCGGCGCCGCCCCCGAAGGGATAATCGTCGACGGTGTTGTGCTTGTTGCCCGAGAAATCCCGGATGTCCGTCACCTCGACCTCGATGGCGCCGCTTTCCAGCGCCCGTCCCAGCATGCTGTGGGAGAGGGCCTGCCGGATCATGTCCGGGAACAAAGTCATCACGATGAATTTCATAGAACTTTCCTTGCTGTACGTTATTCGCGGATGCCCGGCAGCACGTGCACGGTCACCAGCGGCTTCTGCGCGTCCATCGAAACGATGCAGTCGCGGATCACGGGGATCAGGAGCTCTTCCTTCGCGCTTTTGACGACCAGCACCTCGTTGCTGGCGATCTGCAGGATGTCGTCGATCCGGCCCAGCTCCTCACCCGCGTCCGACACGACGGGCGCGCCGATGAAATCGGAGATGTAGAACTCATCCTCCGCGAGCTCCACCGCCTCTTCGCGGGAGACCCAGAGCGAGCCGCCCCGCAGCAGCTCTGCCTCGTTGCGGTCGGAAATCTCATCGACGCCAAGAAGCACCTGTCCCTTGGAGAAGGCCACGTCGCGGACGGTCAGGATCCTCTGCTCCGCCGGATCGGCCGAGTAGTTCTCGCCGCGGCAGTAGATCAGGGTCCGCAGGTCCTTGAAGCGGGCGGGATCGTCCGTGGTCGGGAAGACCCGGAGCGCCCCCTTGATGCCGTGGGCCGTGGTGACCACGCCCACGCGGAAGAAATCGTTCATGGAAAAAACTCCTATCGGAATAATACGGCCATTATAGCAAAAAGGGCTCCGCGTGACAAGCGGAAATGAAAGAACCTCCCGTCCGCTAAGCCGCGGAAAGGAGGTCCTTCACGTTCGTTTCGTCGGACGGGATCATTCGATCTCGACCTCGCATTGCTCATCCTGCTTTACAGCCGCGGCCTTGACAACGGCACGGATCGCCTTCGCGATACGTCCCTGTTTGCCGATGACCTTGCCCACGTCTTCGGGGGCCACCTTCAGGGTGATAGTTTTCCGGCCGCCGGCGACCTCTTCGGTGACGGTGACCTGATCCGGCTGATCTACCAGGGATTTCGCAATGATCTCCACTAACTCTTTCATTGCTTCCCTCCTGAGCTTACTGCTCGCCGGCGGCAATCTTGAGAAGCTTCTTCACGGTTTCGGTGGGCTGGGCACCCTTGGCGATCCAAGCGTTAGCCTTCTCAGTGTCGACCTTGATCACGCTGGGCTCTTTGCAGGGATCATAGTAACCGATCTCCTCGATGAAGCGGCCGTCGCGGGGAGCGCGGACGTCAGCGACCACGATGCGGTACACGGGAGCGCCCTTGGAACCCATTCTCTTCAGTCTCATCTTGACCATTGTAATATCCTCCTGTTTCAAATTCATCTATTTATGAAAACTACCGGACAGAACCGTTGGGGTCGGACCCGTAGACTTCACCGTAATTTCAGCGCTTCGCGGCGCCGGCTCTCAGAAGCGGAAGCCCCGCCCCAGACCGCCGAGCATGCGGCCCATGTTCTTTTTGTTCCCGCCGAACTGCTTCATCAGCGTCTTCATCTGCTCGAACTGCTTGAGCAGGACGTTGAGCTCCTGCACCGTGGTACCGGAGCCGCGGACGATGCGGCGCTTGCGCGAGGCGTCGAGCAGCTGCGGCTTGCGGCGCTCGGCCGGCGTCATCGAAAGGATCATCGCCTCGGTGCGGCGGAGGGTGCGCGCGGCCGCCTCTTCATCGACGCTTGCGGGATCGATCTTTCCCATGCCCGCCGCGGGAAGCATGCCCATCATCGCGCTGATGCCGCCCATCTTGTTCATCTGGCGGATGCTGGTGAGATAGTCGTCCAGCGAGAAATCCTTGGAGAACATCCGCTGGGAGAGCTTGCGGGCCTCCTCCTCGTCGATGGCCTCCTGCGCCTTCTCGATCGCGGTGAGCACATCGCCCATGCCGAGGATGCGGCCGGCCATCCGGTCGCCGTGGAAAAGCTCGATATCCTCCAGCTTTTCGCCGACGCCCGCGAACTTGATCGGCACGCCCGTGACCGCGCGGACCGAAAGCGCCGCGCCGCCCCGGCTGTCGCCGTCGAGCTTGGTGAGGACCGCGCCCGTGATGCCCAGACGCTCGTTGAAGCCCCGGGCCACCTCGACCGCGTTCTGACCGGTCATCGCGTCGACCGCGAGCAGGATCTCCGAAGGACGCGCCGCGGCCTTGAGCTGCTCCAGCTCCTCCATCAGCGCTTCATCGATCTGCTGCCGGCCGGCGGTATCGACGATCAGCAGGTTGATATCGCTCCGGCGCGCCTTTTCGACGGCCGCCGCGAAGATCTCGCAGGGCGGCACCTCCGTGCCCATCTGGAACACGGGGATCCCGGCCTTTTCGCCGAGGATCTCCAGCTGCCGGATCGCGGCGGGACGGTAGACGTCGCAGGCGACCAACATCGGCTTCTTGCTCTTCTTCTTGAGGTAGAGCGCGAGCTTCGCCGCCATGGTGGTCTTACCGGCGCCCTGAAGGCCGACCAGCATGAACACCGAGGGCGAAACATCGCCGTAACGAAGCGCGGAGCCTTCCTCGTCGCCCAGGAGCGTAATCAGCTCCTCGTGGACGATCTTGATCATCTGCTGACCGGGCGTGAGGCTCTTCATGACCTCGGTGCCGAGGGCCCGTTCCTTGACCTTGGCGATGAAGTCCTTCACCACCAGGAAGTTGACATCGGCCTCCAGCAAGGCCAGCTTGATCTCACGGAGGGCATCCGTTACGTTCTTTTCGGTGAGAACGCCCTGGCCGCGCAGTTTTTTGAAGGTATTCGAGAGCTTTTCGCTCAGTGACTCGAAAGCCATGGCGTTCCTTTCCTCCCGCGGCCGGCGCGACGGCGCTCAGTCGAGCCGCAGGATGTTTCTGATTTCTTCGGCCTCGGACGAGGGACCGCTGTGCTCCTCGAGCCGGTCGAGCACCGCTCCGATGGCGCGGCTCTTTTCCACGAGCCGGAGCTTTTCCTCGTAGTCACGGAGCGCGGCGAAGCCCTTTTTCAGCGTATCGTGCACGCCCTGGCGGCTGATGGAAAGCTCTGACGCGATCTCGGCCAGGGACCAGTCCTCGGCAAGATGCATGCGCAGCACGTCCCGCTGCCGCTCCGTGAGCAGCTCTCCGTAATAGTCGAAGAGGAGCGTTTCCTCGAAAAATCCGGCATCCGGCGCGTTTTCTGTCGATTTGTTCTGCATCTTTCCGTCCGTCTTTCAGTCGTGTAAAGTAAATTTGCTTTACAGAAGATGAGTATAACGCCTGCGGGCCGTTCTGTCAAGAGGCACGGTGGATTTTTCCCGCCGGATATGCTATAATTTTACCATACTTATTTCCCGGAGGTCATCATGAGCAAGCCATTCACGAAATCTTCCCTCCTGAAATCCTTTGCGTCTGTCTACGGGTCCTCCCGCGGCGCCCGCGTCTTCTTCGCGCCGGGCCGGGTCAACCTGATCGGCGAGCACACGGATTACAACGGCGGCCACGTCTTCCCCTGCGCCATCACGCTGGGCACCGCGCTGGCCATCCGTCCCCGCAAGGACCGCTTCATCCATCTCTGCTCGCGGAACATCCCGCGCGCCGGCATCATCACCGTCTCGCTAGACGAGCTGGACTACGCCCCGCTCCATGGCTGGGCCAACTATCCGAAGGGCATCTTCGTCACCCTCGCCGAGCTGGGCTACACCTGCCCCTGCGGCGCGGATCTCTACTTCTCCGGCAATCTGCCGAACTCCTCCGGCCTCTCCTCCTCGGCCTGCATCGAGGTGCTGACCGCCTACGCGCTCTCCGAGCTCTTCGGCTGGAAGCTGGATCCCGTCGAGATCGCGAAGCTCTCCCAGCGCTCCGAGAACCGCTACAACGGCGTGAACTGCGGCATCATGGACCAGTTCGCCATCGCGATGGGCCGGCCCTCCCAGGCAATCTTCCTGGATACCGGCACGCTGAAATACGAATACGTCCCGCTGGAGCTGGGCGACTACCGGCTCCTGATCATGAACACCAACAAGCGCCGCGGGCTCGCGGATTCCAAGTACAACGAGCGCCGCGCGGAGTGCGAGGACGCTCTCCGCTCCCTGCAGACCCGGCTGAACGCGGCCTCCCTCGGCGCGCTGACCGACGCGGAGTTCGAGAAGAACGCCGGCCTCATCGCGGATCCCGTGAAGCGGAAGCGCGCGAAGCACGCCGTCAGCGAAAACCAGCGCACGATCAAGGCCGTCTCCGCCCTGCGCGCGGGTGACCTCGCGGAGTTCGCCCGCCTGATCGACGCCTCGGGCGATTCGCTCCGCGAAGACTACGAGGTCACCGGCCCCGAGCTCGACACCCTGGTCGCCGCGGCCCGCAAGCAGCCCGGCGTCCTCTGCGCCCGCATGACCGGCGCCGGCTTCGGCGGCTGCGCGATCGCCCTGGTCGAGGCCTCCCGGCTGAAGAAGGTCATCCGGGCGGTGGGCGCCCGTTACCGCCGCGTGATCGGCTATGACGCGAGCTTCTACGAAGCCTGTCCGGGTGGAGGCCCCTGTGAACTGAAATGAAAAAAGGCTGGAACATTCTGATGGGATCGCTCCTGGTCCTGCTGCTTCTCTCGGTCTGCGGTCTCATCCTCGCGCACGGAAAGATGCTCCGTGACGCGGAGGCGGTCATCGCCGCGCGGCCCGAGCCCGAGGAGCCCACCAAGGGCGAGCTCTTCCGCACCTTCCTCGAAACCGCCCACTTCGGCATCGATCTTTCCGAGTTCAATACCGTCACCGACTGGAACGCGGTCAAGGAAAGCGGCGTCGAATTCGTGATCATCCGCCTCGGCGGCCGCGGCTACGGCACAGGCGCCCTGTACGCCGATGAATACGCCCGCAAGTACCTGAAGGGCGCGACGGAGGCTGGGCTCAAGATCGGCGGCTACTTCTTCTCCGCCGCCGTCACCGAGGAGGAAGCCAAGATGGAGGCGATCTTCGCCAAGACGATCGTCGGCGCCTATGAGCTGGATCTGCCGATCTTCTTCGACACCGAAAACACCTCGCAGGGCGGCCGGGCCAACAGCCTGACCCCCGAGGAGCGCACCGCCATCGCCCTCTCCTTCTGCCGCGAGATCGAAAAAGAGGGCATCTTCACCGGCGGCGTCTATTCCTACTACGAATACCTCCTTTCCCAGCTGGAGCTGGAAAAGCTGAGCGACTACCCCGTCTGGCTGGCGCATTTCGTCCCCGAAAGCTACGGCCCGTTCCCCCGTTTCCCGATGACCGCCTTCCCCGGCTCCTACGCCGTCTGGCAGTTCACGAACTCCGCCCAGATCGACGGCATCAAGGGACGGGTCGACGCCGACCTGATCCAGCCCTACTGGGAGCATTCCCCCTACGCGGAAGAAGAATCCTCCGCAGAACAGGAGTGATCTCCGGAACAATCCCCCGCCGGGCAGGAACGTTCCCCGGGACCGTCTCCTGACGGGCGCGCTCCGAAACCCCGCCACGAAAAAAGCGGCCGGAAGAGAAATCTTCCGACCGCTATTTTTGTAATATTACTTGGATTCCTGACCGTCGCCGGTGTTTTCGCCGGTCCCCGCTTCGCTTTCTTCCGAAGGAGCGGACTCCTCGGTGCTTTCCTCCGCGGGAGGATTGAGCCGGTAGGCGATCTCGATCTTGCCCTCGCCTCCGACCACGTTCACCGAGAGATTCGACAGATCGTACACGGCGCTGTGCTGCGTGAAGATCCGTTCCGCGAGAATCGCGGGATCCGGCACGACCGCGGGCTCAGCTTCGCTTTCCTCACCGCTCTCACCGGATTCCTCGCCGGATTCCTGCTTGCTTTCCGAATCGAAAATGGATTTCGGCTCGGTCCAGTCGGGATCGAGCAGCGGCATCACGCTGCGGGTAAGCAGCGCCTTCTCGGTTTTCGCGTCGAGCAGAAGCGCGCCCTCGCCGTAAACGCCGTAGTATTCGGAGAACCAGGCGGGATCCTCGGCCGGGTCATACGCGCAGGAGAAACGGATCTTCTGCATGACCTTCATCATGTTCCAGGCGGTCTCGATATAATCCTCGTTCCGCTTCATGACCCGCTCACGCTCGCTTCCCACGGTGAAGTCGGTCTCCTTGGTTTTGTAGGAGTTGGTCATGCAGAACTCTTCTTCCGTGGTAAAGCCCACGTTGTCCACGTATTCCAGAATGACGGTCTTCTTCGCATCCGCGAGCATCAGGTGATATTCCACCGGAAGACCGTTTTCATCCGTCGGCGCATAGAGATTGCAGGCGGCCAGAACCGTCAGCGCCTCATCGACGGACGCAGCCCGGTCGAGCACACAGCGGACTGCCGAAAGAAGGCAAAGCTTCTCGCCGTCGGGATTGGTGCCGGAGGTGGGGACGGAGCTTCCGCTGATCGCCAGCGCGCTCAGACCGCAGAACAGGCCCTCACTGTTGACGCCGTCCGTCACGGTGCAGACCAGATAATCCGGGATGGCTTCCGCGCCGGATTTTGCCAGGGCGCTGCCCAGCTCCGCGGGAACAGTGGCCACCGAGACGCTTTCATACCGTCCTTCGGCCGCCGGGACCGCGATCACGAGAGTGCAGTTCTCCTCGCCGGGCGCGTCGTAGTTGAAGCCCACGTAGGAGCCGATGCGCATGACCGAGCCGCGGCTCACAGAAACAGGATGGTCCGCGTAGAACCGCTCACCCGCCGCGTAATCGACCGTATCGCAGCGGATCAGGAACAGTCCGTCGGAGTATTTCGTCACTGCCGGTTCGGCCTCGGGCTCATTGCCGCGGGACTTGCCGAGGGCCACGATTCCGAAGCCCGCCAGTACCAGAACCAGCAGAAAAGCAACGCTCTTTCTCATGGGAAGATCCTTTCGATAAAAATGCATTGAAAGACACAGTAACGAAATTATAGCATCAAAACAAGAAATAGGAAAGAGAAAAATAAAAAGAAGCGGAGAACACAAAGGATCTCCGCTTCGATATAAAAAAACCCGGTCTGCCGGCCCGGCGAAGGCGCGATACGCTGACCTCCGCACACACCTACGCTGCTCACGAGGGAGCGCGAAACAGTGCGCCGTCAGGGTCCGGATTTAAGACAAAAAAATAGCGGCAATCACCTACTCTCCCAGGCAGTCCCCCACCAAGTACCATCGGCCGCTTATGTCTTAACCATCGTGTTCGGAATGGGAACGGGTGTTACCCATAAGCGCATCATCACCGCTAAACTCCCCGAGTAGGGCTCGAACCTACAACCCTCCGGTTAACAGCCGGATGCTCTACCATTGAGCTATCGAGGAATATGTGGACCTTTGCAGGCCATTTTTCAAAGGTTTGCGGAACCTTCAAAATTGCATATCAAACTTAGTGAACCGATGTTGCACTTCAAAGCACTCAATGTGCTATTGAACAAGCTCCTCGACCTATTAGTACCGGTCAGCTACGTACATTGCTGCACTTCCACCTCCGGCCTATCACCT
>JAZUHB010000102.1:0-16254 GCA_045641505.1 Bianqueaceae bacterium | reverse complement strand
TCTACAGAATTACACAGCTCTCAAACCTCAAATCATCATTTGAGACACCGTCAGCAAGCGGGAAAGCGCCGTGTAAAAGAGCAGTCAGAGCCATTATCTAAAACTCACAAAGGTCTTCATCGACTGTCAACCTATGTTCCTGGGGCAAAACAGGGAATGCGTGACTTTCGATCATGATGATATGATACTCATGCGAGATGGCTGAGTCAAGAAATAACGAAGTATCCTCATCGGAAAAGAAACTGCGGAGGTTGACGGTAATAAATAACTTATCCCGGTCATATTCCCGGACGAGTTCGAAGTAGTCGAGCATTCGTTCAAGACAATTATCATATTCATCTGCAATTTCCGGACCGGCTGCTTTGAGTAAAGAGTTCATGCTGAGTTTAGGGAAATGAATATCACCGGGAAGAGAAAAAGCAAGTTCGTTCATATATTGCTCGATTTTGCTTATCAAGGCGATTGAACTTTCAAAGAACTCTTCAGAGGTGGCCTCATTTTCCAAAGCGGTTGTAATCTTTGAAATCAGACTGTGACGATTCAGTTCGGTTTCGAAATAGTTGCTGATCAACTCGACATTTTTTGCGAAATCAACAATCTTGTCATTCTGAGCCAAAATCCAAGTGCCTGGATTTCCGTTTTTCTGAATATAGGCATCTGCGAGGAGTCGGCGTAAGAAATCCTTGTTTTCTACAACCAAGGTTTGGATGCCAGGTTGTGAACAGTCTAAAGCTTGCGACAACTCTGGGTGGATTAGCTTCACAGGAATACGGTCCTTTCATCGGAGTCCAACACATCTCCCGAATATTGCCCAGTCAGATAACGGATATGTGCATATTGTTTTTCGGTGACTGTCAGCAGTTCGACGAGGCCCTTGGGAGGTTTTTCTTTGCTGACTTTTTCTTCCATTAGTTTCTCGGCGCTGCTATTGAGCAAAAGCTTGCAATAAACGGATTCCTGCATCATAAGGAAACCATTTTTAATCAGCATCTTTCTGAAGCTTGAATAGTTGCGGCGGTCTTCTGCGGTCTCTGGCGGGAGATCGAAAAACACTATCATTCTCATAAAGCGATAACTCATGACGGTTGATACGGTTTGATCAGTGAAGGATCGCCATCGTTTAGGGCATCGAACACGCTTCGGGTGTAGATGTTGATTGCATTCAGGACGGTCTGTAGCGTTCCGTCGATTCGGACACTCTCAGAAAGAAGACAGACGAGAGCGTGCTTTTCTGAAGTTCCGAATTCGCCAAGGATAGGTAAGGCTTTGACTTCCCTGTCGACCAGAATGCGGAAGGGTTCCATCAAGTCACTGGAAAGATTGAACTGGTTGAACATATTGCAATGCTTCAGTCCGAGCTGAGTCAAATAGCCATTTGCTGTAACGGCACGGTTAAATGCAGACAAAATAAGTCCGTACCCGTAGTTCAACGCGGCATTGATGGGGCTCTCTTCGGATCGGGAGAAGTCCATGCCGAACAATGCGTTGAAGTACACTTTTGCGGCATGGCCTTCCCGATTTGTTGAGTCCATTATTTCGATTTGCTCGATATAGTTGCGGATTAATTCCGGCTCTCGGGCGTAATTTAGTTCTCCCAGAAAATCGGCTTGCTTTCTGAGTTTGTCAGTGATGATTTCCGTCCAGATGGAGCCTTTTGTCTCGTCTGTCCAATGAATTTGTGCCTCAAGTTTCCTTGCGCTGTCGAAGCTCCCATAATACGGCGCCAACTCTGCCGCGGGAGAATGTGAGGAGTCGCAGAAAATGACGCGCACTTTCTTCTTGATGAGAGCCTCCAACAGTATCCCGGTGAAGGATACCGCCGGATTTTCAATCAGCAACAAGGCAATCTCGTCTATGAAAATGCGTGTCACTTCATCAGAGCGAACCACCAGATAACCCATTTTCAAGTCGAGCTTGCAGCGCTTTGTGATTACGACAGTGCGCCAACTCATAACAAAGTGAGCAGATTCTCGCTTGGGCTCTCGAAAATGCCGGAGGCCGAGGAGTCAATGATGCGGACGTCAGAGTAGTCTTTTGCCCAGCCGGAGAGTTTCATGGATGGGCGTTTTGTTCCACCTGATTTCGCACCATCAAGAAGAGTCAGATCGCACCCACCTCCTACATCATTGAACCAGCCAATGATATTCAGCAGGGCATGGACCTGTTCCTCCAAAGGACGCTTTTGAAAAGCATCTTTCCCGGCTCTGAGGGTTGCCGCTATATTGCCGGGACAATGGATAAAAACGGAGGCTTCGAGTTTTTTCAGAAGCAAGTCAAATAGTTCCAGATTTTTCTCGGCGCAAATCATGTCATGTTCTACGTCGAATTGAATTTTTCTGTTCTGGAGTTGCTTTTTCGATGCGGACTCGAGTCGTTTGATATATCGCTCCCAATCCTTTCCAACAACTAATTGAGTGAGCGGCCGGACCTGAAGATTGGAGCCGGTTTTTGCGCCCAAGACCAATCGCATTCCGTCAACCGAAATCGTAGCCTGAGTTTTGATGGGGCGTCCGTTCAGCTCGATTTTCACATCGGAAACGGTTTTGTTTCCGTTGTATTGCGAAATAACGTTCGTGACATATTCAAGTGCGGTATCTCCCCCGGCTTGTACCGAGTCAATAAATTGCAGTTCGATAGGAGCGAACATAACGTCTCGTTTTTTGCCAATGGTGTACGAGACTAATAGATACTCGGCAGCGGTCGCTTTATTATATCCCCCATATTTTTCCGTCGAAACACCGGCCTTCAGCGGGACCAATCCGCTGCCGGCTTTGACGGGATTCTGGTCAAACAGTCCGCCGTGTTTGATGAATGAATAACGGGTCAAATGGATATTGTTTTTTGCCATCACGGACTTGATTCTTACGAGATCTTCCTCGCCGTTCCAAGCATTTTCGGTGCCTCTGTTAACGATAACGGGATGGGAAAAAACAGTTTTCGTTTTGACACTATAGTCACGTTTGGGGTCGAACCATCGACGGTCGAATTTCATGTTATAGACGTTTCCGACCACGATGTTCAGATAAGCGTCTTTGGCGTGGTGGAGACTGTTGACGGCACGCGATTTGACTAAGTCGAATTCCTGGCGGAAATCGGATACGAGGCCGGCTTTGACATAAACCACGGTAGTTGCATCTCCGAAGCGCTCCTTCAATAAGGTCGCGATTGCCTTGGTAGATTGCTGGGTTTCCGTCAGCTGACGATTGATAAATGCCATCAGTTCTTCTTCGGTGAAATGGGTTGAGCGAGTGAGACGCTTGAATTTCTCCTCGGAAATCAACTGCATTTCCTTGAGTGAGGCCCAGAAGCCATACATTTCATGCCTGATTTTTTCGGAAATCGGGTACGTGTTTCCCTTGGTTCCGTTTGCTTGGCTGGTGACCAGTACTTTGTTATTCAGAATGCTGTCATCTTTGACGGCAGACTGCGGATAAATGTGGTCGATGTCGTAGAGGGTCGGATCGCCGAGTTTTGCGAGGTCGATGGGCTCGCCGGTGTACATGCATCTTCCCAACTGGGTGTAGTAGAGGAAAAGCTTGTCGCTCTGGAGCCGGTTATCGGCCATTTCGCCCATGTCTTCAAGCTCTTTTTGCAGAACTCGGGTGTCCTCGTTTTTGACTTTTTTATAGAGATCGAGTAGCTGCTGCTTGCGGGAGAGCGTGCGCTTCCCTTTCTGACTTTCTTTGCTGCCTCGGGCCATTTCCACGAAAACCTTCTTGGGTGCACGGCCGGTGGCTTTGTACACATCGTCGACGATTTCTAACGTGCGGTAAACGGAACGCTTGACCGCTCCGGAAAGACGCATTTCAGTCAGGCGGTCTTCTAGCGTGACAGGATTTTGGACATAGTACTCCTGTGCGATGGAATCTAACTGTTCACGGAAGGTGTAGTTATCAGACAGAAGCTGCATCAGATTGACGCTGCGATCGCGGAGGAAGCCCATGATGGTCATGACTTCGCCGGTCTGCTTGTCGGTACCTTCGAGTCCGGTCAAAAATCGCTTGGAGAGACGTCCAAAGTCCTTGAGGCCGAGTCCCGCGACGTATTTCACGTCCTCCTCCGGCAGCTGCGGGTAGGTTTTCCGCAACCATTCTTTTATCCGGCCGCGGTCCTCGGTATAGGCCATTCGACGAATGATGTTTTCGATGTCTGTTTTGGTGAGCAGACCTTTCGCGAGGAGACGTCTGAAATTGAGATAAGGTTTATTGGAGGACTTCACGGTGCTGTCGAGACCGGACAGAGCGAAATCCTTTTTCCCAATCATCTGGCAGATTATGCTGCGGATCTCGCTGACCTTCACCTTGGCCTTTTCCATGAAGAGTTTTTGGAAAAGCTGCTGCTTGATTTCCGTGGGAATGGGCTGCCCGTCGATACGGATATTGTTGATTTCGTTCAGAATGGTAAATTCGCAATACAACAGAGAATTCCGGGGCAGAACTTCTTCTCCGGGGTAATAGACGCAGGTATTGGTCATGCGGTCGATGAAGCGTTGTTCGCTTTCGTCGAGGTCGACCTTTTCCTCGAAATTCCAGGGATAGATTTTTCCCTCAGCTTTGCGAACCATCCAGGCGTTTTTCGAATACTGTGAGGAAACCAGAGGTCCGACATAATAGGGAATGCGGAATTTGAAGATATCCAGAATCTTCTCGGTGACGGTGAGTCCGTCCTGATCCTTTTCCTTCAGGAAAGGAAGATATTTCTCGGCGTTCTCCAACAGCTGCTTTAGTTCGGAATAGTAGAGCTGATAAGGGATGACACGGTTGTCTGTGCTTTTTTGCTTCGGCAGGAAGGTGAGGGCTTTGATGCGTTCCAGGGCTTCTTCGTATTTTGCTTTGTCCTTATCGTCGACAGTGACATTCTGGATTTTCTTTCTCAGAAAATCAGAGAATTTCTCTTGGCTAGCCTTGCCTTTTATGGTTCCTTTTACGCTTTTTACATTATAGGAATACGCGGCATAGTTGTCCTCCGCTGCATCCAGGAAGATTGCTCCATATTCATTGGGGAGGTACTTCTTTACGAACTCCTTCAGCCATTTCAAATCGGATTTGTGCTGGTCATATACATCGACCATCGCTTCAGAGAGCGAACTTTTTTCGTTTTTAGCCTTTGCCAACTGTGCGCAGTCGAACATCTTGCGCAGATGGAGCAGAAGATCTCCATCATCTCCGAGGCTCAGCAGAACGTCATTGAAGAGGGCATCATCATCTGCCAGCGAAACAGATTTGATGTCCAGATCGGAATATTCTTCTTTCCCAAACAGGGAGGCCAAATTAAACTTGGCTCCGCAGAGAAGTTTGACGATGCCTTCCTGACAGAACGGCTGCTCTTCCGTTACTTCCTTACTGAGCTTTTTGCCATTCAGAATGTTCTGTTGAAACAGGTCGGTCTTTTTGGTGATGCCGAGACGTTGGGTCATAACATCAGCGATCTGCTCCGCGGTCACGTTTTCGCTCCAGGGAAGTGCCCATTCGGATTCCTTCAGCCAATCGGTAAACTCGCCGTATACCTTGGAAAAATCAAGCAGTTCGTCCACATTCTCAACGGGTGTATCGAACAGAAAATGCCCGCGATGCGCCACCAACCAGATGCAGGCAAGATAAACGAGCCGGACGTCATGCGGTTCGCCGTTTTTCATCAGATCGACAATCAGGTGATGAATCGTAGGGTACTGTTTGTAATAGTCTTTATCCGTATAATCCTTATCGTTGAAGAGGGTATACGGTGTGCCTGCTTCATCGCGGTACAATGAACTGGCTTGCAAACGCTTGAAAAAGCTGGGATCCTTTTTGCTGATTTCAGACGCGAAAAGCTCGCTGACAAGATGGACGCGCTCCTGCCGACGATCAAGTCTTCTTCTGGCCGTGCGATGCATGCGCCGATCCGCGGCATCGCTCGCGGCTTCGAACAGCGTGGCGCCCCACATGGGCTCGCCGCTATGCTTCATCAGGTTGTAGTTCGTGTCGGTAACGGCATAGCCGACGGAGTCGGTACCGATGTCCAGACCCAGATAAAACTCTTTGTTTTCTTTTTTCATCTTGACACTCTCCTTGGCTTGCTGTAGTATTTAGTTGCGATTGTTACTCTACAAACAATTACACAGCAAGTTCAAATAAAAATTTATTCAACTCGCGGGTTGCCCGTACTCACAGTGTGTGAGATGCCAGACTCTGAAAAGAGTCTGTTTTTTTATATTTTTTCCCTTTTCCCTTCAAACAAGGGAGAAATATGAAATAAATCGATTTTTCATGTTGCACCGCCTCTATGCTTTTTTATATCTTACCATAATTCTTGAGCGATATACAGGACTTTGGTGATACTTTATTATATGCAGCGAACGGATGCTTCGTTAGTGATCACTGTCTGAGAAATCGCGGGCTTTTGTCCGGATAGGATGCAGGTTTTACGCCTTGAAAAAGCGAAAAGAGTTATTCTGTTTTTGGAGGACTACACCGAATGATCATCAAGGTTCTTGTCGAAAACACCGCGGCAGAGGGGCTGCCCGCGGAGCACGGGCTGTGCCTGTACGTGGAGTACCGCGGGAAGGCGTATCTGATCGACAGCGGCGCCACCGGCCTCTTCGCGGAGAACGCGGAGCGGATGGGGGTCGATCTGGGCGCGGTCGAGGCGGCCTTCCTCTCGCACGCGCATTATGACCACGCCGGCGGCTTCCCGGCCTTCTTCGGGCGGAACGCGCGGGCGAAGGTCTTCCTGCAGCGGGCGGCGGAGGGGCGCTCCTGCGTCGCGGCGGTCGGCCCGTTCAGCAAGTACATCGGGATGCCGAAGGGCATGCTGGAGCAGTACCGGGACCGCTTCGAGTTTGTCGACGGCGCCGCGCAGGTCGCGGAGGGAATCTTCCTCGTGCCGCACAGCTCCCCGGGGCTGCGCGAGCGCGCGAAGCAGACGCACATGTGCGTGATGGACGGCCGCCGGAGGGTGTATGACGATTTCAGCCACGAGCAGACCGTCGTCTTCGAGGAGGAGGACGGGCTGGTGTGCGTGAGCAGCTGCTCGCATTCCGGCGTGGACATCGTGGTCGGCGAGGCCGCGCGCGCGTCCCCCGGCCGGCGGATCAAGGCGTACGTCGGCGGCTTCCACATGATGGGGCTCGGCGGGGTGACCTCCTGCGGCTACTCGCGGGACGAGGTCCGCACGGTCGCCGGGAAGCTTCTCGGGTCGGGCTGCGAGGCGTTCTATTCCGGGCATTGCACGGGCCTGATTGCGTTCGGCTGGCTCGAGGAGGTCCTGGAGGGGCGGCTGACGGCGCTCGAAACGGGGAAGGTGTTTGAGATTTGAAGGTTTCGGGGCAATTTTTCGGCGGTTTTCCTGCGGATTTCGGGCAGGGTGGCTGAGGTTGCCACGTTTTGAGGTCGCGGCAGCGGAGGTTGCCACGTTTTTTGAGAAAAAGCGAATTTGCGTGGTAGGTCGGGCAGCGCATGCGCCGGGACCTGCCACGTTTTTTTGAATTTTTGCGATTTGCGTGGTATGTCGAGTAAGGCGGTGCCTCGCCGCATACCACGTTTTTCGGCAAAAACGCGATTTGCGTGGTATGTCGGCCCAAAAGTGCTTTTCTGCCTGCCACGCTTTTTTGAAAATTGGCGATTTGCGTGGTATGCACGGCAAAAACCGCCTCGTCGCATACCACGTTTTTCGGCAAAAACGCGATTTGCGTGGTATGTCGGCCCAAAAGTGTTTTTCTGCATGCCACGCTTTTTTGAAAATTTGCGTTTTGCGTGGTATGCACGGCAAAAACCGCCCCGCCGCATACCACGTTTTTCGGCAAAAACGCGATTTGCGTGGCAGCCGTCCTGCCCCTCTCAAAAATCCGCTTTCAGGTCTTTTCATCGCCCGCGATTTTGGCTATAATATAAATATCTATGTACGGAAAGGCGGAAAGCTTCATGAAAACCTTTGAACTGCCTGCGGAGTGGAAGGCCCTCTGGATCTCGCCGGAGCGGCACGACCCCGAACAGAACGAGCGCGTCCGCGCCTCCTATCTGCAGCGGAGTTTCGAATATGTCCCCGACGGCCGGCCGGTCGAGCTCTACATCACCGCGCACGGCATCTACAATGCGTGGATCAACGGATGTCCGGTGCAGGAGGCGGTCCTCGCGCCCTTCGTGAGCCAGTACGACAAGCGGCTGCAGGTGCAGCGCGCCGACGTGACGGGGCTCCTCCGCGAAGGCGGGAACCGGATTCTCGTGTCCCTCGGCGACGGCCTCTGGCGCGGCTCGATGGGCAACGCCATGACCCGGCAGAACTTCGAGCGCGACGCCGCGCTGTTCGCGGAGCTTCGCTGCGGCGACGAGACGCTCCTCGCGACCGACGGCAGCTGGGAGGCCACGCAGAAGGGCCCGCTCGGCCTGAATGACCCGATGATCGGCGAGGAGTACGACGCCCGCCGCGAGGACCTCACCGACGGCTACGGCATCGCCGCGGCCGAATGGCACCCCGTCCGCGTGAAAAAGCATCTGTCCCTCCGCAACCTGATCGCGCAGGAGACGCCCGAGATCGTCGAGACCGAGCGCTTCGCCGCGACGCTTCTCACCACGCCCGCGGGCGAGACCGTCCTCGATTTCGGCGTGAATCTCGCCGGCTACGTGGAGCTTCATATCCCCGCCGGCGTCTGCTTCCCGGGCGAGCCGCTCGTGCTGCTCCACGGCGAGACGCTCGATGAGAACGGCAATTTCACCCAGGAAAACTTCCAGAATCCGCGCGGCGAATACCGCTGCGAGCAGACCGTCAAATATTGGTGCCGCGAGGGCGAGAACGCCTACAAGCCCACGAAATGCTATTTCGGCTTCCGCTACGTGAAGGTCGAATCCACGCTGAAGATTGATCCGGCCTGGTTCACCGCGGTCGCCGTCTGCTCCGACATGGCCGTCACCGCGGGCTTCACCTGCGGCAATGACGATGTGAACAAGCTTGTCGCGAACACCTTCCGCAGCATGCGCTCGAACTTCGTGGGCCAGCCCACCGACTGCCCCACCCGCGAGCGAAGCGGCTTCACCGGCGACGCGCAGGTCTTCTGCGACACCGCCCTCTACCTGATGGATTCCGCGCCGGTCCTTCGCGGCTGGCTGAAGGACGTCGCGGCGAGCGCGTACCGGAGCGGCAAGCTCCGCCAGTGGGCGCCCGTCATGCCCGGCTGCTCCATGGGCATGCTGGACGGCGTCTCCGGCTGGTGCGACGCGATCGTGCTGGTGCCCTGGCGCATCTGGAAGCGCACGGGCGACCTCGGTGCGGCCGAGGAGAGCTACGGCGCGATGAAGGGCTGGATCGACTGGCTGATGAAGCGGAACCGCCTCACGCGGCCCGAAAACCTCGCCCGCGTCCCCAAGGAGCTCCGTCCCTATTTCGCGGATCAGGGCTTCCAGTGGGGCGAGTGGCTGGAGCCCGACGCCCCGGCCGACTACGCGGCGAAGCAGGCGCTCCACGGCGACCCCGAGGTCGCGACCGCCTACCTTTCCTACAGCGCCCGCGCGCTGTCCGAGCTGGCCGAGGCCCTCGGCCACGCGGAGGACGCCGCGAAGTACGCGGAGATCGCGGACAAGGCCCGCGAGGCCTACCGCGCCGTCTTCCTGGAGGACGGCCGCGTCTATTCGGACCGTCAGTGCCGCTACGTCCGCCCGCTCTTCATGGGCCTGCTCGATGAGTTCGAGATCCCCCGCGCCGCCCAGGATCTGATGCTGAACGTGCGCCATCGCGAGGATCACCCGAACACCGGCTTCCTCAGCACCGCGGAGCTCCTCCGCGTGCTCTCGGACAACGGCTACGCCGACTGCGCCTATGACCTGCTGCTGCAGGAGGACCGCCCCGGCTGGCTCTACGCCGTGAAGAAGGGCGCGACCTCCGTCTGGGAGACCTGGAACGGCATCGACGAGGCCGGCCGCCCGTCCGCGTCGCTGAACCACTATGCCCTCGGCGGCGTCTGCGGCTGGCTGATGGACAGCGCCGCCGGCATCCGCGTCGAGCGCGGCGCCGTCACCCTCGCCCCGAAGACCGATCCCCGTCTCGGCAGCGTCACGGCCTGGTACGAGTCCGCCCTGGGCCGCGTCGAAAGCGCCTGGAGCTACGAGGGCAAGAAGCTGGTCCTGCGCTTCTGTGTGCCGAAGGACGTGACTGCGAAGGTCATCCTGCCCGACGGCCGCGAGGAGGAGATCAGCGGCAAGAAGGAATTCAAGCTTGCTTTGTAAGGAGGTCCCATGAGCCGTTTTACTCTGAACAGCCGGGTCCGCGACCTGATGGACGATCCCGCGGCCCGCGCCGAGGTCGTCCGGCTGGCGGCCGAATATCTGCCCGGCACCGACCTGGAGAAGGTCCTGCGCGAGAACCGTCTGCTGTACAGTCTGATGAGCCGCAAGACCCTCGCGGAGCTTCTGGCGCTCGCCCGCGCGAAGGCGCCCGGTGCTGTCCCCGCGGACGCCGAGAAGATCGCCGCGGAGGTGCTCGCGAAGCTTGGGTGAGCTCACCGCGCCGCGACCGTAATTCCTGTCTGCTTCCGCCCGCCGTTGCAAAACGCGGCCGGCGGTGGTATCATATTTGTTAGATTATTTTCTTTTTTCAGAAAAGGAGATCAAGATGAAATTAAGCAATCTCGGCATCCAGAACAAGAGTGTCTGGGAAGAGAAGGGTTACAAGCTGCCCGGCTTCGACCGCGCGGCGATGGCGGAGCGCACCCGCAAGGATCCCACCTGGATCCACTTCGGCGCCGGCAACATTTTCCGCGCGTTCCAGTGCAATCTGGCGCAGCGCCTGCTGGACGGCGGCCTCTATGACAAGGGCCTGATCGTGGCCGAGGGCTTCGACTACGAGATCGTCGAGAAGATGTACCGTCCCCACGACGACCTGTCCGTCCTGGTCACCCTGAAGAGCGACGGCAGCGTCGAGAAGACCGTCGTCGGCTCCATCGCCGAGTCCTGCATCCTCGATTCCGAGAGCGAGACCGAGTTCGGCCGCATGAAGGCCATCTTCGCGAACCCCTCCCTGCAGATGGCGACCTTCACCATCACCGAGAAGGGCTACAGCCTGGTGAACGGCAAGGGCGAGCTGCTGCCCGCCGTCGAGGCTGACTTCGCCGCCGGTCCCGCCTGCCCCCAGAGCTACATCGGCAAGGTCGCCGCGCTGCTCTACGAGCGCTTCGCGAACGGCGCGCTGCCCATCGCCATGGTCTCCACCGATAACTGCTCCCACAACGGCGACAAGCTCTACGCCGCGATGAACGCCTTCGCCGAGAAGTGGGCCGAGAACGGCGTCGCCGATCCCGAGTTCGTCGAGTACGTCAACGACCGCGAGACCGTCTCCTTCCCCTGGAGCATGATCGACAAGATCACTCCCCGCCCCGACGCCAACGTCGAGAAGATGCTGGCCGCCGACGAGCTGGAGGATCTGGCCCCCGTCGTCACCACGAAGAACACCTGGGTCGCCCCCTTCGTCAACGCCGAGGAGACCGAGTACCTGGTCATCGAGGACAGCTTCCCCAACGGCCGTCCGCCGCTGGAGCAGGTCGGCGTGATCTTCACCGCCCGCGAGACCGTCGACAAGGTCGAGCGCATGAAGGTCTGCACCTGCCTGAACCCCCTGCACACCTGCCTGGCCGTCTACGGCTGCCTGCTCGGCTACGACAAGATCTGGGCCGAGATGCGCGACCCCGAGCTCAAGAAGATGGTCGAGACCATCGGCTACGTCGAGAGCCTGCCCGTCGTCGTGAACCCCGGCGTGCTGGATCCCAAGGCCTTCATCGACACCGTCCTGAACGTCCGCTTCCCCAACCCCTTCATGCCTGATACGCCCCAGCGCATCGCGACCGACACCTCTCAGAAGCTCTCCATCCGCTTCGGCGAGACGATCAAGAACTACCTGAAGGCCGGCCTCGACCTGAACGACCTCAAGCTCATCCCCCTGGTGCACGCCGGCTGGCTGCGCTACCTGATGGGCGTGAACGACGCGGGCGAGGAGTTCGAGCTGAGCCCCGATCCTCTGTTCGACACCGTGCGTCCCTTCGTCGCCTCCTTCAAGCTGGGCGAGAAGCCTGAGAACACGCTGGAGACCCTGAAGCCGCTGCTTTCCGACGCGAAGATTTTCGGCGTCGACCTGGTCGAGCTTGGCCTGGCCGAGCGCATCGTCGGCTACTTCGAGGAGCTGATCGCCGGCCCCGGCGCCATCCGCGCGACCCTGCAGAAGTACACCGCGTAAGGCGGGCGGCGCAGGCCGCGAGGGTTGATTCCGCATGCCGCGAGGACTGCGGATGAAGCTGATTCCGCATGCCGCGATGACTGCGGATGAAGTGAATTGAAATTGAGTTACCGCGAGCCGGGCTCCTTTGTGGGCCCGGCTCGCTGCATTTTGTCTTCGTCTCATTTTTTTGCGGCTGGTTGCAATTTTTACGACAAATTCTCGTTTTTGGCCAGTTTTGTCGTAAGCGGTTGAGAGTGATTTTTGGAGATTACGACAAAACAGCAAGGAAAATGAAATCTGTCGTAAATTGGATGCATCAAAAACGCGAAAAGGGAAACAGGAGTGAGAAGGGGACACATCGTTCGTTCCAAAAGCCTGAATGACGCATCCAATTTACGACAAAAAGCAAAAAATACGCTCTTTTGTCGTAAAGCGCGTTTGGCCTTCAAAACGCTTTACGACAAATCGGCAGAATATTGTGATTTTGACGTAAAATCCCAGAATTGTACCCCAAAAATGAGACGAAGCGGCTGCTTTCTAACATAGGATGCGCAAAAAAACGGAGGCACCTAAGCGCCTCCGCCTGAAAATCATTTCGCTTTGCCCGACTGTCTCATTGATCGGCCTGCTCGGCTGCCTCGGCGGCTCCCTCGGCTGCCTCGGCGGACGCCTCGGCCTCTCTTGCCGCCTGCTCAGCCTCGGCCTCGAACTCGGCCGGGTCGAAATCCGGCTCGCCGTCCGTCGGCTCGCTGCCGGCGTCCGCGTTTTCCGCCAGGAAGCTCCGGAGCTGCCCGCGCAGGAAGAAGATCCCCGCGACGAGGACCGCGGCGGCCGCGCCAAAGCACCAGAGGGCCGTGTCCTTCCGCATCGCGAGCTGCGCCGCGCCCGCGCCGATAAGGGCGGCGAGAACCAGCGCCAGGGTGATGAATTCGAAAATGTGCTCCTTCAGCCATTTGCGGCGGTAGAACTGAACGCGGATGAGGGTTTTGGCAGACATGGGAAGCCTCCTTGGATTGATGGCCCGATTGTAGCATCCTCCGCCGCGATTGGCAAGTGCGGCGCGGCGCCGGGGACGCAGAGAGGTCACAGTCGCCGCGGCTTCGCCTGCGTCGCATCCCCCCGGCGCGTCGCCAGCGCCACCCCGTCCCGGCCCCTCCGCGACCCCCCCCTGTGCGACTTCCCCCGCGCGGCACTTGCCATCTCCCCGCCGCAATGCTATACTCAAAGGACCGATACCGTGACAGAAAACGAGAAGGAGGCAACATGAAAAAATACGTTCTGGCTCTGGACGAGGGCACCACATCCTGCCGCGCGATCCTGTTCGATCACGAGCAGCGGATCGTCGCCGTGGCTCAGCGGGAATTCACCCAGTATTATCCGCAGCCCGGCTGGGTCGAGCACGACCCCATGGAGATCTGGAGCAGCCAGTACGGCGCGCTCGTCGAGGTGCTGGCGAAGGCCGGCGCCGAGGCCTCCGAGCTCGCCGGCATCGGCATCACGAACCAGCGCGAGACCGCCGTGGTCTGGGACCGCGCCACCGGCCGCCCCATCTACAACGCGATCGTCTGGCAGTGCCGCCGCACCGCGCCCCTCGTCGAGGAACTGACCGCGCGCGTGCCCGCCGAAACCATCAAAAAGAAGACCGGCCTCACGCCGGATGCCTATTATTCCGCGACCAAGATCCGCTGGATCCTCGATGCCGTCCCCGGCGCCCAGGAGCGCGCCGAGCGGGGCGAGCTGTGCTTCGGCACCGTCGATTCCTGGCTGATCTGGAAGCTCACGGGCGGCCGCGCGCACGTCACCGACATGACGAACGCGTCCCGCACGATGATCTTCAACATCCACGAGCTCGCGTGGGACGCGGAGCTCTGCGAGGCGCTGCGGATCCCGCGGGCGATGCTGCCCGAGGTCCGCTCCTGCAGCGAGATCTACGGCTACACGAACCTGCAGGGCACCGAGGTGCCCATCTGCGGCAGCGCCGGCGACCAGCAGGCGGCCCTCTTCGGCCAGGCCTGCTTCGAGCCCGGCTCCGTCAAGAACACCTACGGCACCGGCTGTTTCATGCTGATGAACACCGGCTGCCAGATTTACGAGAGTCAGAACGGCCTGGTCTCCACCGTGGCCGTCGCGCTGGACGGCAGCGTCCAGTACGCGCTGGAGGGCTCCGTCTTCGTGGGCGGCGCCGTCATCCAGTGGCTGCGCGACGAGCTCAAGCTGATCCACGAGAGCCGCGACTGCGAATATTTCGCCCGCAAGGTGCCGGACAGCGGCGGTGTCTATATCGTCCCGTCCTTCACCGGCCTAGGCGCGCCCTACTGGGACATGCACGCGCGCGGCGCGATCTTCGGTCTCACCCGCGGCACCAATTCCAACCACCTGATCCGCGCGGCGGAGGAGTCCATCGCCTACCAGAGCGCGGACGTGCTCCGGAGCATGCAGGCCGATACCGGGCTGCCCATCGCGGAGCTCCGTGTCGACGGCGGCGCGTCCGTGGACATGCTGCTGATGCAGTTCCAGGCGGACATCGCCCGCTGCGAGGTCCTGCGGCCCGTGGTGCGCGAGACGACCGCCCTGGGCGCGGCCTATCTCGCCGGCCTGGCGACGGGCTTCTGGAAGAATAAGGAAGAGATCCGCTCCGGCTGGACGCTGGACCGCTCCTTCCATCCCCAGATGGCGCCCGAGCAGGCGGCGAAGCTCTACAAGGGCTGGAAGAAGGCCGTCGAGGCCGACCGGGTTTTCAAAGAAGATTAAGTTACGGAGGTAACGATCATGTATGACGTAACGATCATCGGCTGCGGCGTGATCGGCGCGGCGGCGGCTTACATGCTGGCCCGCTACGACTGCAAGGCGGCGATCGTCGAGGCGGAGAACGACCCCGCGATGGGCACGACCCGCGCGAACAGCGGCATCCTGCACGCCGGCTACGACCCCGAGCCCGGCACCGTCATGGCGCGGATGAACGTCCGCGGCCACGAGCTGGCGCTCGGGATCTGCGAGAAGCTGGACGTCGAGCACGACATCTGCGGCGGCTTCGTCCTCGCCTTCTCCGAGGCGGAGATGGACCACGTCCGCATGCTCTACGAGCGGGGCGTCGCGAACGGCGTGAAGGATCTGCGCGTGATCGACGGCGAGGAGGCGCGCCGGCTGGAGCCGAACCTGAGCTCCGAGGTCGTGGGCGCCCTCTACTGCGTCCACACCGGCGTCATCAATCCCTGGGAGTACACCCTGGCGATGGCGGAGACCGCGGTCCGGAACGGCACCGAGTTCATCCGCAGCACGAAGGTCACCGGCATCACCCGCGAGGAGGACCACTGGCTGCTCACGACCACCCGCGGCGAGATCCGCTCCCGCTTCGTGGTCAACGCGGCGGGCCTCGGCGCCGAGGAGCTCCACAACCTGGTGGCCGCGCCGGTTTTCAAGACCACGCCGAACCGCGGCGAGTACTATCTGCTGGACCGCTCCGAGAAGGCGACCGTTTCGCGCGTGATTTTCCAGTGCCCCTCCGCCGCCGGCAAGGGCGTGCTGGTCTCGCCGACCGTCCACGGCAACATCATCGTGGGACCGAACGCGGTTCCCGTCGAGCCCGATAACAACGCCACCACCGCCGAGGGCCTGGCCTACGTGGCCGCCACCGCGAAGAAAAGTGTCCCCGGCGTGAACCTCCGCGCGAACATCCGCAACTTCGCCGGCGTCCGCGCGAACACCGACTACGGCGATTTCATCATCGCGGAATCCGCGCCGGGCTTCATCGACCTCTGCGGCATGAAGAGCCCGGGTCTTTCCTCCGCGCCCGCCGTGGGCGAGGAGTGCGTGAAGCTGCTGCGGAAGGCCGGCCTCGACGCGCCGCTCCGTGAGAACTTCATCGACAGCCGCAAGCGCGTCCGCTTCGCGAAGCTGAGCCCCGCCGAGAAGGCCGAGCTCGTCGCGCGCGAGCCCGCCTACGGCCGCGTGATCTGCCGCTGCGAGACTGTCACCGAGGGCGAGATCCTCGACGCGCTGCGCGAGCCGATCGTCCCCCTGTCCCTCGACGCGGTCAAGCGCCGCTGCGGCACCGGCATGGGCCGCTGCCAGGGCGGCTTC
>JAZUHB010000101.1:0-5677 GCA_045641505.1 Bianqueaceae bacterium | reverse complement strand
GACGCGGCCGGGGCAGACGGGCGCCGTTTCCCAGCCGGTTTCCGGGACGCCGCGGAAATGCTCGAGGGTCTCGAAGCCCTCGAGCGGTGAAAGGCCTGCCGGGGCGCCGGGGATTCCGGCGACCTCGCGGTAGACGAGCTTCGCGTAGAGCTTGGCGCTCTCTTCCAGCTTCCAGCGGATGCGCTGTACGTACGGTTCGTATTTCATGGTTCCTCCTCGGGAAATCCCTGCACTAAAACTTTTTTCTTATTTTATGTGATTCGGTCCGATTTCGCAAGGCGGGCAGGCCGAAATAATTTCGCGCGGGGACTTGACGAAAGACCTACGCTCCGCTATACTGTACGAGTGCTTAAATTTTGACCCCTATGCGTGTCTGCACAATTGACAAACGGGGGAGGTGGAGTGAAATGTCTAGCGTTATCGTTAAGGAAGGCGAGTCTCTCGACAGCGCCCTTCGTCGTTTCAAGAGAAACTGCGCGAAGGCCGGCATCATGCAGGAAGTTCGCAAGAGAGAGCATTACGAAAAGCCCAGCGTCAAGAGAAAGAAGAAGTCTGAGGCTGCCAGAAAGAGAAAGTACAATTAAAAAACAAAAAAGCCTTGGTCGATGACCAGGGCTTTTGTGTTATAATGGGACAGAAAAAGTTCCGTGTCACCGAAATCCAACGAAGGAGAGCATCATGTCCAAGACCCTCGTCATCGCCGAAAAACCGTCCGTCGGGCGGGACTATGCCAAAGTGCTGGGCTGCCGCGGCCAGGGAGACGGCTGTCTGATCGGAGACCGCTATGTGGTCACCTGGGCGGTCGGCCATCTGGTCGAGCTTTCCGACCCGGAGGCCTACGGCGACAACTATAAAACCTGGAGGCTGGAGGATCTGCCCATCATGCCGGAGCGCTTCCGCCACAAGGTGATCCAGAGCTCGAAGAAGCAGTTCGACATCGTCAAGAGCTGGATGAACTCCGACGAGATTTCCGACATCATCTGCGGCACCGACTCGGGACGCGAGGGCGAGCTGATCTTCCGCTACATCTACTATCAGGCGGGCTGCAAGAAGCCCTTCTCCCGTCTCTGGGTCTCCAGCATGACCGAGGAGGCCATCACCGAGGGCTTCCGCGCGATCAAGCCCGGCGCCGACTACGACCGTCTCTACCAGAGCGCGCGCTGCCGCAGCGAGGCGGACTGGCTGGTGGGCATGAACGGCACCCGCGCCTACACCAAGCGCTTCGGCGGGCGGGGCGTGGTCCTTTCCGTGGGCCGCGTGCAGACGCCGACGCTCGCGATGATCGTGAACCGCCAACAGGAGATCGACGCCTTCGTGCCGAAGGACTATTTCGAGGTCGTCGTGACGGACGAGAAGGAGGGCGCCTCCTTCTCCAGCCGGTATTTCGCGCTCGACGCCGACGGCAAGACGAAGCTCACCCGCGTCGACGAGCCCGGCCGCGCCGAGGCGATCCTTGAGAACGCGCTGGCCGCCGGACAGGCGAAGGTCACCTCCGTCACGAAGACGCCCAAGAAGACCCTGCCGCCCTATCTGTACGACCTGACGGAGCTCCAGCGCGACGGCAACCGCAAATACGGCTATTCCGCCAACAAGGTCCTGGACATCGCGCAGGCCCTCTACGAAAAGCATAAGATCCTCACCTATCCGCGTACCGACAGCCGCTTCCTGCCCGAGGACGTCAAGGCCACGGTCCCGTCCATCCTGAAGGCGATCTCCGTGCCCGAGTTCCAGAGCTGGATCGACGGCCTCCCGGCCACGCTTCCTTTTTCCAAGCGCATCATCGACAATTCGAAGATCACCGATCACCACGCGCTGATCCCGACGCCGAAGCGCCCGAACCTGGGGAGCCTCACCGAGGAGGAGCGCCGCATCTACACCCTGGTGGTGAAGCGCTTCCTCGAGGTCTTCTATCCGCCCTACGAGTACGAGGTGACCGAGGCGGTCCTTTCGTGCGCGGGTCCGGCGGAGGAGGACTCGTTCCTCGCCCGCGGGCGTGTGGTGAAGGCTCTCGGCTTCATGGCTCTGTCCGACAAGGGGCCCGCGGAAAAGAGCGGCTCGGATGAGGACGACGAGGAGGGCTCCGACGCGCTCCCGCCCCTCAAAAAAGGCGACGTCTGCGCCGTCACCGGCGGCGAGGTCCGGAAGAAGCAGACCCAGCCGCCCAAGCCCTTCACCGAGGCGACGCTGCTCACCGCGATGGAATACGCGGGCAAGTACATCGAGGACGAGACCACCCGCGAGCAGCTGATGGAGCAGCTCGACAAGCTCTCCCTGGGCACGCCCGCGACCCGCGCCGCCGTGATCGAGCGGCTCCTCAAGGTGGGCTACATCAGCCGCAAGGGCAAGACCCTGCTTCCCACCGACAAGGGCCGGGAGCTCATCCGCATCGTGCCGGAGCAGCTCAAATCGCCCGAGATGACCGGTAAGTGGGAGCGGGCGCTCGAGCATATCTATCAGGGCTCGATGGATCCGTCCCGTTTTATGGACAGCATCAGGCGTTATGTAGTATATATCGTCAATGACGCGAAGCAGGCGCCTCCGGACCGGGCGCGCTTCGCTGTTCCGCCGTCCGATAAGGCGGAAGGTTCGTCCGCCGGGAAGAGGGACGGAGGCGCCGCGGAGGCAGCCCGTCCGCCGCGCGCCGACCTGGGCGTCTGCCCGCTCTGCGGTCAGGGCCGGGTCAGCAAGAATCGGAAGGCCTATTACTGCAGCCGCTTCCGCGAGGGCTGTAATCTTACGGTCTGGTTCGATTCGATGGACCGCTACGGCCTTCCCCTGACCGACGAAATGATCCGGGAAGTGCTCAAAAAGAAGGAAAAGAAGGTCACGGTCACGCTTCCGACTACCCATGAGCAGGGGAGTGCGACGCTTTATTTCACCGCCGAAGGCAAACTCGAATTCAAGGATTTCAAAGCGAACTGAGAAAGGAGGAGGGCCATGCTCCGTCTGATCATCGGACCCGCCCGGTCCGGAAAAACCGGTACCGTGATGCGGGAGATCGCAGGCCTCGATGCGCTCGAACGGGTGTTCTATCTCGTGCCGGAGCAGATGACGCTGGCGGCGCAGCAGGCCCTGCTCGACGCGGTTCCGGGACACGGCGTGATGAACACCGAGGTCCTGAGCTTCAACCGCTTCGCGCACCGCATCTTCGAGGAGGTGGGCTTGCCCGCCCGCAAGGTGCTGGACGACGTCGGCAAGAGCCTGGTGCTCTACCGGATCGTGAACCGGCATAAGGACGAGCTCGAATACTACGGCTCGAGCGTGCGGCAGAGCGGCTTCATCGGACAGCTGAAGCTCGCGCTGACGGAGATGCTCCAGTACTGCCTCGAGGAGGAGAAGATCCGTGAGGTGCTCGAGCGGAATCTCCCGGACGAGTCGGTGCTTCGAAAAAAGTGGAACGACGTGTTGCTGGTCCTGCGCGATTACCGCGAGGAGATCAGCGGCGAGAGGATCTCGTCGGAGCAGCTGCTGGATCTTCTGGCGGCGCGACTTTCCTCCAGCGGGACCGCGCGGGGCGCCCGCTTCTATTTCGACGAATTCAGCGGCTTCACGCCGCAGCAATACCGGGTGCTCGGGGAGATCCTCCGGGCGGCGAAGGACGTCACGGTCTGCCTCACGATGAGCGAGCGGGCCTACGGGGCGTATCTTCGGACCGCGGCCGGGGAGCCCGTTCACAAGAACGCGTTTTCCGAGACCCAGAAGACCGCCCGTAAGCTGGAGGAGCTGGCGCGCTCGCTCGGCATCCCCTGCGAGCGCGTGCTCCAGAGACCCGAGGAGGAGAGCGGAAACGCGCGCGTGCTCCGGACGCTCCGGGAGAGCCTCTTCGACGCCCGGGAGCCGGTCCTTCCGATGGATCTGCGCCCGGCTCAGACCGCGGTCTACGCCTCGCGCTTCGGCTCCTGCGAGGAGGAGATCCGGGCGATGCTTCGGGAGATCCTGCATCTCGTCCGGGAGGAGGGCCTCAGGCTCCGCGACATCGCCGTGGTGCCGCCCTCGGCCGAGGAATTCGAGTATCCGCTGATCCGCGCCTTCGAGCTCTACGGACTCGGCAGCTTCCTCGACAACAAGACGAACGTGACGTCGCATCCCTTCGCGCAGCTGATCCTGCAGGCGCTGGCCGGCTGCGAGAGCGACTTTTCCGAAAACGAGCTGCCCGCGATGCTGAAGACCGGGCTGACGGCTCTCACGCCCGACGAGTGCGATCTCTTCGAGAATGAGATGCTTGCCGCGGGACTTCGCGGCGGGAAGGAGCTCTCCGCCGCGCTCCGGGCTCATGAGGACTGGGAGGGCGCGTCCGCCCTTGCGGAGGCCCTTACCGCGCTCCGTGCGGCGCAGAAGGGCGAAAAGAGCGTGAGCGACCGTCTCCGCTCCCTGCAGGCCTTCCTGGAGGCCCTCGGCGTCCCGGCCCGCATGGATTCCATGGCGGAGGCGCTGGAGCGCGAAAGCGTCCTGACCCCCGGGGCCGCGCCCCGCTATCTTCGCCGGGCCGCCGAATACCGGCAGCTGCCCGGCAAATTCCGCGAGCTCTGCGAGAGCACCGAGTCCTTCCTCAGCGACATGGTGCTGGGGCTCCGGGATTTCGTTTCGCTGATCACCGTGGGCCTTTCGCAATACCGGCTCTCCACGGTCCCGCCGTCCTCCGACCAGCTGGTGGCCGGCGATCTTTCCTCCACCCGTCTCGGCGGCGTGAAGGTGCTGTTCGTGCCGGGCTTTTCCGAAAGCAGTTTTCCCGGCGAGACGGACAATCCCGGCCTGTTCAACCGCCGCGAGCGGAGCCGCATGAGCAGCTTCCTCGAGATGGCGCCCGACGCGGAGGAAAACGCCGCGAGGCGCTACCTGCAGCTGTACAGCCTGCTGGGCAAGGTCTCGGACCGCGTCTATTTCAGCATGAGCGCCATGGGGCGCGACGGCCGGAGCGTGCCTTCCTCCCTTCTGTGGGACCGGATCCGCAAGGCGGTCGACGCGAAGCCCTGGCCGAAGCGCGACGGGCTCACGCTGCCGCTGCCCGCGCTCTGCGAGGAGGGACTGTCCCTGCCGGAGAGCGCCCGGGAATGGCTCCGCGCGAACGGCTACGGCGACTGTCTGGACGTCATGGAGGAGGCCCGCGCCCGGGTCTTCCGGCAGGAGCGGATCTCGCCTGAAACGGCGCAGGCGCTCCTCGGCGGCGGGGTGCCCATGTTCAGCGTCTCCCAGATGGAAACCTATGCCGGCTGCCCGCTGTCCTACTATCTTCAGTACATGCTGAGGCTCCGCGAGCGGGATTCGCAGGAGGTCCGCGTCTACGACGACGGAAACGTCCTGCACGAGATCCTGGAGCGCTCGGGCGAGCTGCTGCAGACGATCTGGAAGGAACGGAATGAGAAGATCCTCTCCGACGAGGAGGTCGAACGCCGGGTCGCCGGGATCTGCGATGCGCTCGACGAGGAGGGCGGATATAAGGTCTACAAGGCGAATTCCCGCTACCGCTACTTCTGGAGGAAGCTGCAGGAAAGCGCCGGCGAGGCCGTCAAGCTGATCCGCGACCAGCTGTCGAACGCGGAATTCGAGCCGACCGCCTTCGAGTGGGAGTTCGGCGGCAAGGGAAACGAGCCGGTGACGCTCGAGCTTCCGGACGGCCGCAAGGTCCGCTTCAAGGGGAAGATCGACCGCATCGACCTGCTCCGCGAGAACGGGAAGG
>JAZUHB010000100.1:0-25282 GCA_045641505.1 Bianqueaceae bacterium | reverse complement strand
GGGGTCATGGTCTCGTCGATGGAGATCTCGAAGTCGACGGGCTGACCTTCGATGTAGGTCTTGTAGATGTGCTCGCCGTGGTCGAGCGCATTGATATAAATGAGGCAGGTACGCTTGAATTCTTCTTCGGTGAAGACGACGTCATGGCCTTCGACGGTGAAGGTCTTGCCGAGGTAGAGGTCTTCGAGCAGCGCGTTGGCTTCGTATTCCTTCTCGACCTCCTCGAGGGTCATGCCGAGGATGTCGTTGCGGATGTGCTCAGAGCAGTCCAGAGTGATCTGGGCGTAGCCCTCGCCGAGCGCGTACTGAACTTCCTCGTCGGTCTTCAGATGGTCACCGTCGGCGCCGAAGCCGCGCTGGAAATCTTCGCGGAAGACCGCCCAGGTGGCGCAGTCGAGCACGTCGCCGAAGGTGCGGTCGGTCAGACGGAGCTCACGCATGGACTGCTGCGCGAAAACGGGCATGGCGTCGTATTTCTCGAAAACGCGGATGTGGCCGGGAGTGGCGATGCCCAGACGGTCGCCGACGCCGAAGGAGCGGACCTCGCGCAGCGCGGGCTTGGGCGCGGTGAAGGGGAAGACCTTGCGGAGCACGACAGCGTTCTCGTGGCTCAGGGGGAAGAGACCGCGGATGCAGCGGCTCTCAGAGGCGCCGGTGAAGCCGGGGTTCTCGCCCTCGACCTTGAGGTAATCGGCATCCTCGCCGCGGACCATAGAGACGACGGTATTGCCGCAGCGGTGAACGGACTTAGCATAAACTTCCATGATTTTGTACCTGCCTTTTATGTGTAATTTTGGGATAACGGGAGAAAGGAATAACGTCCGCCGGGGACGGAAATAACGCTCGCCTTCGGCGAGAATAACGGCCCGCGGGGCGGGAAATAACGTCCGCCGGGGGCGGAAATAACGCTCGCCGGAGGCGAGAATAACGTGAAAATAACGTTATTGCGGCGAAGCCGCTGTTATTGCGCCGTCAGGCGCCGTTATTGCCGCGAAGCGGCCGTTATTGTTATTGCCGCAGGCGCCGTTATTGGCGCGAAGCGGCTGTTATTTCCGATCAGAACTTGAAGAACGCCTTCACATTGTTGTAGCACACGTCCTCGACGATCTTCCGCAGGTACTTCTCGTCGGAGAAGTACTCGCCGCGCTCGACCAGCGTGCCGAGGTAGTTGCAGAGCACGCGGCGGTAGAGCTCGTGGCGGGGATAGCTGAGGAAGCTGCGGCTGTCCGTGAGCATGCCGACGGAGGCGCTCAGCGGATAGAGATTGGCGCAGGCCTCGAACTGGCGCTCGATGCCGTAGACCTGGTCGTTGAACCACCAGGGGGCGCCCAGCTGCACGTGGCCGCGGTCCGGCCCCTTGCACATCGCGGCGGAAAGCACGGCGAGCGGCTCCTGGTCGGCGGCGTTCAGGGGGTAGAGGATGGTCTTGGGGAGGTGTCCCTCGAGGTTCAGACGGTCGAGGAGGGCGGCCAGCGCGTGGATGTCGCAGCCGTTGTCGATGCAGTCATAGCCGGTGTCGGGGCCGAGCTTCGCGTTCATCGCGCTGTTCACGCCGCGCACCGCGCCGATGTGGATCTGCATGACGAAGCCGTTCCGCTCGTAGACGCGGCCCATGTTCAGCATGAACGCGCTCTTCCACTGGTAGGTTTCCCGGAGGGTGAGGGCCTCGCCCGCGCGGGCTTTCGCGAGGATCCGGTCGAGCTCGGCATCGGTCGCGTCCTCCCAGGAGAAGTTGTCCATGCCGGCGTCGCTGACGGTGGAGCCGTTCTCCTTGAAGAGCTGCAGGCGCTTCTCCAGCGCCTCGATGAGCTTCGCGAAGCTGTCGATCTTCATGCCGGCGGCCTGCTCCAGCTGGGGCAGATAACCGGCGAAGGGCGCTTTCTCAGCGTTCATCGCCTTGTCGGGACGCATCGCGGAGATGACCTTGGTGCGCCAGGCGGTGCGGCCGGCGGCCTGATCCTCCGCCATCTTCTGATGCCACTCGAGCGTGTCGACGGGGTCCTCGGTGGTGCTGACCAGGTCGACCTTCGAGAGCTCCATGCAGTAGCGGGGCGTCATGTTCTTCTCGACGATCTGGCGGCGGGTCTCGGCGTAGATCCGCTCGGCGCTCTCCTCGCAAAGGGGCTCGTCGATGCCGAAGAAGCGTTTGAGCTCCAGCGCGCACCAGATGTAAAGGGGATTTCCGGCCAGCAGCGGCATGATCCGCGCGAAGGCCAGGAATTTGTCGTGATAGGAAGCGGAGCCGGTGATGAATTCCTCATCCACGCCCATGACGCGCATCGCGCGCCATTTGTAGTGGTCGCCGGCGAGCCACATCTCGCCCAGATCCTCGAAGCGTTTGTTCTCGCAGATCTCCTTGGGGGACAGGTGGCAGTGGTAGTCTATGATGGGCAGGTCCCGGGCGTACGCCTCGAACAGGTGCTTGCCGGTCTCTGTCGTCAGAAACAGGTCCTCGGAAAATGAACTCATGTTCCTCTCCTTTTCGTTTTTGACTGCGTTTTCGGTCCGTCGGGCCCCGCGCGCGGGTGCTTGCAAGGGTGCGAAAAAGCCCGAAAAACCTCTTGTATATGATACGCTTTCGCGAGACAAAAATCAATCGGGAAAAGGAGGAAATTCCATTTTTATAAGAAAGAAAAATGAAGCGGATGGCCCGTCTCCGGCCCGGTTTTTTTGTCGCTTCTCCGGCGACCTCCGTCCCGCGCAAACTGCTATGATATAAGCGTCGGGTGAGGCTGCGGACCCCGGTTTTTCCGCCCCGCGGTCACCCGGTACAAAAGTGTCCGTGCTCTTTTGCTATGATGAAAATGCGGACGGAAACGGGCCGCGAATAAGTGGAAAGGAGATTTCGACATGAGGTATTCGACCTTTCAGCGGAAGTACAAGACAGCCGAAGACTTTACCAGGGCATACGGAGCGCTGTCGTGTGAAGAGGCGCGCGCGTTGATCGACGCGGAGCCGACAGGGTACCACATTAAGGCCTGCATGTTCGATTGCTGGCGCCGGGCGCGGCTGGAATTCCTGGCTTCGAAGGTCCGCGTGAGCTTCTCCGGGGACGGGCTGCTCTCGGTCGTCTTCTTCGAGGACGGCAGCGAGTTCGACGCGAACGACTTCGAGTATGTCTACACCCTGGATGCCGGAAGCACGGCAGCGTTTTTGAAGGAGGCGCAGAGAGGAAACCCTGTCCCTCGGGATAACACGAAGGCGGTTCTGGAATGGATCGCCGAGAACGTCAGCCGCCCCGGGACCGGCGAAGAGCTGCAGGAGAAGTGGATTGGGCGGGGCCTTCACGGGACCCGGACCGTTCGGGAGGATTTTCCCGGCGGGATTTCCCGGACCGAAGAATTCTGAGCGCCGGGCGTGGGCCTGAATCAGGCCCTCGAGGCCTGGAAGAAGGGCGAAAAGATTCCTTGAGCAACGCAGAGGAGGAGAACAGCATGTGGAGAACTGAAACATTGGACGGAGATGATTCCTTTAAGGATTTCGGCTTGAGTGCGGAAGAAGCGAAGGCTCTGGCCGCGGAAAAGCTAGCCGCTGCCGGCGCGACCCCGGAGCAGATCGGGCACGCGCTCGGCTGGGACGAGGTGGTGTATGGAATTGTTAGCCCGGATAGGGAAGACCTCTACGAGAAATTCAAGAGTGGGGAGCTTCCCTACATGGGCTATGTGTACATTCTCACCACCTAAACCGGGCAAAGGTGCCGGATAAAGCGGGCAAAAAGGAGAAAATCCTGAATGGCGTTATGTCTGAGAATTTTGAGTCCCGCGACGGAAACCTTCGCGTTCCTGAGCTGGTATGGGGGAATCCGCTGAGCCCGTCGGCGGAGATATTGAATTAGGGAGGAAATGAACATGGCAAGAGTATTCAGAAAGCTGACCGTTTTCCTGCCGCGGCTTCGGCGCGGCCCGTACATGCGGAAGCCCGGGGAGGGAGAGCAGGGCTATGTCGAACGCTACGGCAAAAACTTCATGCTTTACACGGACGCGGTCGAGCGGCTGCGCGATGCCGTGAACCGCTTCTGCGAGGAGCACCCGGAGCTCGGCAGCTGCTATTACCAGGACACGCTGAAGGCCGCCGGCATTGGGGAACCGTTCGGGACCGCGCGGCGGGGCGACCTCGGCGGGTACGATGAGAAGACCGTGTTCGCGCTGCTTCTGTTCCTGTTCCGGGCGGACCATTTCACCCGGGGAGCGCTGCGCGATGAACTGGAGCACGGCTCGGTGCAGCGCCTGCTCCGGCAGCTTCGGCGGCTGGACCGTCGGCGCGGATGTCTCCGCGGGCGGAGGTCCCGGCGGGAGTCCTGAAAATACAAAAGAGCCGGGTGGGCAGCGTGTGATAAGAGAGGTTTTTCGGCAAGTGGATTTTTTCCGGCAAAATCTGATGCCCGTTATGGGTGCAGACAAAGCTCAGCTTGCTGAGCAAAGAGCAAAACCCGCCGCAGAGGAAAAGCTCCTCTTCGGCGGGTTTTCTTGTGTTTGCTGCATTTTCGGAGCCGGCGCCCCGAATTTTCGGGAAACCGACCGGCTTTCGTCTCGTTTTTCGGCATGCTTTTTGAAAATGTACGGCAAATCGCCCGAAAATCGGGAATTTGACAGAAAGCAAAAAGTCACTTTTCCGGGATTGCTGTCAAATCGGGCAAGAATAAAGAATTTGACAGCAATTTGGCGCGTCTCGACGGTCCGGAATGCATCCCGGGCAGGCCGAGTTCCGTCCCTTCCGCACATTTGTCCGATTTGATGCATCCATTTTCTGTCAAAAACGGCATAATCGGTAAATTTGACATAACTCCCGAACAAGGCACAATTTCATTTCTGTCAAATCCGGCAAAACCCGCCGATTTGACAGCCGTTTCTCAAAAAGAACGAAAAAAATGAGACGAAGGCAAAGCAAATGCGGCGAAATATGCTGCGGGAAAGAACAGATGCGCGAAGGTGCGCATGCCCGGGCGGACCGGGCTTTTTTCAGTTTTCTTCGTACATCCACGCGTTCCACGGGAAGTTCTTCCAGCTGTTCTCGTGGAGCCGGTGCATCTCCTCGGTGAGGAGCAGGAGCTTGCCGACGCTCGGGGTCTCCGGCGTGAACTCCAGGTACTCACCCTTGTAGTAGAGGCTGAAGTTCGTGGTGTCGGTGACGATGATCAGCGAAAAGACCGTCTTGTAGTCGAAATCGTAGGCGACGGGCGCGCCGTGGCGGGTGCCGCGGAAGTGCAGGCCCTCGTGGTCCACCGTGAAGAGGCCCTCGCCGCAGAGCTCGGCGCTCTTTTTGTCGCGGATCAGGTGGTCCGTGGGAATCTCACCCAGAGTCACGTGCTCGGTGTAGGAGTAGGCGGCGTCGGCGCGGATCTCGCGGATGATCTGCGCGCGCTCCCACTCGACCCATTTGGAGGGCGATTCGGGGATCCGGCAGCTGTCGTCGAAGGGCAGGAAGTCGTAGCAGTCGTTGGTCGCGGCACCGTTGCCGCAGGCCGTGCAGCGGATCTTCATGCCCTCGCCCTTCATCGTCAGGTCAGCGCTGCAGCGGGGGCAGCCGAAGCAGATCTCCTCCAGGTGCTCACACTGGCGGCCGCGGCTCTTGTACGGGACGCGGACCTGCTTGTTCCAGGCGTATTCGTCGTGGCGGAAGACCTCGTCGATGCGGGCGTCGATCTCCTCGCCGGAGAGCTCGTCCAGCTGCTCGGGCGTGAAGAGGAGCTTCATCGTGGCGCGGGTGTAGCCGCTCCGCTCGTCGAGATTGCATTTCGTGTTGGTCAGGTACTGACCGCGCATCTCGAGGAAGTAGACGGGGAGGCGGTAGTGCTTGAACAGGTGGCCGGTGCCGGGGATGATCGGCTGGTTCGTGCCGTAGATGGAGCTCATGCCCTCGGGCGCGAAGCAGACGCAGCCGCCTTTTTTGAGAATGGAGTTCATCGCCTTCATGCCGGCGATATCCTGCGTGTAGTTTTTCTTCGGGAGGATCTGGTTCAGCTTGAAGACCAGGTGCAGATGGCTGCGGAAGAACTCGTTGTAGCCTGCCAGGATGTTGAGCCGACGCGGCCAGGCGGCGCGCATGCAGTAGAGATGGTCGAGGCGGGACAGATGGTTCCAGATCAGGAAGCAGGGGCCGTCGCAGTCGTTGATGTCGTCCTCGATCACGTAGTGCGGCTTGTACTTCGGGGAGACCAGGTAGGTCATGATGAAGAAGTACAGGAAGTAGACGATGCGGTTGGGCAGCTTGAATTTGCGCTTCGCGAGCTGCTCCTGCAGGGTCGGTTTTTTGTTATTCGTTTGGGTGTTGCGGGTGTTACTCATGGTGTTTCCTCCGAACGCCGGAGAGTGTTTCGGTTCCGGCTTGATGGCGGATATTGTACTCCTTCGGCGAAGAAGTTGCAAGCGCGGCTCTCATCTCTTGTCATCCCGCGCCCGATAGGGTATAATAGAACAAACCTTTATTCCGAGAGGCTTGAACAATGGCTGAAATGTTACAGTACAAATGCCCCTGCTGCGGCGGCGCCCTGGAGTTCGATTCCTCCTCGCAGATGGTGAAATGCCCCTACTGCGATACCGAATTCGATCCCAAGAGCCTGCTCGACTACGACGCGGGGCTCGAAAACGGCACGGCCGGTCCCGACGGCATGGTCTGGGAGCAGGTGGTCGGCGGCGAGTGGAAAGAGGACGAGACGAGCGGTCTGTTCGTCTACACCTGCGATTCCTGCGGCGGCCAGATCATCGGCGACGCCAACATGGCGGCGACCAAGTGCCCCTATTGCGATAATCCCGTCATCATCCAGGGCAACTTCACCAACGAGCTGAAGCCCGATTACGTGATCCCCTTCAAGCTCGACAAGGAGGCCGCCAAGGCGAAATTCCGCGAGCATCTGGAGGGCAAGAAGCTGCTGCCCAAGGTCTTCAAGAGCGAGAACCATCTCGACGAGATCCGCGGCATCTACGTGCCCTACTGGCTCTACGACGCGGACGCGCAGGGCCGCATCCGCTGCCGCGGCACCAAGCTCCGCATGTGGTCGGATTCCGTGTACGACTACACCGAAACCAGCTATTACAGCGTGGTCCGCGGGGGCGGCATGAGCTTCGCCAAGGTCCCCGCCGACGGTTCCCGGCAGATGCCGGACACGCTGATGGAGTCGCTCGAGGCCTACGATTTCAGCGAGGCCGTCGACTTCCAGACCGCGTACCTGGCGGGCTATCTGGCCGATAAATACGACGTCAGCTCCGAGGCGAACCTGCCCCGCGTGAACCAGCGCATCCGCAGCACCATGATCGGCGCGCTGGAGGGCCGCATCTACGGTTACAACAGCGTTTCGGTGGAGTCCTCCGAGTTCGGCCTCTCCGACACGCAGATCAAGTACGCGCTCTATCCCGTCTGGCTGCTGAACACCACCTGGCGGGGTCAGCAATATACCTTCGCGATGAACGGCCAGACCGGCAAGTTCGTGGGCGATCTGCCCGTGGACAAGCGCGCGGCCGTCCTCAAGACCATCGGGAACACGCTGCTCTTCGGCCTCGGCGCCGCGGCGATCGCGCTCCTGATCGCGCTGCTGTAAGGAGGTGGACGAGATGAAAAAAGCATTCGGCCGCGCGGCCCTTGTCCTTTTCCTTTTGTTCTTCTGTGTCCTGCAGCCCGCGAAGGCGCTGGCGGCGGACGACCATCCCGTGCTCCTCGTCGACGAGGCGGACCTGGTGGCCTCCTGGGAGGAGGAGATGGTGCTCGCCGCGCTGGAGCGGGTTTCCGCCCGCTACGGCGTGGATGTCGCGGTGCTCACCGTGAACACGATGAACGGGGAGAGCGCGATGGATTTCGCCGATTCGGCCCTGTGGCTCCGCGGCTACGGCCAGGGCGAGGACCGCAACGCGATCCTGCTCGTGATCGACATGGAGACCCGTTCCTATTATGAAAGCACGCACGGCGCGAAGGCCCTGTACGCCTTCACCGACTACGGCCTGGAGTCCTATCTCGAGCCCGCCTTCCTCGGCGCCCTCTCCCGGGGCGATTACGCGGGCGCCTTCACGAAATATGCGGAGGCCTGCGATTACCTGATGGGCCTGGCCGAGCAGGGCCAGCCCTACGACATCTGGATCCCCGATCCCCAGCCCAGCCTCAGCGAGCTGATCACCGCGGGCGACTGGAAGGAGGTCTGGGCCGTCTTCAAGGACCAGATTGCGACCACGGGCTTCTTCTCCGCGGTCATCGGCTTCATCGCCGCGCTGATCCGCACCGGCTCCATGAAGAAGCAGCTGAAGAGCGTGGAACCCAACAACAACGCCTCCGATTACGTCCGGGACGGCAGCTTCTATCTGACGGAGGACGAGGATGCCTTCCTTTACCGCACCGTGACCAAGACCCGCCGGCCCCAGTACGATGAGCGCACCGGCGGCAGCAGCGGCGGCCACTACGGCGGCAGCAGCACGCACAGCGGCTCGTCCGGCGGTGGCTCCTTCGGCGGCCACGGCGGCCACTTCTGATTTCGCGGAGAGCTTCCGCGGCGGAAAACCGTGTGCGAAAGCCACGCGCGGCGGGAAATCCGCTTTCGAGGGTGACAAACCGGCGGAAATCGTATATAATCGAAACAACAGGGCTCAGTCGGCCCATTCCGGAGTCCCCTTCGCGGCGCTTCCGGCAAATAACAACGGAGGAATCACAATGAGCAAGCCTGAGAAGATCATGTGCGACATGACCGAAATGGTCGTCATCGACGAGACCAATCCCCGCCGCGCCATGGTCCGCATCGTTTACAGCCAGATCATCAATATCGCGTTCGACCCCTGCACCGAGACCGGCTTTTTCCGCCAGCTCCCCTCGGAGAAGATCTCGATCAACCTGAAGAACCGCGAGGAGCCCATCGTCTACTACATGTCGAAGGACAAGGAAAACTGGGAGGGCTACAAGGCCCAGATCCGCAAGTTCTGCAAGCAGAACCGCGTGTCCCTGTACGACAATCTGGAGACGAAATAAGATTTCGAGCAAAATGAAAGCCGATGCGGAAGCATCGGCTTTTCGTTTGAGGTGCGAGGGTCATTCCCCCTCCGGCAGCGTGAGCGACGAGAGCAGCTGCTCCAGCGCGGCGCTGTCGCTTCCGGTGGTGAAATCGCTGTAGCTGATCTGGTAGAGGAGGATGCCGCGGGGGACCAGCGCGAACTGCTGCACGCAGCTGACCTCGCCGCGGGTGAGCCGCAGGGCGTAGGTGAGGGCGGTCACAGAGCCGTAGAGGCGGATGCGGGCGTTCTGCACGCACTCCGCGCTGAGCTGGCCCTGGTTGAGCTCCATGTCGAGCTGGTTCAGCGGGTCCATCAGCCCCATCAGCTGCTCGTCGGTCATCGGCGCGTCGAGGCGGTAGCAGGCGAAGTGGAGATAGTCGTGCGTGCCCTTGTCGCGCTCGGGCGAGACGAAGTAGGCGAGGGTGGTGAGGTGCGAGCTCGCGCCGAGGAGCCCCAGCTGGTAGCCGAGGTCATCGCTGAGCCCGGCCCAGTCGGCGGCGGTGAACCCCGCCTCGAAGCGGAAGCGGATCCCCTGCGCGCTGTAGACCGGCCAGGTGACCGGCGGCTTCTGGGTGGCGTCGGAGAAGGGCGACTTGTGACAGGCGGCGCCGGACAGCGCGGTGAGCAGCAATACGGCGGCCAGCACGGTCGCGATCCGGCGGACTTTGTTCTTCACTTCCGTCCCCTCCTTCGTGATTTTTCCTTATTGTACCCCAAAAAACCGAACGCTTCAATAAAAATCTATTGACACTCTTCGGCGGAGAAACTATAATTTACTTTATTCCATTAAAGGAAGAAAGCAGCCGTATCAATGAATACCGTTCCCCTGATCAACACCATGCTGCTCCTCTTCGGCATGCTGGCCATCGGCTTTCTGGCCGGCAAGATCCGGCTGATGACCGAAGAGATGAACCGTCAGCTCTCGTCCTTCCTGGTCTCGGTGACCAGCCCCCTGCAGATCCTCGGCTCGGTGCTTTCGGGCAGCTTTCCGATGAGCAACCGCGAGGTCCTGCTGCTGACGCTGCTCACGCTCCCGCTCTACGCGGTCCTGATCGGCCTGTCGTTCCTGATTCCGAAGATCTTCCGGGTGAAGCCGTCGTCCTCGGCGGTGCTCCGCTTCCTCTTCATCTTCTCGAACATCGGCTATCTGGGCTATCCGCTGGTGGAGAGCATGTACGGCGTCGCGGAGACCTTCTACGTGACGGTCTTCGTGCTGGCCTTCCAGTTCGTCTGCTGGACCTACGGCGTCTACCTTCTCGCGTCGGGCGCGGAGGGCGCGGCGGACGCGGAGAAACCGGATCCCGCCGCGGGTGCTTCCGCGAAGTCCGGCGGCCTGATCAGCTGGAGGCTGTTCCTCTCGCCCTGCATCATCGCCGCGGTCGCCGCGTACATCCTCTATTTCCTGCGAGTGCCCTGCCCGGCGCTTTTGTACAAAATCATCTATCAGGCCGGCGCGGTCACCTCGCCCCTCGCGATGATCATCCTGGGCTGCAGCCTGGCGTACATGAAGGCCGGCGAGGTCTTCGGCCGCTGGCAGATCTACATCCTCGCCGCGGTGCGGATGCTGCTGCTTCCCGTCCTGTTCTTCCTGGTGCTTCGGACCTTCATCCGGAACGAGACGATGCTCCGGATCACCACGCTGATCCTCTGCATGCCCTCGGGCACCAACGCCACGCTGATGAGCTACCGCTACGGAGCGGACGCGAAGCTCGGCAGCGCCGGCGTCTTCATCACGACGCTTCTCTCAGCCGGGTCCATCCCGCTGATGATGAGTATACTGTTCCGCTAAACTTTTTGGGAGGTTCTGTTCATGAACGCTTACGTCGAATCAGTCATCAATTACGTCAAGGCCAAGCACGGCGACGAGCCCGAGTTCTGCCAGACCGTCGAGGAGGTCCTTTCCTCCCTTTCGCCCGTGGTGGATGCCCATCCCGAGTACGAGAAGGCCGACCTTCTGACCCGCATGGTGGAGCCTGAGAGAATGTTCACCTTCCGTGTCGTCTGGACCGACGACGCCGGTGCGACCCACACCAACATCGGCTACCGCTGCCAGTTCAACGGCGCGATCGGCCCCTACAAGGGCGGCATCCGCTTCCAGAAGAACGTCAATCCCAGCATCATGAAGTTCCTGGGCTTCGAGCAGACCTTCAAGAACAGCCTGACGGGCCTGCCCATCGGCGGCGCCAAGGGCGGCTCCGACTTCGATCCCGCCGGCAAATCCGACGCGGAGATCATGCGCTTCTGCCAGAGTTTCATGACCGCGCTCTACCGCTACATCGGCCCCGACGTCGACGTTCCCGCCGGCGACATGGGCGTGGGCGGCCGCGAGATCGGCTACATGTTCGGCCAGTACCGCCGCCTGAAGGGCGTCTGGGAGAACGGCGTCCTGACCGGCAAGGGCCTGTCCTACGGCGGCTCCCTGATCCGTCCCGAGGCCACCGGCTACGGCGCGATCTACTATCTCTGCGAGGTCCTGAAGCATGAGCACGATTCCATCGAGGGCAAGCGCATCGGCGTCTCCGGCTACGGCAACGTTGCCTGGGGCATCATGAAGAAGGCTGCCCAGCTCGGCGCGAAGGTCACCTATTTCAGCGGTCCCGACGGCTACGTGCACGATCCCGACGGCATCACGACCGACGAGAAGCTGAACTTTATCCTCAAGATGCGCGCCACCGACCCGATGCACTGCAAGCCCTACGCGGATGAGTTCGGCTGCGAGTTCGTGCCCGGCACCAAGTACTGGGGCGCGAAGGACGTGGACGTCTACATGCCCGCCGCGATGCAGAACGACGTCAACCTGGAGTGGGCTGAGAAGATCGCTGCCTCCGGCGTCAAGTACTACATCGAGGTCGCCAACATGCCCACCACCAACGAGGGCCTGGCGCTGCTCCGCTCCACGCCCGGCATGATCGTGGCGCCCTCCAAGGCCGTGAACGCCGGCGGCGTCGGCGTCTCCGCGCTGGAGATGGCCCAGAACTCCGTGCGTCTGGTCTGGACCGCCGAGGAGGTCGACGAGCAGCTGCACAAGATGATGGTCAACATCCACAAGGTCTCCGCCGAGGCGGCCGAGGAGTTCGGTCTGGGCTACGACCTGGTGGCCGGCGGCAACATCGCGGGCTTCAAGAAGGTCGCGACGGCGATGATGGAGCAGGGGTTGTTCTGAGTTGTGATTCTGGCCGGTATCGCGTTGCGATGCCGGATCAAGGAGTGTTATGCCGATTCTGAAACTGTCCCCCGCCTGCAAGGGTTATCTCTGGGGCGGGACGAAACTGAAGGAAGCCTACGGGAAGGAGTTCGACGGCGAGATCCTGGCCGAGACCTGGGAGCTTTCCGCCCATCCGGACGGCCCCTCGCAGGTCGCGGCTGTGTTCGGCGACGACGCGCTGGCCGCGCGGCTTCCGCTCAGTTTTCCGGAATATCTGGCCCTGGCCGGCCGCGGTGTGCTCGGCACGGATTGCGCGCGCTTCGCGGATTTCCCGGTGCTGATCAAGCTGATCGACGCCCGGCGGCCGCTTTCCGTGCAGGTCCATCCGGACGACGCGCAGGCGCAGGCGCTGGAGGGCGGAGCCGCTGTCGGGGCCGACGGCGCTTCGGGCGGGGCCGGCGGCCCATCGGCCGGGACGGACGGTCCATCGGCCGGGGCGGACGGCCCATCGGCCGGGACCGGTGACGTTTCCGCCGCGCAGACCCGTTTTTCCGGCAAGACCGAGGCCTGGCACGTGCTCGAGGCCGAGCCCGGCGCCTTCCTCTATCTCGGCTTCCGCGAGCCCGTCACGGAGCAGGAGTTCCGCGCCCGCATCGCCGACGGGACCCTGACCGAGGTGCTGAACCGGCAGGAGGTCGCCCCCGGCGAGACCTATTTCATCCCGGCGGGCACGCTCCACGCGATCGGCGCGGGCCTCGTGATCGCCGAGATCCAGCAGAGCTCCAACCTGACCTACCGCGTCTTCGACTACGGCCGCCTCGGCGCGGACGGCAAGCCCCGCGCCCTGCACGTGGAAAAGGCCTTGGCCTGTACCCGGCGCGAGCCGCCGCGGCAGCTCGATTTCGGCGGCCATCTGGCCTCCTGCGAGTTCTTCACGGCCGACCGCTTCGCGGCGCGCGACCGACGGATCCGCGGGGCGGCGCCCTTCAGGTGGTTCCGCCGGCCGGAGCCGTACGAGGGCGTCTGCGGGCCGGAGTCCTTCGTGTCGATCCTGGTGACCCGTGGTGAGGGGACACTTCTTTGCGGCGGCTGCAGTGTTCCGCTGAAGAAGGGCGATTCCTTCTTCCTCCCGGCAGGCAGCGGTCCGTTCCGGATCGACGGCAACGCGGAGGGCGTGCTGACCACCGTGTGAGCGGCGGGAGATCAAATCAAAAATCCTTCGATGAGAGCGTCGACGGTCTGCAGATCCAGCGGACTGTCGGCGCTTTCCTGCGTAACGAGGAGTCTGCGTCCCGGCAGCAGCCCGTTCTGCAGGTAAAGGTCATATTTCCGGAGCGCCTCGGCGAGATAGTCCGGGTCGCCCATCATGCCCTGGTGTTCCCAGTAGATTTCCTCGCGGGTGCGCGGGTTGAGCACCGTGAAGTCGGGGTGGACCTCGTGATCGCCGAGCCACAGCGGCGCTTCGTAGCGGTACGGGATGCCGGCGCGGGCCAGCCGGTTGGCGATGATGAGCTCGGATTTCGACCGGACGCTCTCGCCGCGGTCGGTGAGGAGGAGGCCGCTCGTCGGCCGCCCGAGCTTTTCGTAGGGCTCGGCCTGCCACGCCTCGGCGTAGGCTTCGTCGCTGAGCTCGAGCGGAATGACGAACGGCTGCTTGGCCGGGTGGAGCGTGCCGAGCAGGTCCTTGAGCTCGCCGCGGCGGAGCTGGGATTCCAGGCGGCGTTGGATGCGAAGCCGGGCGCTCAGGAGCCGGACCGCACGGATGTCATATTCCTTCTGCGCGAGCGCTCGGATCAGCTTTTTGTCCTTGAGGTACACTTGCTTTTGGGGAGCATCCGGCGTGACCTGGAAATACTGATAGCTCTTTCCTTTCTTTTTCACGGCCAGATAGCCTTCCGGGGCTTTTCGAAGTGAATTTTGGGCGCGTTTCAGCAGGTTTGCGGTTTCTCGTGCGGAACCGGGGAGGAAATCGATCTTCTTGTTCATGCTTTTCTCCTTAGGCAAAAGGTGGGCTTCACTTAATCAATCGTTTTCAAGGAGAATCGTTTCACTTTTTCGGAGATTATTTGAAATTTGAAGGATGATTCAGCAGGGTTTTCTGAAAAATACTACAGTAAAAGAACTTTTTCGTTTTACTGTAGTAGGCGGAAAAGTTTTTTGAAAGTTTTTTGCTACAGTAATTAAAGAAATCGCAAATACTGTAGCAATTTTTTGTATTTCTTGGCGGTATGCGGAGAGCATTCAAGGGTAGTGTTTCCCGATGGATAGTTTTTTTGCTACAGTAGGCCGCCTTTTTTGAAATACTGTAGTATTTTTTCTTATTGAAAGCACGGAGGCTACTACAGTTATTTACATTTTGTGACTTACTGTAGTATTTTCTGCACAAGAAGACTTGAGTGATGCTACAGTATTTTGACTTTTCTGATTTACTGTAGCAATTTGCCGGGGAAAGGCCCTCGTGCCAGGTGATCAAGCAGCGCGAAACGCCGGGTCTATTACTGATCTTGCATTTCAAGACGGCCTTTCAAAGTCCGAAGAGGAAGCAGCTTGCTTGCCGGTATTCGGTTTTCCCTCATCCCCCTCCTTTTCTTGACACCTCACCCATCCTGTGCTATATTGAACGTTGAATTGAATATTCAAAGACGTAGATGAAGAGGAGTACGCTGAGCCCTTGCCCACAGAGAGGAGCCCGCGCCCCGACACGCCGGAAACGGCGGCGCCGGAGCAAGCTGAGAGGGACCGGAAGAAGTCAGCGGAAGGTCGCTTCGGAGTCGGAGAAGTGAACAGCTCAGGCAAAGGCAGAACTGCCCGAAACAGGCCAGGCAAAGGCAGAGCCGCCCGAAGCAGGCCAGGCAAAGGCACCGGCCAGGTTTCAGCCCCTCGCGCCCAATAGCTTCCCCCGCCCAGGCCCCGTCATAGGCCCGAATGAGAACAAATTAAGGTGGTACCGCGGTCCCTCATCGCCCTTAGCGATAGGGGACTTTTTTATTTTCACAGACGCCGCCGGGCCTCCGGTCCGAGATCACCGCGGCGTCGGAAGCGGGGCCGCCGCCAACGGAATCGCGGCCGCCGCAGCAAGGCGGCGCAACCGCCGCCGGAAAAAATGCGAACGCCGCCGCCAACGGAATCGCGGCCGCCGCGAAAAGGAGAGCAACATGAAGAATCTGCCGACTACTTACGATCCGAAGGACGTGGAAGAGCGCCTCTACAATCAGTGGGAGAGCCGCGGCTATTTCCACGCCAAGCCCAATCCCGATAAGAAACCCTTTACCATCGTGATCCCGCCTCCCAACGTCACGGGACAGCTGCACATGGGCCACGCGATGGACAACACCCTGCAGGACATCCTGATCCGCTGGAAGCGCATGGAAGGCTACGAGACCCTGTGGCAGCCCGGCACCGATCACGCCAGCATCGCCACCGAGCTGAAGGTCACCGCCATGCTCGCCGAAAAGGGCATCGACAAGCGGGAGATCGGCCGCGAGGAATTCCTGAAGTACGCCTGGGCGTGGAAGGAAGAATACGGCAACCGCATCGTGAGCCAGCTGAAGAAGCTCGGCTCCTCCTGCGACTGGGAGCGTGAGCGCTTCACCATGGACGAAGGCCTGTCCGCCGCCGTGCTCGAGGTGTTCTGCCGCCTGTACGAGAAGGGCCTGATCTACAAGGGCAGCCGCATCATCAACTGGTGCCCCAAGTGCAAGACCTCCATCTCCGACGCGGAAGTGATCCACGAGGAGCAGGAAGGCTCCTTCTGGCATCTGCGCTATCCCTACGTGGACGGCAGCGGCTACATCGAGGTGGCCACCACCCGTCCCGAGACCATGCTGGGCGATACCGCCGTGGCCGTGCACCCCGACGACGAGCGCTACAAGGGCTGCATCGGCAAGCTGGTGCACCTGCCGCTGACCGACCGGGACATCCCGATCATCGCGGACGAGTACGTCGACAAGGAATTCGGGACCGGCGCCGTGAAGATCACGCCCGCGCACGACCCCAACGACTTCGAGGTCGGCCTGCGGCATGACCTCGCGCAGATCTGCGTCCTCACCGATGACGGCCACATGACCGCCGAGTGCGGCAAGTACGCCGGCATGGACCGCTACGAGGCACGCAAGGCCATGGTCGAGGACCTGAAGGCCGAGGGCGTGCTCGTGCAGATCGAGAAGCACGTGCACAACGTGGGCACGCATGACCGCTGCGGCTGCACCGTCGAGCCCATGGTCAAGCCCCAGTGGTTCGTGGCGATGAAGAAGCTCGCCGAGCCCGCCATCGAGGCGGTGAAGACCGGTGACCTCAACTTCGTGCCCGAGCGCTTCACTCACAACTATCTGTACTGGCTTGAGAACATCCGCGACTGGTGCATCTCCCGTCAGCTCTGGTGGGGCCACCGGATCCCCGCCTATTACTGCGATCAGTGCGGCGAGATGATCGTCGCGAAGAGCGCGCCGACCGGTCCCTGCCCGAAGTGCGGCTGCACGCACTGGAGCCAGGACGAGGACACCCTGGACACCTGGTTCTCCAGCGCCCTGTGGCCCTTCTCCACGCTGGGCTGGCCCGAAAAGACGCCGGAGCTCGACTACTTCTATCCCACGAGCGTGCTGGTGACCGGCTACGACATCATCACCTTCTGGGTGGTCCGCATGGTGTTCTCCGCGCTCGAGCAGACCGGCACCGTGCCCTTCAAGGACGTGCTGATCCACGGTCTGGTGCGCGACGCGCAGGGCCGCAAGATGAGCAAGTCCCTCGGCAACGGCATCGATCCGCTGGAGGTCATCGACAAGTACGGCGCGGACGCGCTGCGTCTGATGCTGGTCACCGGCAACGCGCCCGGCAACGACATGCGCTTCTACTGGGAGCGCGTGGAGGACGCCCGCAACTTCGCCAACAAGATCTGGAACGCCAGCCGCTTCATCCTGATGAACCTCGACGACGAGACCGCGGCGAAGCTGCCGAAGACGATGGATCCCGCCGAGCTCACCGCGGCCGACCGCTGGATCCTGTCCAAGTGCAACAAGGCGGTGAAGGAAATCACCGACAACATGGACAAGTACGAGCTGGGCATCGCCAGCGCCAACCTGGTGGACTTCGCCTGGGAGGAGTTCTGCGACTGGTACATCGAGATGGTGAAATCCCGCCTGTACAGCAAGGACACCCCCGAGCAGCAGGAGAGCCGCCTCGCCGCCCTCTGGACGCTCCGCGAGGTGATGACCACCGTGCTCAAGCTCCTGCATCCCTACATGCCCTTCATCTCCGAGGAGATCTATTCCTACTTCTGCCCGGAGGAGGAGACCATCATGTACGCCGCCTGGCCCGAGTACCGCGAGGAGCTGAACTTCCCCGTGGAGGAGGAAGAGGTGGAGCTGCTCAAGGACGCCATCCGCGGCATCCGCAACACCCGCACGCAGATGAACGTGTCGCCCAAGCAGAAGACCGAGGTCTACGTGGTGACCGGGGACGACAAGGTGGCCGACATCTTCGGCCGCGGCGCCTCCTTCCTGGCGCCTCTGGCCTTCGCCACCGAGGTCATCGTGAAGCGTGACCGCAGCGGTCTCTCCGACAACGCGGTGTCCATCCCGATCTCCGGCGCGGCGGTCTGCATCCCGCTGGAGGAGCTCGTGGACCTGGGCAAGGAGCGCGAGCGTCTCGCCAAGGAGAAGGAGCGTCTGGCCTCCGACATCGCCCGCACCGCCGGGAAGCTCGCCAACGAGGGCTTCACGTCCAAGGCGCCTGAGGCGGTCGTCGCGGCGGAGCGCGCCAAGCTCGAAAAACTTCAGGCTCAGATGGCTGAGGTCGAGAAGAGTCTCGAGGGCCTGGGTAAGTAAGTAAAGGAAGCAAGCAACGTGCAGACTTACGAAGAAGTCATATCCTGGATCGAGGGCGTCCCGAAGTACAGCAAGAAGGACGGTCTCGAGAATATCAAAAAGCTGATGGGCCGCTTCGGCGACCCTCAGCATCGCTATCACGTGATCCACGTGGCGGGCACCAACGGCAAGGGCTCCTGCTGCGCGATGCTCGCCCGCATCCTGGAATGCGCCGGGTACAAGGTCGGCCGCTACGTGTCGCCGCATCTGGTGGACTACACCGAGCGCATGAGCGTGAACGGCGCCGACATCCCCCGGGAGAAGTTCCTGGAGCTGGCGCGGAAGGTGCGCGCGGAAGCGGAGGCCATGCAGAACGGCGGGGAGAATCACCCGACCTTCTTCGAGCTCCTGACCGCGATCGGCTTCCTCTGGTTCGCCGAGGAGCAGGTCGACTGGGTGGTGCTCGAGACCGGCATGGGCGGCCGCCTCGATTCCACGAACATCCTGCCGAAGCCGGATCTCTGCCTGATCGCCTCGATCAGCCTGGACCACACGAAGGTGCTGGGCTCCACGGTGGAGGAGATCGCCGGGGAGAAGGCCGGCATCGTCAAGCGCGGCGTCCCCGTCGTGCTCGGGAAGAATCTGCCCTCCGTCATCTCGGTGATCCGGGCGAAGGCGGAGGAGCTGGACGCGCCCTTCATCTACGCGGGCCGTGTCACGGAGAAGATCCTCGGCAACGACGAAAACGGTCTCCGGCTGAACGCCGCGGGCGAAGGCTTCCGCTACGGCGGCCTGTACTGCCCCCTGTCCGGCGATTTCCAGAAGGACAACCTGGCGACGGTCCTGTGCGCCGCGGAGGAGCTCCTCCGGCAGGGCGTGATCGCGGACCGGCGCACGGTCCGGGAGGGCCTCGCGAGCGTCCGCTGGCCCGGCCGCATGCAGTACGCCGACTACCGGGGACGGAAGTTCCTGCTGGACGGCGCCCACAATCCCGACGCGGCGCGCCGGCTCGCGGACTATCTCGAAGGCCTCGGCCGCCCCGTCACGCTGGTGTTCTCCGCGCTGGCCAAGAAGGACGTGGCCGGCGTGCTCTCGGAGCTCGGCGGCTGCCCGCAGATCCGGCGGGTCATCTTCGCGCCGCTCGCCGCGGAAAGTCACGCGATCCCCTTTGCAGAAGCGGAACAGCTGTGGTATACTTTCCGAAACGATGTCCCGATCCTCTGCGCCTGCGACACGAAGCACGCGCTGGATCTGGCCTACGGTTATGAGGACGCGCTCCGCGTCTGTGCCGGCTCGCTCTATTTCGTGGGCGAGATCCTGGCGCTGATCCGAAAATAACAGGGCTTTGCCCTGAAACCGAAGAAGGGAGGCCCGTCATGATCAACAAACGGGAATGGTTCTACCTGATCCTCGTCATCCTCTGCGCGGGCATCCTGATGGCGGGCTTCACGCAGATCGACCTGGAGTTCGCCCAGTCGGTCTATCATTACGAGCGCTGGATGGACTGGGTGCTCCGCCTGTCGATGATCCCCGCGGTGGTCTGCGCCTGGGTCTTCTCCATGCAGCTCACGGCGTACGCGTTCATCGACCGTCTGCTCGGCAAGGGCCCGGCGAAATCCCCGGTGATCTATATGATTGTCGGCTTCCTCAGCGCGATCGGCATTCCGGTCTACGCGTTCTGGACCGTGATGCGCTATTTCGGCATGGTGAACGATTCGGTCGGCTGGGTCATGCTGTTCGTGGTCGAGGTCTTCGCCATCGCCGGTGCGATCCGGCTGGCGAAGGAGAGCGAGCACAGTGCCCGCAGCCGCCAGGCCTCCCGGGCCATGACAGGGCTTCTTACCTTCTATTTCTGCCTGCTCGCCGGTGTGGTCATCAGCTATTTCTGGCAGCGTGTTTCCCTTTCCGTGATGGTCTCGGTCGGTTCGTTCGAGTATTACACTCCCTGGTATCAGCCGTCTGAGTCGGAGCTGCTCCGGCAGCTCGCGCAGGACAGCCTCCCGCTGGGTTCCTTCCCGGCGACGACAGTGGCGGTCGCGGGGCTCTCCACGATCTCGAGCTACCTGCTGGACGGCACGCACCGCAGCTGGCGGAACGCTCTGGCCGTGCTGAGCTACGTGTACACGGTGTTCATCCAGGTGCTCGCCGTGATCAGCGGCCGCGCGTTCCCGACGGACGCGCTGGCGGGCGGACTGCTCACGGGACTTTGCGCGATCATCGGCGCGGTCCTGTTCCGGCTGATCCGCCGCGACGCCTTCGGCTCCCTGTATGAGATCGAAAAGGTCTGAACGACAACAAAGCCTCCGGCACCCCGGAGGCTTTTCCATGAAAAAAGAGCGTCTCCTGCGAGACGCTCTTTTCGGCTTTCGGATTATTCCTCGACGATGATCTGCGCGTCGGCGGCGTTCTTGGCAACGCTGGCAACACCGTTCTTCACGGCATCCTTGCTCTTGTAGCCCTCGCCGGTGGCGATGATCTGGCCGTTGGTGGCCTTCAGACGGAAACGGAATTCGCCGGCCTTGTCCTTGTAGATCTCGAACTTGGGGCACTTCGCGGCGGCGAAGCCTTCCTCGGTCTGGTTTTCGATGTTGGCGATCGGAGCGTTCTTGGCGACGCTGGCGACACCGTTCTTGCAGGCCTTCATGGTGGTGTAGACCTCGGAGTTGGCGATGACTTCGCCGTTGGTGGCCTTCAGATTGAACTTATAGCCGTTCTTCGCGGTGCTGATGATGAACTTGCCCATGGGTAAAGATCCTCCTGAATGAGTATTTATTGGCATTATTATAGTATGCATCAGCGCATTAGTCAAGTAAAGAGGAACGCTTTTTCCGTCCGGGGGGCGTCCGGCGCGGCAGAGAGACGTCCGGTTGCACGTAAAAAAAACAGTTGTTTTTCAGCGGTCTGTAGAGTATAATGGCATAGATATTTTTGAAGGAGCCATTCTTAATGAATACTGAGATCTTCGAGTCTTTCGAATCTGAAGTACGTTCCTACTGCCGTTCTTTCCCCACCGTGTTCGTCAAAGCCAAGGGTCCCTTCTTCTATGACGAGGAAGGCCGTCGCTACATCGATTTCTTCTGCGGCGCCGGCGCGGAGAACTACGGCCACAATAACGATTACATCAAGGGCAAGATCGTCGATTACCTGATGAACGACGGCGTGATCCACTCCCTGGATATGTACACCGCCGCCAAGCGCGAGCTGCTCGAGACCCTGCAGAACCGCATCCTCAAGCCCCGCGGCCTGAACTACAAGGTGCAGTTCCCCGGCCCCACCGGCACCAACGCGATGGAAGCCGCGCTGAAGCTGGCCCGCAAGGTCAAGCAGCGCAGCGAGATCTGGGCCTTCATGGGCGCCTTCCACGGCATGACCCTGGGTGCGCTGGCCCTCACCACCGATACCAAGAGCCGCCACGGCGCCGGCGTTCCGCTGGAGCACGTGACCCATATTCCCGCCCCCTACATGTTCCCCGGCCTGGACGTCATCGCCTACATGCAGACTCTGCTGGATGACGATCATTCCGGCGTCGAGAAGCCCGCGGCCCTCGTGATGGAGACCGTGCAGGCTGAGGGCGGCGTGCATGTGTTCAGCGTCGAGTTCCTGAAGCAGGTCGAGGAGTTCTGCCATAAGAACGACATCCTGCTGATCGTCGACGATATCCAGGTGGGCTGCGCCCGCACGGGTACCTTCTTCTCCTTCGAGCGTGCCGGCATTCAGCCCGACATGTTCGTGATGAGCAAGTCCATCGGCGGCTACGGCATCCCCTTCGCGCTGACCTTCTTCAAGCCCGAATACGATCTGTGGCTGCCCGCCGAGCATAACGGCACCTTCCGCGGCAACCAGCTTGCCATCGTGGCCAGCAAGGCCGGCCTCGAGTACATGCTCGACGCCAACGTGGAGGCGGAGACCCGCCGCAAGGGCAAGATCGTCGAGGAGTTCTTCGCGCGTGAGATCGCGCCCCTCGACAGCCGCATCACCAATCACGGCCTCGGCCTGATCCAGGCGGTGGATTTCGGCGCGCATCCCGATGAGGAGCTCTGCGCCCGCGTCCGCAAGATCGCCTTCTCCAAGCAGCTGATCATCGAGAGCGCCGGCCGCAAGGACTGCGCCCTGAAGATCATGCCGCCGCTGACCATCGACGACGAGACCCTGCTGGAGGGCCTCGGCATCCTCCGCGATGCCATCAGGGAAGCGCTGGCGAAATAAGCGTTCCCGCCCTGAACTCAACAAAAGAAAACGGTTCCCGATGAACGGGAACCGTTTTTTTGTGTCTGAATGTTGGCCGTGCGCCTGCCGCGGCGGGCCGGGCTCAGCTCAGTAGCCGAAGGTGCCCAGCAGGGAATCGTCGTTGTCGATCCATTCCTGCACGTCGAAGCTGCGGTACTCGTCCTTCGTGTCGCGGACGACGACCTTGGCGATGCCGGCGTTGATGATCATGCGCTTGCACATCGCGCAGCTGGTGCTGTTGGCGACGTAGCCGCCGGTCTCGACCTCGACGCCGCAGAGGTAGAGGGTGGCGCCCAGCATCTGCTCGCGGGAGGCGCAGATGATCGCGTTGGCCTCGGCATGGACGCTGCGGCACATCTCGTAGCGCTCGCCGCGGGGGATGTTCAGCTTGCTGCGCATGCAGTAGCCCAGGTCGGAGCAGTTGGCCCGGCCGCGGGGCGCGCCGGCGTATCCGGTGGAGACCACCGAATCGTTCTGCACGATGACCGCGCCGTAGCGGCGGCGCAGGCAGGTGCCGCGCTGGGCGACGACCTCAGCCAGGTCCAGATAGTAATTGATCTTATCGCGTCGGTCCATGGTGTCCTCCTGATCAGTCGATGGCGCTCATGATGGCGACGAAAACCCAGACGATGATGAAGATCACGACGAAGGCGGTGGAGCAGCCCTTGCTCTTATTCTGCGAAGTCTGAGCAGCCGGAGTGGCGGTCCCGAGCGGACGGGTCGTGGCAGAGTAGGAGGCCGTTCCGGTGCTCTTCTGCGCGTTCAGCGGCGTGGAGTAGGCCGCCGCGCTGCCGGAGGAAACGGTCGGGTAGGCGGTGTCTTTCGTGGTGAACTGGGGAATATCCGCGGGCTGCACATCGATATCCTCGTCGAAGTGCAGGTGGAACAGGACCTTGGCGTGCGCGTCAGGCGTGACGAGGGGATTCTTCTTGCCGCAGGTAGGGCAGTAGCAATCGGTCTCGTCGAGAGGGCCATAGCAGTTGGAGCATTTCATGCGGATTTCCTCCTTGTTCTCAGATGTCGGGGTCGGCCAGGTCGACAGTGCCTCTTTCCAGAAGCTTGTCGGCGTTTTCCACGTAATAGGTGAAGGTGCGCATCGCGGCGATGAAATCGAAGCCCTCCGCGATCCGCTCGTCGAGCACCATCTTGAAGGGGAGCAGCAGCTTCTTTTTGACGCTGCCGTCCGCCTGGGTCTCGTAGACGGTCTTCTTTTTGCCGAAGCCGATGAAGGCCGAGGTGGTGCCGAATTCGTACAGGTGATGATACAGGGCGTCGCCGCCCAGGGAGCCGATATTGGTGACGTAGGCGGAGGAGAAGAAGGGCAGGCCCTTTTCCAGCGCCTCCGGGAAGATGCCGTGGTAATTCATCGAGTTGAACAGACCGACCGCCAGCGCGATGAACCAGGTGGGCAGCTTGAAGAAGATGTTCAGCAGCTTGTCGGTGCCGTTCGCCTCGCCCTGATCCTTCATGATGATGGAGATCTGCTCGTCGAACTTATCCGCGATTTCGAGCAGGGTATCGTGCTCGTCGACCTCGGTGACGGTCTGGAACTCCTTGCCGTTCTCGGAGAGCGAGGTCTTGGCCGCCAGCGAGAAGAGAAGCTTGTTGCGGGCGTAGATCTTGCGGCCGGCGATGAAGCGGTTCATCTTGGGATGCTCGGCGAAGGCACGGGCCGTGACGGCCATGATCAGATGGGTGTAGGAAAGGTTCTTGTGTCCGTTCTTGCGGAGGGATCGCAGCAGCTCCTCAGTCTTCGTGATGTCGCAGTCGAACTCATAGTACACCAGCGCGTCGTAGCGGTAGCGCATGATGTGCGGCATCAGCTTGTTGAGAGGGGAATTGTGTCTTAACAGATAGCCATCCTTGCGATCCCCGATGCGGCGTTTCAGATTGTCATACATGGGCGGGATGTCTCCTTTGAAAGAAGCTGATATGAATATTATACCACGTCCGCGGGATAATGGCAAGGCGCGCCCCCCGGGGAGAAGGCGTGCCGGGGGCCGGGCCGTTTCCGCACGAAAAAAGCCTGCCGCGGGCGGCGGCAGGCTCTCGTTTGGCCGGAATCAGAATTCCAGGTTGTTGACGGTGCGGGGATAGGGGATGACGTCGCGGATGTTGCTCATGCCGGTCACGTACATGATCGGACGCACGAAGCCCAGCCCGAAGCCGGCGTGATGGGTGGAGCCGTAGCGGCGGAGATCCAGATACCACCAGTAGTCCTCGGTCTTCATGCCGAGTTCGCGGATGCGGGCCTCCAGCACGTCGAGGCGCTCCTCACGCTGGGAGCCGCCGCAGAGTTCGCCGACGCCGGGGACCAGCAGGTCCCCCGCCGCGACGGTCTTGGCGTCGTCGTTCTGGCGCATGTAGAAGGCCTTGATTTCCTTCGGGTAATCGTAGACGAACACGGGACGGCCGAAGACCTTCTCGGTCAGGTAGCGCTCGTGCTCGGTCTGCAGATCGCAGCCCCACTCGGGGATGTAGTCGAAGACGCTGCCGGCGGCCTTCAGGTGCTCGATGGCCTCGGTGTAGGAGCAGCGGGCGAAATCGCTCTCCGCCACGTGATGCAGGCGCTCCAGCAGGCCCTTGTCCACGAAATGGTTGAAGAAGGCGAGCTCGTCGCCCGCGTTCTCGAGCAGGTAGTTGATGACGTACTTCAGCATCTCTTCCTCGAGATTCATGTCGTCCTCGAGGTCCGCGAAGCAGATCTCGGGCTCGACCATCCAGAACTCGGCGGCGTGGCGCTGGGTGTTGGAGTTCTCGGCGCGGAAGGTGGGGCCGAAGGTGTAGATGTTGCGGAAGGCGCAGGCAAAGGTCTCGCCGTTCAGCTGACCGCTGACGGTCAGGCTGGCTTCCTTGTCGAAGAAATCCTGGCTGTAGTCGACCTTGCCGTCCTCGGTGCGGGGCAGGTTCTCCATGTCGAGGGTGGTGACGCGGAACATCTCGCCGGCGCCCTCGCAGTCGGAGCCGGTGATCAGCGGCGTGTGGACGTAGACGAAATCGCGCTCCTGGAAGAACTTGTGGATGGCGTAAGCAGCCAGAGAGCGGACGCGGAACACTGCCTGGAAAGTGTTGGTGCGCGGACGCAGATGGGAAATGGTGCGCAGATATTCCATAGAGTGGCGCTTGGGCTGTACGGGGAAATC
>JAZUHB010000099.1:0-2568 GCA_045641505.1 Bianqueaceae bacterium | reverse complement strand
TCGCCGGAGACGGACTGCATGATGGCGCTGGTGAGAGGAATGTTCAGGGAAAGCGGGCAGGGCTCACTGCCTTTGCGGTACTTGACGAGAGGAGTTTTGAGACTGACGTTCGCGGGGATGCAATCCGCGCTGGAATAACCGGGAATCAGCAGATATTCACTGAAGGTATGACAGGGTTCGTCATAAAAATGAGCCATTGGTAATAGTCTCCTTTTTATCATTATTAAAGAGTGATTATAGGGCTTCGGACGGGAAAAGTCAAGGGCGCCGGGACCGGGAAAACGCCTTATTTCACGGGCTCTGCCGACGCTGCCGATTTGCTTGACTTTCCGTGGGGGCTGCTATAAAATGACTTGAAAGACAATCCCCATAGGCAGGAAGAAAAACATGGCAAAGACAACGAAACTTCGTTTCTGGATCGCGATGGCGGCGGCCAAGGCAGCCCGCGCGGCCATCCAGGCGGCGGGCCGGAACGGCAGCCATACCCCCGGCGCGATCGCTCTGAAGATCTGCCCCGATTTTCTGCGGCATCTGACCAAGCCCGAAACGGTGATCTGCGTCACCGGCACCAACGGCAAGACCACGGCCAGCAACATGCTGAGCTCGATCCTGACCGACTGCGGCTACGACGTCACCTCGAACAGCACCGGCTCCAACATCCAGGCCGGCATCGCGACGGCGCTTCTGGCGGACGCCACCATGAACGGCAAGCCGAAAAAGAAGATGGCCGTGCTCGAGGTCGATGAGCGCAGCTCCATCCTCGTCTACCGTTATCTCAAGCCGGATTATCTGCTCGTCAACAATCTGATGCGCGATTCCCTGAAGCGCAACGCCCATACCGAATTCATCACCTACGTGCTCAATCAGGCGATCCCCGCCGAGACCCATCTGGTCCTCAACGCGGACGACCTGATCACCGCGCGCATCGCGCCGCAGAGCACGGTCCGCACCTACTTCGGCATCTCCGCGGAGAAGCCCGAGAACGGCGCCGCGGGCCCCGAGCGCGAGCTGGTCTACTGCCCCGAGTGCGGCGCGCCGATGCATGCCGAATACGTGCGCTACCAGCACATCGGCCGGCTGTTCTGCCCGGGCTGCGGACTGAAATCCCCCGAGCCCGACTTCGCGGTCAGCGCCATCGACCGCAAGGACGGCAGCTTCACCGTGAGCCACGGCGGTCAGTCCACCGATTTCCGGCTCGTCAACGACAACATCGTCAACGTCTACAACTTCTGCGGCGTCATCGCGATGCTCTCCACCCTGGGCATCCCGGACGAGCGCCTGCATGAGGCCTTCAAGCACGTGAAGGTCGTCCAGTCCCGCTTCGACGTGATCCACTGCGGCGACATCACCATCACGATGCAGCTCGCGAAGGGCGAGAACCCCTCCGCCTGCGCGCAGGCCTACCGCTACGTGGCGGACAACCCCGAAAAGGGCAAGTGCCTCGTCGTGATCAACGACGACAAGTTCGACAACACCGAAAAGGAATCCGAGAGCACCTGCTGGCTGTACGACTGTGACGAATCCGCCCTGAAGGATGATTCCATCGAGAAGATCATCTTCGTCGGCAAGCGCCGCTGGGACCAGCGTGAGCGCGCCATCCTGGCCGGCGTCGACCCCAATAAGATCCTGACCGCGCCGGCCCCCGCCGAGGGCGCCGACCTGGTCGACATCGATACCTACCGCAGCATCTACGTCCTCTACGACAACTACCTGGTCGACCAGGCGATGATCGTGCAGAAGCGGCTCGCGGCCAAAGCGGAAAACATCGGGAGAAATCACAGCATGACAGTCGAAGTCCTGTACAACGAGGTCTGCAACCTGTACGGCGACGCGCAGAACGCGGTCTACCTGCAGCAGACGCTGCCCTCGGCCAGATTCATCTATACCTCGATGAAGGAGACGCCCTACTTCGTGGAGCACCGTCCCGACATCGTCCTGATGGGCGCCATGAGCGAGAGCACCCAGCGCCGCGTCATCGAGGAGCTGATGCCCTACAAGGCCCGCATCGAGGAGCTGATCGACGACAACGTGGTGTTCCTGATGACCGGCAACGCCTGCGAGGTCTTCACCAAGGAAATCGAGTACGTCACCGAGAAGATGACCGTGCCCGCCCTCGGCATTTTCGATCTGATCGTCCGCACGGACTGGTTCAAGCGCTACAACGGCAAGGTGCTCGGCACCTTCGGGAACCTGACCATCACCGGCTTCCGTTCCCAGTTCGGCATGATCCACGGCAACAACAAGAAGTTCCCCTTCCTGAAGGTGAAGCGCGGTATCGGCATCAATCCGAAGAGCAACCTGGAAGGCATGCACCGCAACAATTTCTTCGGCACCCAGCTGCTGGGCCCGATCCTGCCGACCAACCCGCTGTTTACCGAGTACCTGATCCGTCAGGCGGGCGGCGAGGCCTCCGCGGCGGCCCGCGAGGCGGCGATGGCTGCCTACGAGCAGCGCATCCGGGAGTTCTCGGACGCGAAGGTGAAATTTAAATAAAGAATAACGGCCGAAAAAACCGGAAGCCAGGGGCTTCCGTTTTTTTGCGGGAATAACGCGCGCCTGCGGCGCAAT
>JAZUHB010000098.1:0-11178 GCA_045641505.1 Bianqueaceae bacterium | reverse complement strand
GTGACCGCCTTCGGCGCGGACAGAAGCGGCGAGACCCGTTCGGACGCGGCTCTCGCGGCCGCGGTCGCGGCTCTCGGTCCGGAGGGCGGCGCCGTCGTCTTCCCCGCGGGCGTGTACGCGCTCGGCCCGATCGAATTCGTGAGCGGTCTCGAGATCCGTCTCGAAAAGGACGCCGTCATCCGCTTCTCCCGCGAGCTCGGCGACTATCTTCCTCCCGTGCTGGGTGTCTACGAGGGCATCCGCTGCTACCGGCCCAGCGCCATGCTGCACGCCCAGGGCTGCCACGACATCGCGGTCACCGGCGAGGGCCTTCTGGACGGCCAGGGCGACGCCTGGTGGGACATGGTCAACTACCACGCCGGCAGCAAGGCGATGCTGGCCTCCGCCGAGGCTGGCGAGGCGCCCGAGGCCCGCGTCTACTACTCCTGGACCGACGGCATCCGTCCCTGCTTCCTCGAATTCGTGGACTGCGAGCGCGTCCTGATCCAGGGCGTCACCTTCAAGGACAGCCCCATGTGGACCGTGCATCCCACCTGGTGCCGCCAGGTGACGGTCCGCGGCATCCGCATCGACAACCCGATGGCCGACCGCTTCCACCACTCCCCCAACACAGACGGCGTCAACCTGGACGGCTGCGACACCTGCCTGGTCGAGGACTGCGAAATCTACTGCGGCGACGACTGCGTCTGCATGAAGTCCGGCAAGAACGCGGACGGGCGCGCGGCGGGCCGCGTCTGCCAGAATGTGGAGGTCCGCAACTGCCGCTTCCTGCGCGGCATCGGCGGCATCACGATGGGCTCCGAAATGAGCGGCGGCATCCGCAATCTCTACTGCCACGACATCTGGATGAAGGACATCTGCTGCGCGATCTGGTCGAAGAGCACGCCCGAGCGCGGCGGCTTCATCGAGGACCTCTGGTACGAGAACATCGTCATCGAGAACGCTGACGTGGTCGGCTTCGAGGTCACACTGAAATATGCCTCCGGCGAGCTGGACGCCCGCAACTTCCCCGTCATCCGGAACATCCACGCCGAGAACGTCCTGGTGAAGGACGCGAAGCGCGGCATCAACATCGAGGGCATTCCCGAGTGCCGGCCCTCCGACATCTCGCTGCGGAACGTGACGATGAAGGCGGAGCTGCCGATCCACGTGGCGAACGCCGACCGGATCACGCTGGAGAACGTCAGTCTGGAGGAAAATCCGGATTATCTGTACAGGATGTAAGGGACGGACGGCCCGATCGGCGCGACGCGGCGGGACGGTGGTCCCGCGGGAGTATCACACCCTTGAAATGCTCGTTTCCCTCCCTTTTTGTCCACAAGTGGGAGCAAAACTCATAAAAACACTTCCATTTGCTCCCTTTTTCCGCTGAAAAGGGAGTAAATCTCCTCTCAAAAAAGGGTTTTCCTCCTTTCGCGCGAAAAAATGGGAGGAAAACCGCGCCAAAAGACATTGCTTGCTCCCTTTTATACTACGCAGCATCTGTGCCGCAAAAAAACGCCAAAAAAGCCGGGCTCCCGAAGGAGTCCGGCTCAATTTTGCTGCTGAAAAGGGTGTACGGCGTCGCTTTTCCGGGCGAGGTGTATGGTGCCGGTTTTCCCGGCCGGGTCCGCCCCTCCGGACGGCCGAATCCGCCCCTCCGGACGGTCCGCCGTCGTTCACTCGTCCGCTCACTCGAAGAGCTCCGCGGCCAGCGCGCGGTATTCCTGCCAGACGGGCGTCTCGCCGAAGTCCTCGCGGAGAATCTCCGCGATGCTCAGGTAGTACCAGCCGATGTTTTTTCGCTTGCCCTCGATCCCGAGCTCTTCTCCGCCGAAGACGGTCGGCGCGTTGAAGCGCTCCCAGAGGGCTGCGCCGACGGCACGGTAATCGCGGACCATGTCGCGGAGATTGGCCAGCTTGTCGCCCAGGCAGATCGCGCGGGTGTCCCAGGCGGCCCGCTCCAGGTGCGCCATGGTCTCCTGCTTGCGGACGGTCCAGGTCTCGGTGGCAGGCAGTCCCCGCCGCTTGTCCTCGCTCTCGCTGGCGACGAGCCGGGCCACGCGGCTGCCGAAGCTCTGCTCCAGCTCCGCGAAGGTGACCTCGGTGTCCTCGATGGTGTCGTGCAGCACGGCGGCCGCCCGCACCTCCTCGTCCCGGGTCAGCGTGGCGACGATCTTCATTACCTCGACGGGATGGACGATGTACGGAACGTCGGAGCCCTTGCGGCAGGTGCCGGCGTGGGCCTTCACGGCGAATTCGATGGCTTGCTCGAGCATGTTGCCCTCCTTATTGCAGCCGGTCCGGCTCGACCGGCGTGTTTTCCGTTTCAGGAGTATGTATCACGCTGCTTATTATAACAAAAAAACCGGACACCCGCAAGTTCCCGCGAAAAGCCCTTGACTTTCGAGTTAGCATATGCTAACCTATCCGACGGTCAAGAAAAATACCCGACATGAGTCGGTTTCCGTCCGCGGGGACGGTTCCGGTCCCGGACCGGAGAACGGAGGTTATTATGAGTACATTCTGGTGGGTCGTCATCATCACCCTGATCGCGGGTGTCGGCGGCACGGGCATCGGAGGTCTGATCGGCGCGGTGCTCCGCAAGGACTCCTCCAAAGCGGTCAGTCTGCTGCTTTCCTTTGCCGGCGGCGTCATGCTCGCGGTCGTCTGCTTCGACCTGATTCCCGGCGCCATGAAGCCCGAGGGCGCCGAAGCGGACGTTCCTCTCCTGCTGGTCATCGGCGGGATCGCGCTGGGCTTCGGCGTCGTCTATCTGCTGAACTACCTGATCGACCGGAAAACAAATCCCGAGCTGGCCCACATCGACGCGGACCATCCCGCCACGGCCGACGCGCTGGACGAGCTGATCCACTCCGATCACCTCGAGATGCACACCCGGAAGGCGGACAGCAAGCTCGAGCTGTTCATAGCCGGCATCGTGATGGCCTTCGCCATCGCCCTGCATAACGTCCCTGAGGGCATGGTCATCGGCGCCTCCTACTCCGGCGATGACGGCCGGCTCGTCGGCGGCGCGGGCTTCATCATCGCCATCGTGATCGGCCTGCACAACATTCCCGAGGGCATGTCCGTCTCGGTGCCTCTGATCAGCGGCGGCATGAGCAAGCTGCGGGCCGTGGCCGTCACGGCGCTCTCCGGCCTTCCCACCGTGCTCGGCGCGATGGTTGGCTACTCCCTGGGCCTTCTGAGCCCGGTCTGGCTGTCCCTCTCCCTCAGCTTCGCCGGCGGCGCGATGATCTACGTCGTCTTCGGCGAGCTGCTCCCCGAGGCCTTCCTGATGTGGAAGTCCAAGGCCCCCGGCGCAATGGCCCTGGTCGGCACCCTGGTCGGCCTGCTGCTGGTCAGCATCTGATCCCTTATGAAAAAAGGGCTGCTCCTTCGCGGAACAGCCCTTTTTGCTTGCATGCTTTACTTCTCGGCCAGCGGGAAGACCTCGATCTCCACGTCGGAGAGCGGGTAGGTGGCGCAGGGGTGCACCCAGCCGAACTTCTTGTCGGCGAGACGGCGGCCGTCGGCCTTTTCGGGCACGAAGACCTCGCCCGCGATCAGGCGGGAATGGCACCAGCCGCACTGACCGGAGCGGCAGTCAGAGGGCACGCGGATGCCGGCGCTCTCGATGGCGCACAGGAGCGTCTGCTCGGAGCGGCAGACGGTCTCGGTCAGCTCGCCGCGGACCCAGACCTTGACGGCGAATTCCTTGCCGGCCATCTCCGCGGGGTAGGCGGGATCCTGCAGGGGGCTGCCGTACTCGCCGGAGAGCTCGAAGCGTACGCGGCGCTTCGGCAGACCCAGCTTCGCGATCTCGCCCTCGGCGAAGGCGTACATCGCCTTGGGGCCGCAGACGAAGATCGAATAGTCGTCCGCCGGGGCGTACTTCTCGATCAGCGCGGCGTCGATGAAGCCGTGCTCGAAGCCCTCGGTCTCCTCGTCGGAGAGGACGTTCACGATCCGGACCTTGCCGTTCGAGCGGGCCGCGGCCTCCTCCAGCTCCTTGCCGAGGAGGATCTGCTCACGGGTGCGGCTGCCGTAGAGGATGGTCAGGCCGAAGTCCTCGATGCCGTCCGCGATGGCGTTCGCCATGGACAGGAAGGGCGTGATGCCGCTGCCGCCCGCCAGAGCGACGACCTGCTTCGCGTCGCGCAGACCGACGTAATAGAACTCGCCGAGAGGACCGGAAACGGTGAGCTTATCGCCCTTTTTCCAGTTCTTCAGGATGAAATCGGAGGCGTAGCCGGAGGGGCTTTCCTTCACGGTGATCTGGTAGAAATTGTTCTCCGCGCCCAGCGCGTTCTTCGGGTCGGAGCAGAGCGTGTAGGGCTTGTTCAGCTTCGCGCCGTCGATGTCGAGCGCCACGCTGATGTACTGGCCCGCGCGGAAATAGGCGAGCTCCTCGGTGCCGCGCTCAGGATCCGGCACGAAGGTGAACTTCTTCGCGCCCGCAAGTTCCTCCACCGCGGAGATCACCACGAACTGGGCCACGGGATGCAGCTTCCTGCCCAGGATGTTGGCGTTGTAAACGGAGGTAGGCAGCGAGGCGTCCGCCTCGGCGATCATCTTCTCGCGGAGCTTGACCTCGTTCAGGAAGGGACCGACGCCCAGACCCTTCAGGGCCTTCTTGTCATAATTGTATTTTGCCATCTTACTTGCCCTCCTTCTTCATGTCGAGCAGCATGTAGCGCGCCTGCTCCCGGCCGGACAGGTAGGCCTGGGAATAGCCGTCCATCTGAGTGCCGTGGCCGCCGCAGAAGCGCAGGCCGTGGATGGTGTAGTCCAGCTTGTGGCCGCTCTGCACGCGGGGGAACATGCCGTCCCAGGTGCGCGGCTCGTAGCCGTAGACGTCGCCGTAGGGAGTGCCCAGATAGCGCGCCCAGGTGACGGGGGTGGAGATCACGATCTCTTCGATGTGATCGCGGATCGGCCGGCCGATGTAGTCCTCGAACTGCTTGATGGTCTGGTCGGCGAACGCTTCCTTCACCTTGAAGTAGTTCTCCTCGTTCGCCACGTCCTCGGTCCAGGCGTCATCCGCGAAGAAGCGGGCGAACTGCACGAAGCAGGTGCCTTCGGGCGTGCAGTCGGGAATGGCCTCGTTGATGATGGTGACGCAGTTTTCGTTATGGGTGGACAGCTTCTTGCTGGTCTCGTACTGGACGTGGTTGTCGCCGGTGGAGCGCAGGAAGGTGTCGTAGGCCTTGAAGCCCAGCTCCTCGTAGGGGATGTCGAGCGCCAGGTAGACGGTGCAGCAGGCGCTGGCGATCTTGCGGGCGTTCATCAGCTTCTTTTCCCGCTCGGGAACCTCGGCGGGATCCATCATGCGGTCGAAGACCACGTGGGGCATCAGGTTGGAGATCACCCATTCGCAAGGGATGTAGGTGCCGTCCGTGAGCTCGACGCCCTTCACGGCGCCCTTCTGCACGTCGATCTTCGCGACCTCGCTGTTGTACCAGATATCGCCGCCCATTTTGCGGATGGCGGTATCGAAGGCCATGGAGATCTCGTGGCTGCGGTTCTTGCAGATCCAGGGCTTGCGGTACAGATAGCTGTAGGTCATGAAGGCGTAGACCGCGAAGCTCATGTGCTGAGAATCCGCGCAGACGTAATCCCAGTAGGACTCGAAGATCTCACGGGCCTTGTCGGGCACGCCGATGCGGCGCAGCATGTCGTCGGTGGTCATGGGCACGGTCTTCATCAGATCCGCCCACTTGAGCAGCATCGCGACCTTTTCCAGACCCTCGGGCTCGTTGTTGTAGCTGGCCAGCCAGTCGACGCCGTCCACCAGCATGCGGCCGAGCTCCAGCACCGTGGTGATGCTCTCGCGGCAGCCGGGCACGGCCTCCTCCATCCCGTCGATGAAGGCCGCGACGCCGTCGGGCAGCGCCACGTCGTAACCGTTTTCAGGATCGGTGCTGATCGAACGGAAGGCCTCGTTGACCGGGACCCAGTCGATGTCCAGACCGTATTCCTCGTCGAGGAGCTTGCGGACGGCGCCCGCCTTCTCCCCCTCGCCTACCTGACACATCTCGTGCAGGGTGGCCTCGAACTCGAATCTGCCGCGCACGAAGCTCGTAGCGCAGCCGCCGGGAAGGTTGTGCTTTTCGAGCACCAGCACCTTCTTGCCGGCCTTTGCCAGATACGCCGCGGCGGAAAGACCTCCGTTCCCGGCGCCGACAATGACGACGTCATACTTTTTCATATGCTTTTCCTTTCACGTATGATAGGCCGGACGGGACTGCCCCGCCTGGCCGCGTTACACTGACAAGCTCCCGGACCGACTCGCCCCGGGCAAAACACGCTCGTTATTTATTTAACATTCTACCGCGTCCGCGGCGATTTTGCAAGCGGAATTATAGAATGGCCGGAAAAACAAAAGATGACAAGCGCGCGGATCGGTGGTATACTAACAACACGTATATCCAAATAACAGGAGAAAAACCATGGCGAAAGCAACTCTGTCAGAAGCCTTGACGGAACGCATCACCCGGGAGCGCGCGGACGGAAGCTTCCTCCGGCTGGACTGCCCGGACACCGCGGCGATCCGCCGCTTCGACGATCCCTCGGACCGGACCACCGTGATCCGGCCCGCCTTCGTGCGTGATACGGACAAGATCCTCTACTGCCCCTTCTACAGCCGCTACGCGGACAAGACGCAGGTTTTCTCCCTGTACCGCAACGATGACGTCACCCGCCGCTCGCTCCACGTGCAGTTCGTCTCGCACATCGCCCGGGCCATCGGCGCAGCGCTGAACCTGAACACCGAGCTGATCGAGGCGATCTCCCTGGGCCACGACATCGGCCACACGCCCTTCGGCCACACCGGCGAGAAGTATCTGGACAAACTCTTCGCGGAGCACGCCGGCCGGCATTTCAGCCACAATATCCACTCCGTGCGGGTGCTGGACGAAATCTTCCCGTTCAACCTGACGCTGCAGACCCTGAACGGCATCGCCGCCCACAACGGCGAGAAGCTGGTGCCCGAGGTCGCCCCCTTCCCGCTCGAAAGCTTCGCCGAGTTCGACCGCATCATCGAGGACTGCAACCTCGACAAGCACAGCTTCATGAAGGCCAGCACGATGGAGGCCTGCGTGGTCCGCTTCGCCGACGTCATCGCCTATCTGGGCAAGGACCGTCAGGACGCGGAGCGCACCGCGAAGATGCTCGCGGAAAGCTCCTTCGGCGAGACCGCCCTCGGCATGAAGACGCCCGAGATCATCAACAACCTGGAGATCAGCATCATCGAAAACAGCTACGGCAAGCCCTATCTGCGCATCGACGAGGAGCTGTTCCGGGATCTCAAGACTGCCATCAACGACAACTACGAGCGGATCTACGAGGACCGTCTGCACCGGGCGCTCCTCGAGGATCTGGAGCCCATGATGACCCAGATCTACGAGAAAATGCTCGCGGACCTGAAGGCTCACGATACCTCCTCGCCCGTCTGGACCCATCACGTGCAGTACATCGAGAACATGAACTACCGCCGCGAGATTCCCTACAGCGAGACCGAGCCCAACCAGCTGGTGGTCGACTACATCGCCAGCATGACCGACGACTATTTCGTCGACCTCTACCGCTACCTCTTCCCGGGCAGCCGCTACGAGGTCAATTACATCGGCTATTTCGACTGATTCCCCCTGAAAGGCAAGCCTATGTTCGAAGAAGCGATCCGGGCCCTCGAGGCCGCACCCCGCATCATCCTCCACCGCCACAGCCATCCCGACGGCGACGCCATCGGCAGCCAGCTTGGGCTTCGGGAACTGCTCCGGGCGAACTTTCCCGATAAGGAGATCCTCGTCGTCGGCGATCCCGCCGGGCGTTTCTCCTTCCTGGAGAACTCCGCGATGGATGAGCCGGAGGATGCCGCCTGGGAGGGCGCCCTTGCCGTCGTGCTCGACAGCGCCGCGGAGCACCTGATCAGCGACCTGCGCTACCGGAACGCCGCGTCGACGCTCCGCATCGATCATCACCTGTTCTGCGGAAAGCTCTGCGGCCTGGAGGTCGTCGACAGTTCCTTCGAGAGCTGCGCGGGCATGATCGCCCTGCTCGCCCGCGAGGCCGGCTGGAAGCTCACGCTGCCCGCCGCCACGGCCATCTACATGGGCATGTGCACCGATTCGGGCCGTTTCCGCTACGACGCCACCTCGTCCCGCACCTTCATGCTGGCCTCCTGGCTGATGGAGCAGCCGATCGACCTCACCGCCCTTTACTCGAAGCTATACAGCGACACGCTGGAAAATCTCAAGCTCCGCTCCTCCTTCATCGCGCGGATCGCCGTGACCGAGCACCGCGTCGCCTGGCTTTACAACACGCTGGAGCAGGTGCGCGAGTCAGGGCTCGAGCCAGCGGCCGTCTCCCGCGGGATGGTCGGCACCATGTCGGATCTCGCCGGCATCCCCATCTGGGTGAACTTCACCGAGGTCGCGGACGGCGTGGACTGCGAGCTCCGCTCCAGCCTCCATAACATCAACCCGATCGCCGTGAAATACGGGGGCGGCGGCCACCAGAAGGCCAGCGGCGCCCACGTGCCGGACCGGGAGACCGCGATGGCGATGCTCGCGGACCTGGACGAAATGCTGAAATAAGAAAGGAAGGGCCCTGCCCTCATGAACGAAGAAATCAAGCAGAAGATCCTCGAGAAAATCGAGCAGTACGACCGCATCGTGATCATGCGGCACCAGCGTCCCGACGGGGACGCCTACGGCAGCTGCCTGGGCCTTCGGGCGCTGCTGCGCGCCAGCTTCCCGGACAAGCAGATCGTGGCCGCGAACGAGGACGTATCCGACTACGTATCCTTCCTGGGCAGCGACGACGAGGTGCCGGAGAGCTTTTACGAGGGAGCCCTCGGCATCGTCACCGACACCGCCACTGAAAAGCGAATCTCCAACAGCCGCGCGGGTCTCTGCCGGGAGCTCGTCAAGATCGACCACCACATCGACGTGGAGCCCTACGGCGACCTCAGCTGGGTCGAGGAGGACCGTTCCTCCTGCTGCGAGATGATCGCCGATTTCTACAACAGCTTCCGCGACCGGCTGGTGCTCACCGAAGAGGCGGCTGCCTGCCTCTACACCGGCATGTGCACCGATTCGCTCCGCTTCAAGACCAAGGAGACCGGCGGCGAGACCCTGCGGATGGCGGCGGTCCTCCTGGACCGCGGGATCGACACCGAAACGATTTTCGCGCATCTCTCGCTGGTCGAGCAGAGCGAGCTCGCCTTCCACGCCTGGGGCCTCGCGAACGTCCGCTTCACTGAGCACGGCGTCGCTTACCTGTATCTGGACGCCGCGACGCAGGCGGAGCTCGGCCTCACCACCGAGCAGGCCAGCAACTGCGTCTCCTTCATCGACAACGTGAAGGGCAGCCTCATCTGGCTCGCCTTCATCGAATATCCCGACGGCACCGTCCGGGTCCGGCTTCGCTCCCGCTTCACCACCGTGGACGGGCTGGCGAACCGCTATCACGGCGGCGGCCACGCCTGCGCGAGCGGCGCGACCTGCTACAGCAGGGAGGAATACGAAGCGCTCCTTCGGGATGCCGACGAGGCGCTCCGCGAATACAAAGAAACACACGAGGGCTGGTTATGAGAATCCTGATTACCAATGACGACGGAATCGAGGCGGAAGGCCTGCAGGTCCTGGTCGAGTTTGCCCGCACGCTCGGCGAGGTCTTCGTCTGCGCGCCCAAGACCCAGCAGAGCGGCACCAGCCAGGCCGTAGTCTTCACCCGCCCGGTGGAGATCCTGCCGGCCACTCTCCCCTACGCGCCTGAGATCCCCGCGTACCGCGTCGACTCCACGCCGGCGGACTGCGTGCGCATCGCCTACTTCCACCTGGACTGGAAGCCCGACCTGGTCTTCTCCGGCATCAACCGGGGTCTCAACATGGGCGAGGACATCGGCTACTCCGGCACCAACGGCGCGATCTTCGAGGCGGCCTACGAGGGCGTCCCGGCCATTGCCTTCTCCACCGTGCCCCACAGCTTCGAGTGGGCCGGCGGGAATATCGCGCGGGTCTGGGATTTCGTCCGCGAGAAGAAGCTGTTCGACTTCGGCCGGCTCTTCAACGTCAACATCCCCGAGGACCCGGCGCCCGAGATCCTGATCACGCGCCAGGGCGGCCCCTACTACAAGGACAGCTACCATCACATCGGAAACGGTCTCTACGAGGCGCACGGCTACTCGGTGCACCATAACGGCGGCAACCTGGAGCTGGACACGGACGCGACCCTGAGCGGCTTCATCACCGTGACCCCGCTGACCACCGTCCGCACCGACTGGAAGGCCTACGACCTGCTCCGCGGTCTGAATGACGCCGCGGCGGACGGCAAGGCCCGAAACGACGGATTCGGAACGAGATACTGATATAAACAGAAAACTCCCGAGGGAAAATCCCCCGGGAGTTTTTTTGTCTCGCCGAAAGAAAAAACCGCCTCCGAGGGAGGCGGTTTTCAAAAGTTGAAAGGAAATCAAAGCTTCATGAAAATCAGAAGCCGATCACGTAGAACATGCAGGGGAACTGGCTCACACCGATTTTGGACAGGTTGTCGCCCAGGATGTAGCTGGTGTTGGAGGAGCTGATGGTGTTGTAGGTGTTGTAGGTGCCCAGGTAGCGGACCTCGGGACCGACCTCAGCCACGAAGACCTTCGCGTCCTCGTTCCAGGTGAAGACGGCGGTGGGCTCGGTGGTCAGATGGCAGCCGAGCTTGCCTTCCGCGTACTCATAGATGTCGAGGTAGGTCTTGGTCTCGCCGTCCATGAAGTAGATGCGGGTGCCGCCCTCGACGTCCTCGATGTAAACATCGACAGCCTCAGAGGGGTTGGCGGTGGTGGCCATGTAGTTGCCGCTCATGTAGCCGGCAAGGAACAGCATCTGGTCCAGGTTGGCCTGATAGAAGCCATACTTGTAACCGGTGCCGACGACGGGGGTCACGGCCTTGGCGGGGGTGGCGACGGTCATCAGCTTGGCGGGGAACTGGCTCACGCCGATCTTGGACAGGTTGTCGCCCAGGATGTAGCTGGTGGAGGAAGCGCTGATGGTGTTGTAGGTGTTGTAGGTACCCAGATAACGGGTATCGTTCGCGCCCTCGGCCAGGAAGACCTTCGCGTCGGCGTTCCAGGTGAACACGGCGTAAGGCTCGGTGGTCAGACGGACACCGGCCTTGCCCTCGGTATACTCATGGATATCGAGG
>JAZUHB010000097.1:0-3621 GCA_045641505.1 Bianqueaceae bacterium | reverse complement strand
CTCTTGCCCGCCTGGATGCGGTCGTAGATCTCGAGCACCATGAGGCCGGAGCCGGTGGAGAGGCTGCCGCTGTCCACGGGATGCAGCTCCGGCATCTCCTCCGCCGCCATCAGCGCGTTCTGATAGCAGGAGGACAGGGCGGAGCCCAGGTTCACGTGGATGATCTCGTAGCCCTGGTCCACGTAGGGCTGGCAGTAATCGAGGTATTCCTGCATGTTGATCGCGGAGGTCTTCGGCAGCACGCCGCCGGCTTCCTTGATCTCGTAGATCTTTTCGGGCTCGATGTCCACGCCGTCCAGATAGTCCCCGTCCGGGAAGACCACGTGCAGCGGGAAAACGGGGATGCCGAGGCGCTCGGCGACCTGACGCAGGTCGCAGGTGCTGTCGGCGGTGACCATGATTTTATTGCTCATTGTTCGCAGCTCCTTGATGTGATGAGTATCGGACCTCCTCATAGAGCGGAATCAGCGCGGTGAGCTCGTCGTCGCGCAGGATCCCGCCCGTCTGGGCAGGAGTATCGCTTGTTTTGACCTTCCCTCCGATCAGGGAATCGACCTTGAGGAAATATCGGCGCCGGACGCGGTCAGCCTCGGTCCGGCCGAAGACCGGCAGGCGGCGGCGGACCCGGGCGGTCCGCTCCAGCTTCTCGACGGTCTCGGAGATGCCCTCCTCTTCCTCCATCAGCTGCGCCGCGGTCTTGCCCTTCTCGTAGAAGATGCGGTAGATGCGGATCAGAAGCTGCACCAGCAGAAAGACTGCAGCCAGCAGCACGAGGCCGACGAATACGTAGCCGGAGATCTCCGCGAAGGCCGAGGGGCCCTCGGCCGGCTCTCCGCCGATGATGTCGCCCGCGGAGGATTCCTCGCCTGACTCGCCGCCCCCGATGACCGGCGCCCCTCCGCCGCTCTCGATCCGGATCAGGCTGAGGAGCCAGCGCCAGAGGCCGAGCAGCGCGTAGCCCAGGAAGGTGCCGAGGAACGCGCGGTTGCCCTCGCCGTCCCAGGGGATCAGCAGAAGCAGCTCGATGAGCACGAAGGCCGCGCCCAGGAAAACGAAGAAGATGTTTCGGTTGAAGATCTTCGTGCGGTGGATCGGCTGGTCCATCACCATCTGGTTCTGCATGAACAGGCTGTGGTCCAGCGTGGCTTCGTGGATGAAGAGCAGATAGGCGAGGGTGTAGATCACGCCGCAGACCGTGACGATCCGCTTGAAATAGGGGATGTCGCGGCTCTCGCTCAGGAAGAACATCACCGTGAAGAGCGCAAGCCCCGCGATGAGGCCCGAGACGGAATCCTTCGAAACGGGCTTCGTCTGGAAGCGGCGGCAGATCGCGAGCACGCACGCGAAGGCCGCGAAGCCGCCGAAGATCACCTTGATGAAGGGATCGCGCGGGATCAAAATCAGCAGAAACGGCGCGGCGGCGCAGAGGAAGAACAGGAAGATATTGCCGACGAAGCACTCGACGGCGATCAGATACAGCGCGGTGAACGCAAGCAGCAGGTCGAGCCAGGCCGCGGCCTCGCCGCATCCGTGCAGCGCATCGAAGAGGGACACGACGGCGGCCGCCACCAGGAAGGTGAGCAGGAGCGCCAGGGCCTCGACGCCCACCGGGCGCTTGTAGAGGGAGCCGTCGTTCTTATCGAGCTTCAGTACTTTTGCCATGTTCTCACCTCCTCAGACGATCCAGAAGCGGAAGTTCGGAACTTCTTCCGGCCAGCTGTGGGGCTCGAAATACGTGTCGCCGCTCTCGGCGACGGTGATGGGCATGATCCAGAGGGTGCTGTCGGCGGCCGCGTGCAGGACCTCGTAGGCCTCGCGCATGCCGCGGCGGTAGGCCGGGCTGATCAGCACGTACTGGGTGTCGCGCTCGGGCTCGGCGGCGAGCTGCTCCAGCTTTTCGACCGAGGAGCCCTCCTCGTGCTCGGCGTCCATGCGGGCCAGCGCGCCGAGGATATCGTAGATGTGGTCCTCTCCGCAGCCCGCTTCCACCTCCGTGGCGGTACCCTGCAGGCTGTCGGCGCCGTTGGACCAGAGGGAGACCGGGACGCCCCGGCGCTCGTACAGGGCGGCCAGGGTACCGGCGATGCGGAGCGCCTGCTCGTAGACCACGGGGTCGTAGTAGCGGGTGCTCTTGTCCATGCCGACGATCAGGCAGACGCGCTGCGAGACGGTGGTCTCGTGCACGTTCACCTTCCAGTCGCCGGTGCGCGCGGACGCGCGGAAATTGACGCTCTTCATCGGGTCCGTGGGCTGATAGTCCCGGATTCCCTTGAAGAGATAGGGGTCCTCGAGCGAGAAGCGGCGGCTGACGATGTCGCCGGAGAGCTGCTCGTAGGAGAGCTGCATCTCGTCGGCGTCGATCAGCCTCGGATAGACGGTGACCGAGCCGGGATAGGTGCGGTCGACCTTCGAATAGGTGCGGCTGAGGAAGAGGTCGTGGCTCACCAGGTCGACCTCGCCGATGGTCCAGACGCCCCGGGCGGGCAGGGTGAACTTCCGCTTGCGGCGGATGCGGCGGCGGTTGGCGATGCTGAACATGTCGCTCTGGTAGATGGCGGGCTTGCCGTTGTTCGACAGCTGGAATTTGAAGTAGACCCAGGGGAGGGGCAGCCACTTGTCGTTGACCAGGGTCTCCTCCACCTCGATCTTCTCGCCTTCGAAGATGTAGCGGTCGCGGCCCAGATCCACCGAGGCGAAGAGCCCCTTGCTCCACAGGAGCTTATAGAGCAGCTGCTGCAGCAGGAACAGGGCTCCCGCCGCGGCGAGCGTGATGACGATGGGCATTGGCGTTTCCTTTCAGAAGCGGTTTTCCGGCAGACGGCGTCCGAAGCGGCTCCGCGCGAAACGGCGTCCGAAGCGGCTTCGCGGCGGGCGCGTCAGGCCTTGGTCCAGCTTTCCGTCGGCACGGGAACCTCGCCGACGATGGCCTCCAGGAGGCTCTGCACCTGGTTCTGGCGGCTCTTCAGGGTGCCGCGGAGGATGATGCGGTGGCCGAGGACCGGGTTTGCCAGCTCCTTCAGGTCATCCGGCAGGATGTAGTCGCGGCCGCGGATCGCGGCAAGCGCCTGGGCGGCGCGGATCAGCGCGAGGTTGCCGCGGGTGCTGGCGCCCATCAGGATCTGGTCGCCGGTGCGGGTCCGCTCGCAGAGGGCGGCGGAATAGGCGGCGAGGTCCGGATGCACGTAGACCTGCTTCACGGCCTCCTGCATCGCGACGAGTTCCTCGGCCGTAAGCACCGGGGACACTTCTTCCAGCGGCGCGCCGCCGATGAAGCGCTTCAGGATCTCGACGGTCTCGGCCCGGTCGGTATAGCCCAGCGACAGCTTCATCAGGAAGCGGTCCAGCTGCGCCTCGGGCAGGGGGAAGGTTCCCTGCGTCTCGATGGGGTTCTGCGTGGCGATGACGAAGAAGGGCCGGGCCAGCGGATAGGTGACGCCGTCCACGGTAACCTGCCGCTCCTCCATGCTCTCCAGGAGCGCGGCCTGGGTGCGGGGCGTGGCGCGGTTGATCTCGTCGGCGAGCAGCACGTTCGTGAAGAGCGCGCCCTCGCGGAAGGTGAACTCGCCTTCCTTCTGATTATAATAATTGATGCCGATCAGATCGCCGGGCAGCAGATCGGGC
>JAZUHB010000096.1:0-8629 GCA_045641505.1 Bianqueaceae bacterium | reverse complement strand
CTTTCAAAAAACGTACGCTCCAAAAAAGCGGCGAGTTAAACATACAGTTTAACTCGCCGCTTTCAGGGAAAACAGGTCAAAAATATGCAGGATTTGCTCAAATCGGCGCTTTTATGCACTTTTCAAAGCCTTGCGGTGAACGGATTTCCACAGAAAAGCTGCTTTGCGGCCTTTTTCGGCTCCAAAAAGAGAAAAATGGCGAGCTAAATGAGCTCGAAACACCGCCGCTTTTTTGAAGCGTACATTTTGAAAACTGATTCTGCTGGCCGGTTGCCGCAAAATGGCGAGCTGAAATTGCATAAAACACGCCGCAGGCAACAGCCCTGTCCATTTCGCACGCCGCAGGCAACAGCCCGGTCATTTCAGTCCGTAATGCTTCTTCGCGTCAGCGGAGCATTGCACGCGCCCGCGGACGGAAATCTCCTCCACCGCGTCGAAGAGCAGCGGATCGTCCACGTCCCGGTCGACGACGAGCAGACCGTAGCCGCGGATCTTCAGGCGGGCACCCGCCTCCCGCGCCTGCCGGAGCTCCTCAGCGCTCAGATTGCTGATCCCCAGGAACCAAGAGCGGTCAGGGACCTCGGGACACTTCTTCTGTTCGATCAGGCGTTCCACAGTAGCCCGTTCCTCCTGCAGACTGCTGCGGAGGGCGTGGTTGATGAAATCGCTGCGGTTCGAATAATAGCCTCCGTCCACCAGCAGATCGATCTCAGAAAGAGTGGCGGTATTGACGTTCACCGAGACCTTCTCGGTCAGAGCTTCATTGTTCATAGGCAGCCTCCCCAGGCGGAATTATGCTCCGGTTGGAGCATATTCAGAGCATACACCTGGGAAGGACCTTCTGTCAAGCCTTCTGCTTATAATACGCGATCCGCTCCGCGAGGCTCTCGCCGTCCCGGACGCCGCCGAACATGCGGTCCGCGAAATCGGCCGAGGTGGCCTTCTCCGCGCCGATCAGCGCGTAGGTCGCGTCCACGAGGTGGGCGTAGAGCGGGTCGTCCAGCTCCTTGCAGATGAACTTCTGACGGGGCGAGTTGATGTCGACGCCGCTGATCTGGAAGAAGCCCTTCTTCTCGCAGAGGCCCATCACGCGCGCGAGCTGCGCCTTGGTGTTCCGGGGCGGCATGTAGGTGACCGCGTCGAAGCCCAGGCAGCCCAGGGTGTCGAAGAGCAGGTTCAGGTAGTCGTCCTCGAACTTCTGCGTCTTCTTGTCGCCGGTGACCGAGTCGCCGACGTCGCCGAGGTAGGCGTAGGCCGAGATCGCGCCGGTCTCGCGGCAGAGGGACAGATAGTCGAACACGGAGGGGCACTCCGCGTCAGCGTCCACGTAGAACTTCTCGACCATCTCCGCCTTGAGGGCGCCGAGGATATCGTATTCGTAGAAATCGGGCGTCTCCTCGCCCGCGAGGATCTGCGCCTCCGCCTTCGCGGAAAGCGCCACGTGCATCTCGTTCTTGAAGAAATCCACCACCTGCGCCGGGGTCGGGTAGGCCGCGGTCACCTTCTTCGCCAGCGCGAAGAGTATGTGACGCTCGGTGACGGAGCCGCCCTCCGCCGCCTTGGAGAGGGGCAGGACGTCGGCGTCGAAGTCGAGGGAGAGGCCGTAGGGGCGGACCATCTCGTCGATGCGGGCGGTCATCCTCCGGTTGCGGAGATTGCGCTGCTCGCGGTAGGGACGGATGAACTCCTCGATCCGGTCGACCGACTGGTGCGGAATGCCGTGCATCGCCACGTAGGAGACGTTCTTCTGGTCGGGGTTGTTGGTCTTCGCGCCGGTGAGGGCCGTGCCGGTCATCCGGACGCGGAGCTCCATGCCGCAGGTCACGGGGAGGCCGAGGATCTCGCCCGCCGCCAGGAACTCGCGGATGCCGGCCACGGAATCGTGGTCCATGATGCCCGCGGTCCGAAGGCCCGCCTGCCAGGCCATGTAGAGGGCCTTGGTGGGGGAATAGGGCGAGAAGGAATAGAAGGTGTGGATGTGGTTGTTCACGTAGGGCGTCTCGGGCGGCGCGGGAAGAACGCCCGCGTCCGTGAGCGCCTTGAGCTCGCGCAGCGCGCTGAGGCGGGTGAACACACAGCCGTCATTCAGCTTCGCGATCAGTTCGTCGACTTTTGCTTCCATGGGCGCTCCTTTAGTTCAGCATGACCTGGCCGCCGGTGACGGGCACCGCCTGGCCGGTCTCATACTGCTGCTCGACGATGTAGCTGATGGCGCGGGCCACGTCCAGGGGCAGGCAGCCGCGCTTGATCGGGGTCTTGCTCATGTAGTAGGCGCGCACGTCCTCGACGGTCTTCGCGCCGGACACCTTGCCGGCCTTCAGGTACTGCACGAAGAGACCCTTCTCGGGGTCGCTCCACAGCGGGCCGTCCAGGTAGTTGCCGGGGCAGACGGCGTTCACCTTGATGTTGTAGGGGATCAGCTCCAGCGCGAAGGACTGGGTCAGGCCCAGGCCGCCGAACTTGGACCCGGCGTAGGCGAAGTTGTTCTTGCTGCCCTCGAGGCCGCTCTTGGAGTTCACGGTGACGATGTCCGCCATATAGTCGGGGGCGAAGCGGTTCTGGATCTTCATATAGCGGCTCGCGTACTTCGCGCAGAGGTAGAAGCCGGTGTAGTTGATGGAGGTGACGAGCTCGAAGCGCTGCTTGGTCATTTCCTCGAGATTGCCCGCGATGGCGATGCCGGCGTTCGAGACGAAGAGGTCGATGCCGCCGTAGGTGAGCACGGTCTCGGCCAGCAGCTTCTCGACCAGCTCCTCGTTGGAGACGTCCACCGCGCAGAAGCTCGCGCGGCCCGCGCCGTTCTCCTCGCAGATGCCGGCGACGACGCCCGCGGCGACCTCCTCCTGCTTGGGGATGTCGGCGATCACGAGGTAGGCGCCCTGGCGGGCCAGCTCCTCGGCGATGCCGCGGCCGAAGCCCTGGGCGGAGCCGGTCACGACGGCGATCTTCTCAGCCAGCCGCTTGGCGCCGGCGGTGCCCAGCGAGACCTTGGAGCGGTAGGACTCCACCTCCCAGTTGGTGATGAACTCCACCAGCTCGTCGCTCATGGGCTTGAAGCCGCCGAAGCTCTCGGCGTAGACGCAGATCTTCATCATGTCCTTGAAGACCTCCGCGGCGGTGCGGGCGTTCTTCAGGGTGCTTCCGACCGTATACATGCCGAGGCCCTGGATGAAGATCACGCGGGGGCTGTAGCCGAGCTTCTCATTGAATTCCCGGAAGCCCGCTTCCAGCGCGGCGTAGATCTCCTCGTCGTCGCCGTGATCCTCGATGAAGAGGGCGTAGGCCTTGCAGTAGACGATATGGTCGGGGGAATAGCTCTTGTAAAGGGGCGCGAAGGCCTCGCGGCTCGCCGCGAATTCGAGCGTCTGGACGTCCGCCGTGTAGACGACGGAGGAGAGCTCGCCGGGCGCGTAAAGCATGCGGATCGCGGGCGCGAAGCGGGACGCGCGGATCCGGTCGGTCTCGGCGGGCGTGAAATCGGGCACGCGGCCGCCGACGCGGGCAGAGAGAGTGTCCATCACGCGGGCGACGGTCGAATCGAGCTCCGCCGCGCTGTCCGCGCCGAAGAAGATGCCGTGGTTCTCCAGGAAGATCACCGCGGGAGCCTTGCCGTTCGCCTTCTTATAGGCCTCGACCTTCTCGCGGCAGTAGGAAGCGAGCACGTAGCCGGGACGGGTGGAGGGGACCCAGATCGCGTCCGCAAAAAGCTCCGCGCAGAGCTTCTCGCCGTCCTGCGAGCAGGTGAGACCGTTCACCAGGGCGGGATGCACGTGCAGGACGAACTGCTGGGGCAGCAGGTCGTGGAGCAGGGTCTCGACGCTGGGGCGCTTCGCCTCCTCGCCGCGGGCGCGGGCGTCCATCATGTCGGCGAGGACAGCCGCCTCGCGCTCCTTCTCGTCGGCGGGGTAGGTCTTCTCCCACATCGCCGCGAGGGCCTTCCGGTCCATCTTCACGAACTGCTCGGGGCGGATGGTGGCGAGCGCCGAGCCGGAGCCCTTTACGAAGAGGTACTCCTCCGTCTTGAAGGAGGTGTTGCCGCCGCCGGCCAGCACGTAGGCCGCGTCGGCGCCGTACTTACGGGAAAAACCGACCAATACGGAAAGACCTTCCTGAATATCCATTTTCATCTTCTCCTTAAACCAGACAAGACTTCCCCGGAAAACGGGAAGCCTCGTCTGCGTGATATTTTATTTGCGGGCCGAAAGGACCTCGTTCTCGTACTCCGCGACCTCCGCGAACCACTCCTCGTTGCCGGGCATGTCCTCGCGCTCGCAGAGCTCGTTCCAGATGTCGGTGAAGGGCAGGGTCTTGGCCTCCTCCATCAGCATCAGACGCTGGGTGAAATCGCCCTCGTCCTGCAGGGCGCGGAGCTCGTCGTTGGGCTGCAGCAGCGCCCAGAGCAGCGCCTTGCGGGCGTTGCGGGCACCGATGACCCAGGCGGCGATGCGGTTGATGGAGGCGTCGAAGAAGTCGAGGCCGATCAGCACGCGGTCCATCGCGTCATTGCGGACGATCTCCTTCATGATTTCCTTCAGCTCGTCGTCGAAGGCCACCACGTGGTCGCTGTCCCAGCGGACGCCGCGGGAGATGTGCAGCGGGATCTTGTCGAAGAACGCCAGCAGCGCGGGGATCTTGTCGCTGACCACCTCGGTGGGATGATAGTGACCGGTGTCGAGCAGGTTGTAGACGCCGGGATGGGTGCCGGCGTAGCTCAGGTAGAACTCGTTGGAGCCGGTGGTGTAGCTCTCGACGCCGATGGCGAAGACCTTGCTCTCCACGCTGTCGATGACGTGGGGGCACTTCTCCGCGAAGATCTCGTCCAGGCAGGCCTTGGGGCGCAGTCTCGGGCCGAGACGGTCGGCGGGCACATCCTTGTAGCCGTCGGGGATCCAGACGTTGTTCAGCACGACGTCGCCCAGCTCCTCACCGATGCGCTCGGCGATGCGGCGGCAGGCGATGCAATGATCGGTCCAGAAGCGGCGCACCTCGGGGTCGGGAGAGGACAGGGAGAGGCCGTCCTTCATCATCGGATGAGAGAAGACGGTGGGGTTGAAGTCGATGCCGAAGCCGTTCTCCTTCGCGAACTCCACCCAGGGGGCGAAGTGCTTGTACTCCAGCTTGTCGCGGTCGGCCCACTCGCCCTCCGCGAAGACCGCGTAGCAGGCGTGCAGGTTGATGCGCTTCCTGCCGGGGATCAGGGAGGCGGCCTCCAGGAAGTCGGCCTTCAGCTCCTCAAAGCTGCGGGCGCGGCCGGGGTAGTTGCCCGTGGTCTGGATGCCGTTGCCGGCGCCGCCGGCGGGGTTGTCGAAGCCGACGACGTCATCGCCCTGCCAGCAGTGCAGGGAGATGGGCTTGGCCAGCGCGGCGGCGATGGCCGCGTCGGTGTCGATGCCGTAGCAGGCGTAGATTTCTTTCGCGCTCTGATATCGGGTCATGGTTCAGTCCTCCGTTTCTTCTTGTGTGAAATATAGATTGACCTCACCCGTGATACCTGTGAGGGGAAGAGCCGCGGGATAGGGATCGGCGGCCATCCTGAGGCCGCGTCCCAGCGCGTTTTCGAGGGTAGTGGCGACCTCGATCACCAGCTCGTTGGCGCCCTTGCGGAGATACGGCGTCAGGTCGTAGCGGAAGGAGGGGATCACCTGAATGCCGGCGGAGCGGCCGTTCACGAAGACCTCGACGCCTTCGCGGGCGTCCGTGATCTCGAGGCTGACCGTGCTCTCGCCGTCATAGGCGAATTCGGTCGTGTACTGCAGGAAGCCGGAGAAGCCGGCGTTCGCCTTGTCGAGGGCCGCGAAGGAGGGGAAGACGCCGTTCTTCGCGGTGATCTTCGCCGCGGGGCCGAAGGCGGGATATTCCGCCGCGGCCGCCTTGCGGAGCTTCATCTCGGTGACGGGCAGCTTCACGCCGAAGTTCTTCGCGCTCTGAAGCTTCTGCCGGTCGGACTGGACCGCCTCGGGGCAGTCGCCGTGGATCAGAAAGAGGCTCTCGGAGGGATCGAGCCGGACCACGACCTCGCCGTTCTCGAACTCGAGCTGCTCCGCCCGGTCGAGCCAGGGATCGTACGCGTAGAAATCGTTGCGGACCGGCAGCTTGACGGTGCCCTCGAAGGGCTCCGCGGCCTCGTTGAAGAGGTAGTAGAAATCCTGCTTGCCTTCGTAGTGCATCACGCGGAGACGGTCGCTCGCGGGCGTGACGCGGACCAGGCGGAGGTCCTCCGCGGCGCCGGCGAGATCCGCCAGCTTGACCACGGGGCAGGCCGCCACGGCCTTCGGCAGCGCGAGCTTCGCCTCTTCGCTGTCGCAGATGCCCTCGGGCAGCGCGTCGATGAAGCAGACCCGGGCGCCGGCCGCGAGCAGCTTCGCGATGCCGTCGGCCAGATGCTGCGGGATGAACTGCGCGTAGGGGATCACGAGGAGCTCGAAGGCATGACCGTTCACGGTCAGCTTTTTGCCGAGCTTCGTCTTATAGAAGTCCGGCTCCTCGAACACGTCCGCGGGGACGAAGAGGTAGTCGGTCTGATTGTCCCAGAGCACGCGGGCAGGCTTCTGCATCAGCATGCACTTGCCGGCCCACTCGGCCTCGCCGTGATAGAGGATGCCGACGGGGGTCTCCGCCTTGCCGCCGGAGATCATCCCGCAGACCCGCTCGGTGTAGGCCATCAGCTGACCGAAGTGGCGGTACTGGGGATTGTGGCCGTGCGCGTAGAAATGAGGCGGGCAGTCGGGATCCGGGAAGCTCTTGCAGGTGAAGGCGTGGGGAACGAAGTGGTTGATGCCCCGCACCATGAAATGGTCGACCAGGTATTTCTCCAGCCGGACGCCCTCGCCCCAGCCGTAGTTGCCGAAGACCTCGCACATCGCGCGGCCCTTCATGTTGGGGTTCAGCGCGGCCAGCGAGGCGCCCAGCTTGCCGAGCGCGTAGTGGTAGAACTCGCCGTCGTTCTCGAAATCGCCGAAGCCGCTCTTCAGGCGGAAATCCTCGCCCTGGGGGTAGACCTGGCCGCCGATGTCGTCGATGCCGGCCATGGTCTGCCACTTGAGGCCGCGGAAATAGTGGCCGAGGCTGGTGGCGGTGCGGGCGTGCTGGTTCTCGTCCTCGATGACGTGGCCGATGTACTCGACGCCGCGCTCACGGCACCAGCTGCCGATCTGGCGGGAGAAATCCTCCTCGACCAGCCGGGTGACCTCGTCCATGTAGGCATAGCGGAAGTGCGCGGTCTCCGCCTCGTCGTAGTCGTTGCGCCAGAGCAGCGGCAGTCTCGATTTCCAGCCGGCGCCGAGACGCTCCTCCATCTTCTCCTCCAGCTCGTCGCTGTAGGGCAGGTCCTGCTCGGTGCCGAGGACGTTGCCGTGGAAGAGGTAGCTGCCGTTGCCGAGCTCCGGCTCGTCGCTGAAGAAGCCGGCGATGACGGTGCCGAACTTATCCCTGTAATGCTCGTAATGAGGCTCGTAGACCTGGTCGATCTGGATGCGGCAGGCGGCCTTGTTCATCATGTTGATGTAGCTGCGGTGGGTGCCGGTGTCCAGGGAGGACGCGCAGATCTCGACGGTCCAGCGGCCCTCGGGCGCGGTCCAGCAGAGCACGTCCTCCAGCACGTAGGAGGACAGATTGAGGATCTTTTTCTGGCCGGAGGGCAGGAAGCCGATGGCGCTCACGGAGACCAGTTCATCCGCGCCGATCTTCTTCGCGAAGCTCCCGGAGGTCGAGCGCATGATATAGTCCTGGATCTTGCCGTAGTCGAAGTGGGGGTGGGTATACTTGCCGAGACGCAGCTTCAGCACCTTGCCGGTGGGCGCGGGGACGGTGGTATGGAACACGTTCCGCCGGTGCTGGGAGAGCAGCGCGTTCTCCAGGCCGCCGTTGGCGTAGCCGGTGGGGAAGTGCTTGTCGTCCAGGATCCACACCTTCATGCCGCGGCGCTCCGCCTCGTCGAGGATGACGTCCATGTCATGCCACCACTGCTCCTTGCAGAAGTTCTCATGCGGACGGGCCTCCACGCAGAAGGCGCGGATGTTCGCGTCGTAGATCGCGCCGATCATTTCCCGGTAGACGGTCTTCTCTTCTCCGTGCACCCAGAGGAACGGCATAATATGTGTATTCATGTTGAAATACCTCACAAGCATGGTTTATCAGATGGATTATATCACGGCGCGGCGTCTATGTTCAAGGGGGATTTCTTCGTTTTCGGGGTGGAACGGAGGCTCGGCCTTGCCATGTCAGATGCGTTGCTTTTCGTGCGCCGGCGCGCATGCGCACTTTTGAGCCGCAGCGGCTTTGGGCGGCCTGCGTTTTGTCCTGCATTTCTGTCCCCGCCGCACATTCGGGCGCCGGAGTTCTGTCCCTCCTGCACATTTCGGCGCATTTATCCCGGCTTCGTCTCATTTTTTGAGGTCAAAACAGAAAATTTACGACAAATCGGCTGATTATGCTGATTTTGACGTAAAGGGCCGCGCCCGTTTTTGGGGGTTTACGACAAAAGAGCCGATTCTTCCGATTATGTCGTAAATTGGATGCATCATTTCAGGCAAATGTGCAGCGGGGACAGAACCTGGCTTGCCAACGACGCGTCCAAAGCCGTTGAGACAGGTAAAATTTACGACAAACTCCGTTTTTTCCCCCGAGTTGT
>JAZUHB010000095.1:0-23645 GCA_045641505.1 Bianqueaceae bacterium | reverse complement strand
CTTGTTCAGGAAGATCTCGCCCAGGAAGCCGATGTTCTTCGTCTGGGGAATGCCGAAATCGGTGTTGAAGATCATGAACCACTCCGCCGCGTCGCCCCGGCCCATCTGCATGACGTTCTGCTGGCAGATGATGTTGGTCAGGAAGAGCACGAGGGCGGGCGCCAGCATGTTCAGGGCCGTGCCGCCGATCGTCTGGTCCGCCCGGAGGTTGATCGCCGAGAAGGACAGAAGCAGCGAAAAGGCAGCGCCCAGAAGGCCGGAGGCCACGAGAGCGATGATCATGACGAGCTGGCCTTGGTCGACGCTGAACGCGCCGCTGTTGACCAGGAGACGTACGACAAGCGCACCGATGAAGGCGCCGAATACCATGATGCCTTCGAGAGCAAGGTTGATGATGCCGCTGCGCTCGGCGAAGATGCCGGCCAGCGCGACGATCATCAGAGGCATCGCGTAAATCAGAGTCTGCTGTACCAGAAATGCCATACTTATGCCTCCTTTCCTTCCCCGGAAGCGACACGGGCCATCTCCTCCGTCGCCTTGTTCAGGGCGTCCATCGTGGTCCCCCGCGCCTCGGGAGCGGCGGCCGCCTCATGCGGCTCGGCCTTCTTCCGTTTCCGGCCGGTAATCAGATTGCGGAAGAACAGCGAGAAGCTGCTCATGTAGATGATGGCCGCGATGATGATATCGGTGATGTACTCGTTATAGGGCGTCATGGCCTTCAGCTGCTGTCCGTTGATCGTGACGACCGACATGAACAGGCCGGAGAAGATCACGCCCAGGGGATTGCTGGAGGCAAGCAGCGCCACGGAGATGCCGTTGAAGCCCTCGGCGGGCAGCGTCTGATAGGTCTGCCAGGCAAACTCGGTGTTGCCGGAGAGCCAGTAAAGCGCCGCGGCGCCGCCGGCCAGCGCGCCGGAGAACATCATGCTGAGCACGATGGAGGTCTTGTCGTCGATGCCGGCATAACGGGCGGCGTTCCGGTTGAAGCCGGTCGCGCGCAGGGAGTAGCCGAAGGTCGTCTTGTTCATCAGGATGAAGATGAGGATGGCGATCAGGATCGCAACCAGGATGCCTCCGTTGACCTGAGAGCCGGGGAACAGCTTGTCGAGCAGCATCTTCGGGGTCTCGACGCCGTTGTGCGTCGTCTTCATGATCAGGTTGATCTTGCCGTATTCCTCGGCGTTCTTGAGGTTCGAGATGTCGAAGACCCAGGTCACGAGGTTCGCCGCAATCCAGTTCGTAAGGATGCAGGCGAGCACCTCGTTGATGTTGAGGTAGGCCTTCGCGAAGCCGGGGATCATGCCCCAGACGGCGCCGGCCATCATGCCGCCGATGAGTGCCATGACCCAGATCAGGAAGGGCGGAACCACATCGGAGGGGATGGAGAGCGCGATGAAAAGCGTCGCGGCCGTGCCGGCCAGATACTGACCGGAGGCGCCGATGTTGAACAGGCCGGTCTTGAACGAGAACGCGACGGACAGGCCGGTCATGATCAGCGGAATCGCGCGGAACAGAACGTTGCCGAGCGTCACGGGGTTGAAGCCGAAGGTGATCTGGCCGTTATCGCCGCGGCCCGTGTTGAAGAGGCCGAGGAAAATCATTTTGATGCCGTCGAAGATGGACTTCGCGGAGAAGTTCCGGCTGACGAGACCGACGATGACGATGATCACGCAGCCGAACAGCAGGCCGACCAGGATGGACAGCAGGGAGGGTACGATGGAAACGGCGAATTTCTTCAGGCCGGAAGCTTTCTTATCTTTCACAGCGTCATCTCCTCCTTCGTCATTTTCTTGGCGCCGACCATGTAGAGGCCGAGCTCGGCGGGCGTGATCTGCTTCGGGTCAAAGCTGCCGACGATCTGCCCGTCATACATGCACAGGATGCGGTCGGAAAGGCTCATGACCTCATCCAGCTCCAGGGATACCAGCAGGACGGCCTTGCCCTTGTCGCGCTCGGCCACGAGCTGCTTATGGACGTTCTCGATGGCGCCGACGTCCAGGCCGCGGGTGGGCTGGACCGCGATGATCAGCTTCTTGTCGCGGTCGATCTCACGGCCGATGATGGCCTTCTGCTGATTGCCGCCGCTCATGCTGCGGGCCATGCTGTCGCCGCCCTCGCCGGAACGGATGTCGTAGCGCTCGATGAGGTCGTCCGCGTAGCGGTCGATCTCGCCGAAGCGGATGAAGCCGCTCTTCTGGAACTTCGGCTCCTTGAAGCGCTGCAGCACCAGATTGTTCTTCAGGTTGAAATCGAGGATCAGGCCGTGCTTGTGGCGGTCCTCCGGAATGTAGGAGAACCCGGCGCCCTGACGGTCGCGGATGGAATAGGCGGTCACGTCCTCGTCGCAGACCTCGATCGTGCCGGCAGAGGCCTTCTCGAGGCCGGTGATGCCGTAGATCAGCTCGGTCTGACCGTTGCCGTCGATACCGGCGATGCAGCAGATCTCACCGGCGCGGACCGTGAAGGAAACGTCCTTGACGGCGTTGTTCTTGTGGATTTTCGAGGGAACGGTGAGGTTCCTGACGTCCAGCACCACTTCCTTCGGCTCGGCGGGCGTCTTCTGCACCTCGAGCTGCACGGGGCGGCCGACCATCATGTTGGAGAGCTCCTGCTTGTTCGTGTCGGCCGTGTTCACGGTGCCGACGAACTTGCCCTTCCGGAGGATGGTGACGCGGTCCGCGACCGCGAGAATTTCGTTCAGTTTATGAGAAATGAACAGGATGGATTTGCCCTCACGCGCGAAGGAGCGCATGATGTCCATCAGCTCATCGATTTCCTGCGGAGTCAGAACAGCCGTGGGCTCATCGAAAATGAGGATGTCGTTGTCGCGGTACAGCATCTTCAGAATCTCGACACGCTGCTGCATGCCGACGGAGATGTCCGCCACCGTGGCATCGAGATCGACGCCCAGACCGTATTTTTCGATCAGCGCCTCGACCTTCGCGCGGGCCTCCTTCTTCTGAAGGAAGCCGAGCTTCGTGGTCTCGGCACCGAGGATGATGTTGTCGAGCACGGAGAAAACCTCGACCAGCTTGAAATGCTGGTGGACCATGCCGATGCCCAGCGCCGTGGCGTCGTTGGGGTCGTTGATGGTGACGGTTTTGCCGTCCTTACGGATTTCGCCCTCCTCCGGCTGATAAAGGCCGAAGAGCACGCTCATCAGAGTGGACTTGCCGGCGCCGTTCTCACCCAGAAGGGCGTGAATCTCGCCGCGGCGAAGCTGCAGAGTGATATCGTCGTTCGCGACGATACCCGGGAAAACCTTGGTAATATGCAGCATCTCAATTACGTAATCGTTTTCCATAGCGTAATTCCTTTGCACAAAATAGAGAAGCAAAAGCGACCGTGAAACGGTCCGCTCTCCCGGAGGCCGCGCCGGAGCACGGCCGCGGCTTTAGAAAAAAGGAGGAAGAACGTCGTTCTTCCTCCTTTTGCGATTGTCTTATTACTTGACGATCTCGACGGTCACACGGCCCATCGTACCGCCGGCGTAATTCTCGGCAGCGGGAGAACCCTCGATGGTGACGGAACCGTTCTTCAGCTTCGCGAACAGAGTGTTGTACTCGTCGATGGAGAAGTTCTTGAGAGACCAGGTATCGGTGGGCAGACCGACAGCATCGACCTCAGCGCCGAGGTTCTTGCAGTTGTCTCCGCCGTACTCAGAAGCCCAGTTGGTGCCGTAGGCAGCGGCGCAGGCCAGCATAACGGCCTCGCGCAGACCCTTGGTGGCAGAGGTGATAACGGTAGAGGACTCAGCGGACTGGTCGACGTCGACGCCGATGACCTTGCCCTGGTTCGCGGAAGCAGCCGCGAAAGCGGACTGGCACATGGAGCCGCCGCAGGCGAAGACGACCTCGGTACCGGTGGAGTACCAGCCGTTCAGCATGGTCTGAAGCTCAGCGGAGGCGGCGAAGGTATCACCGTAGTTCCAGCTGTACTTGATGGCAACATCGACACCCTTCGCTTCAGCGGCAGCCGCGGCGCCCTGAACGAAGCCGTAACCGAAACGGCAGCAGGCGGGATTGGTTCCGCCACCGCCACCGGCGAAGCCGAGCTTGGTGTAGCCTTCCATGACCGCAGCGTAACCGGCCAGGTAACCGGACTGCTCCTCACGGAAGATGATGCCGGCCACGTTGTCCATACTCAGTGACCAACCGTCGATGAAGACGAACTTGACTTCGGTGAACTCCTCGGCAGCCTTGGCAAGAGCGGTGCCCTGCATGAAGCCGGCGCAGACGATGATCTTCGCACCGTTCTTGGCAGCAGCAGCCATCGCGTTGTAACGGTCGTCGTCAGTGGCGTTCTGGCCGTTATCGGGCTGATAGTACTTATAGGTCTTGTTGTTTTCCTTGGCATAGCGCTTGACGCCTTCCCAGGTGCCCTGGTTGAAGGACTTGTCCTTCAGCTGGCCGACATCGGTAACGAAAGCGATTTCGTACTTGCCGTCCGCGGATTCCACGGTATCGGGGATCGCGTCGTAGTCATAACCGTTCTTGTTTCCGCCGCCCGCGCAACCGGCGAGGCAGGACAGAGCCAGCATCCCAACCAGAAGGATGGCAAAGAACTTTTTCATTACAATATCCTCCCTATGTATTTTTTGACCTGCGTTCCGCAGGCAAATAACAAAAATAAGATAGGCCAAAAACGGGCCGATGTCAATATCACTTTTCGCCGAGGGCGATCGCGACCTTCACGATGCGGCTGGTGCCGAGACGGTCCGCGCCCAGCTCGATCATCTTCTCGGCATCCTCGAGAGAGGAAATGCCCCCGGCCGCCTTGATGCGGACGCCGGGAGCCACGTACTTTTTGAACAGCGCGACATCCTCGAAGGTGGCACCGCCGGTGGAAAAGCCGGTCGAGGTCTTGATGAAATCGGCGCCGGCGCGGGAGACGATGCCGCACATGCGGATCTTCTCATCCTCGGTCAGCAGGCAGGTCTCGATGATGACCTTGAGGAGCTTGCCGCAGCAGGCCTCCTTGACGCGGCGGATCTCCTCCTCCACCTGCGCGTCTAGGCCGTCCTTCAGCCAGCCGATGTCGATGACCATGTCGATCTCGTCCGCGCCGTTCGCGACGGCGTTCGCAGTCTCGAAGCACTTGGTCTCGGTGGTGCTGTAGCCGTTCGGAAAGCCGATGACGGTGCAGATCGCGACGCGGCCCTGCGCGTACTCAGCCGCCTGCTTCACGTAGCTCGCCGGAATGCAGACGCTCGCGCAGCCGAACTCGATGCCCTGGTCCACGATCTCCCGGATCTGCGCCCAGGTCGCCGACTGCTTCAGAAGCGTATGATCGCATTTCGCCAAAATATCCTTGATATCCATATGAAACCTCCTTGGATTGATCTTTGTTATTGCGCCGCAGGCGCCGTTATTGCCGCGCATTGCGCGGCCGTTATTGCGCTCCGGACCGTTATTGCGGCCGCAGGCCGCCGTTATTGCGCTCCGCGCCGTTATTCCTTCTTCTGCCTCTCGATCGCTTCCCGCCAGCACTTATGGCACATCGCCACATAGCTGCCGTTCCCGCCGATGAACACCTGCGCGCCCTCGGTCAGGACCCGGCCCTCGCCGTCGAGACGCGCGTTGACCGTCGCCTTTGAGCCGCAGCGGCAGATCGTCTTGATTTCGGTGATGGAATCGGCCAGCTCGAACAGCCGGCGGCTCCCGGGGAACAGGTGCGTCTGAAAATCTGTACGCAAACCGAAGCAGAGAACCGGCACGTTATACAGGTCGACGATCTCGCGGAACGCGTCGATCTGTGCCGGCGAAAAGAACTGGCACTCGTCGACGATGACCGCGTCCACGCCCTCGGTCTTCAGAAACTCCTCCATCACGTCGGTTTCGGGACCGATCACGGTGGCCTGCTGAGAAAGGCCGATGCGGGATTTCACCCAATCGGCGCCGTCCCGGTCGTCGGTGGCGGGCTTGATGAGCCAGGCCTTCATGCCCATCTCTTCATAGTTGAATTTGGTGATCAGGGCATTCGCGGTCTTCGAGCTGCCCATCGCGCCGTATTTGAAATAAAGCTTTGCCATGGTATTCCTCCACGTTCTTCATTCACGGTCATTATAGCGCGCGGCGGGAGGGTGCGCAAGGCTTTCTTCTCGCCGCCGCCGCAGCCCTTCCTGGAAAAATATTGAGAATAATAGGTGAAATGACCCGACGAAATGTGGTATAATATAACAAATCTCTTTGAAACCCGCGCAAAACAGAAGGAGTCTCTGCATGCTTTGTCAGATTTGCAACAAGAATACCGCCGTCCTCTTCGTGAACAAGGTGGAAAACGGTGAAGCCAAGCGGCTTGCGCTGTGCCTGCCCTGCGCCCAGAAGAAGGGGCTTTTGAAAAACATGATCGGGAACGTCATGAAGCCCGAGGATGTCCAGAATCTCAGCGAACAGATGAACGAGATGATGGAAAACCTCTCGCAGAGCGGCGATCTCGAGGGTCTGGAGCAGATGATGCCCCAGGATCTCATGAACATGCTCACCGGCGCCTCGCCCGTGGGCGACAACGAGGATACCGAAACCTCCGACGAGGACGGTACCAACGCTCCGAAGGGCCGCAAGGACCGCCGGAACGATTCGCTGAAGGCTCTGCGCAAATTCAGCGCGGACCTCACCGCGAAGGCTCTGGACGGCGAGATCGATCCCATCGTGGGACGCGCCTCCGAGATCGACCGGATGATCCAGATCCTCAACCGCCGTACCAAGAACAATCCCGTGCTGATCGGCGAACCCGGCGTCGGCAAGACCGCCATCGCCGAGGGCCTGGCGCTCCGCATCGCCGAGCAGTCGCTTCCTCCCAAGTTCCTTAAGAAGAAGGTCTTCCTGCTGGACATGACCGGCATCGTGGCCGGCACGCAGTTCCGCGGCCAGTTCGAGGCCCGTATGAAGGCCATCATCGACGAGGTGGTGAAGGACGGCAACGTCATCCTGGTCATCGACGAGATCCACAATCTCGTGGGCGCCGGCGACGCGCAGAACACCATGAACGCCGCCAACATCCTGCAGCCCGCGCTGGCCGGCGGCAAGCTGCAGATCATCGGCACCACCACCCTGGACGAATACCGCCGCTACATCGAACACGATCCCGCGCTGGAGCGCCGTTTCCAGCCGATCATCGTGGACGAGCCCTCCCCCGCCGACACGGTGGAGATCCTGAAGGGCCTCCGTCCCCGTTACGAAGCCTATCACAACGTCTTCATCTCCGACGAGATCTGCGAGGACGCCGTCTATCTCTCCCACCGCTACATCCAGCAGCGCTATCTGCCGGACAAGGCCATCGACGTGATCGACGAGGCCGCGGCCCGGGTGAACCTCCGCAACACCGGCCTTGCCGAGCTCGAGAAGCTCACGAAGCGGCTGGAGGAGGTCCGGCAGGAGAAGGATGACCTCGCCTCCTCCGAGAACTTCGAGGGCGTCGCCCGCAGCCGTGTCGAGGAGCTCCGTCTCGAAAAGGAGATCGAGGCTCTCCGGGAGGAGTCGCTCCACGTGCCCATCACCTACGACGATCTCGCCCAGGTGATCGAGGGCTGGACCAAAATCCCGGTGAAGCGTCTCACCCATGAGGAAGCGGAGAAGCTCCTCACGCTGGAGGACCGGCTCCACGAGCGGCTCATCGGCCAGGACCAGGCGGTCAGCGCCGTGGCCCGCGCCATCCGCCGCAACCGCTCCGGCTTCCGCAAGGAAAAGAAGCCCGCGTCCTTCATCTTCGCCGGCCCCACCGGTGTCGGCAAGACCGAGCTGGTCAAGACCCTCGCAATCGAGCTTTTCGGCTCCGAGGAGTCCCTGATCCGCTTCGACATGAGCGAATACATGGAGATGTACTCCGTCTCCCGCCTGGTCGGCGCGCCTCCGGGCTACGTCGGCTATGAGGAAGGCGGCCAGATGACCGAGCAGGTCCGCCGCCATCCCTTTTCCGTCATCCTGCTGGACGACATCGAAAAGGCGCATCCCGACGTGTTCAACCTCCTGCTGCAGATCCTGGACGACGGCCGTCTGACCGACGGACAGGGCCGCACCGTCAGCTTCGAGAACTGCGTGATCATCATGACCACCAATGCCGGCAGCGGCTTTAAGAATAACTCGCTCGGCTTTACCGCCGACTCCGACGCCTCGCAGGCCGAGCTCACGAAGACGGCGCTGCAGGATATCTTCCGTCCCGAATTCCTCAACCGGATCGACGAGGTGGTTTGCTTCCACTCGCTCACCCGCGAGGAGATCCGCCGCATCGTGGACCTGATGCTCCGGGATGTCTACGAGGCCGGCGCGCGCCAGAACATCACGATCCTCGTCTGCGAGGACGTCAAGGAATACCTGGCCAAAAACGGCTACGACGAGAAATTCGGCGCGCGTCCGCTGCGCCGCCTGATCCAGCGCAGCATCGAGGACGAGGTCGCCGAGGCCTTCCTCTCCGGCACCGTGAAGAGCGGCGACCGGGTGGCCGTCACCATGATCGAAGGGAGACCTCAGGTCATCCGTCATGAAAACTGAAACCCGGCGCAAGCTGAATTTTGCTCCGCTCCTCCTGTTCGGCGCCGCGCTCCTCTGGAGCTTCAACGGCCTGTTCACGAAGAGCGTCGATTGGGACGGCATGTCCCTGGCGACTCTCCGGGGGCTGATCGCCTTCCCGCTGATGAGTCTCCTTCTCTTCCTCCGGAACCGGAAGCTTTCCGACCCGCCCCGACTCTTCACCCTCTGGAACCTGCTCGGCGGCCTCTGCTACGTGCTGCAGGCCCTCGCGGGACTCAGCTCCTACAAGTTCACCACCGCCGCGAACGCGGTCGTGCTCGGCAATACCTCCTCCTTCTTCGTGATCCTTTTGAACCTCCTCATCCTGCGGAAGCTCCCCACGAAAAAGGAGACGCTGGTCTGCCTCATCCTCGTCTTCGGCGTTGCTCTCGCGTTCTGCGGGAACCTGGGGCCGGGCGGCGCGCTCGGCAACATCCTGGCGCTGGTCTGCAGCTTCTTCTACGCCGGCGTGTTCTTCTGCAACAAGATGGACGGCGCCGACTCCCTGAGCTCCCTGGTGCTCGGCAACAGCCTGTTCCTGCTGCTCATCCCCTACATGGTGACGCGGCCGGCCTTTGCCGCGACCACAGGCAGCGAATGGGCCTTCCTGCTGGTCATGGCGACGCTTTCGGGCTTCACCGCCTGGTTCCTGTTCTCTCAGGGCATCCGCGGCACGAGCGCCCTCGGCGCGAACTTCATCACGATCAGCGAGCCGGTCATGGGCCCCGTCTGGGCGTATCTGCTCCTGAACGAGCGGATCAGCCCCCTTTCCCTCGTGGGCTGCGCGCTGGTGCTCGTGACCATCCTCGTCTACAACGTCTCGAAAACGAAATCCGGCGAGGAATGAAGCGCTTCGGAACAAACAAAAACCCGCTGACGGCACAGGTCAGCGGGCTTTTTATATCCGGAGCTTACTCCTCCGTTTCGGTTTCGACTTTGGGCTCGGCGGTTTCCTTCTCCGCTTCGGCCGCGGGCGCGGGCTCCGGGAACTTCACGAAGAAGAACGCGATGCCCAGGACCACCATCAGGATGGACCAGAACTGGGACGGCGTCACACCCGCCACGAACTCGCCGCGGGCATCGTCCCGGATGTACTCGGTAAGGAAGCGGAAGCATCCGTAGCCGATCAGATAGACGCTCATGTTGTGCCGCTTGTTCTTCTTCAGGAACAGCCAGCTCATCAGCCCGAAGATCAGGAACTCGAAGCCGGACTCGAAGAGCTGGGTGGGCAGCACGCGCCCGGGGACCTGCGGAAAATGCACGCCGAGCGGGCCGTCGGTCTGGATGCCGTAGCAGCAGCCGGCGAAGAAGCAGCCGATCCGGCCGAAGCCGTGCGCGCAGGCGATTGCGGCCGGAATGATCTCGATCGTATCGTAGAAGGCCCGGGGAAACTTCTTCCGGAACAGGACGAAGCCGAGGGTGGCCGTCACTGCCGCGCCGATCAGGCCGCCGATGAAGGTGAGCCCGCCGCCGAGGTCGAAGACGCCCGTCTCCACATAATCGTAGATCGCCTGGAACAGCATCGCGGAGAACATCCCGACGCCGATGGAGACGATCGCGAGATAGAACACGAAATCCAGGTCGCTGAGCGCGACCTTTTTCTTTTTGCCGAAGCCGTACAGAACGCCGAACGCGGCCAGAATGCCGAGCGCGACCATCACGCCGTACATGTAGACCTTGATCGGTCCCAGTTCCAGAATCGGATTGGGAAGCATGGACGTTTCCTCCTTTGTGTTATCCGTTCGTCTGCGCGCCGCTGTCCTTCAGGTCGATGGGGTCGCCCAGATAGGTCGGGAGCGGTTTGAAGATGCTGTAGCAAAGATCCTTCACGCGGGCGAGGATTTCCCGGCCTTCCCGGTATGCCTGCCCATAGTAGCTGTTCAGATCGGCACTCACGCCGCAGGCCTCGAGCCCGAGGGCACGGGCGACGAAGAGCGCGCGGTAGAGATGGTAGCGCTGGGTGACGATCACGACCTTCTCCGCGCCGAAGACCGCCTTCGCGCGGTAGATCGACTCGTAGGTGGAAAAGCCCGCGTGGTCCATGAAGACGTCCTCCGCTGGGATTCCGGCCGCAAGCGCCTCCCGCTTCATAACATTGACCTCGTCGTAATACACGGTGCCGTGGTCGCCGCTCATCAGAAGCTTCGGGCTCACGCCGTTTTCGTAGAGGCCGAAGGCCACCGTCAGGCGGTCCCGCAGCATGTCGGAGGGGCGGCCGTCCTCATAGACGCCGCAGCCAAGAACCAGAATGCAGTCTACATCCCCGAGCGCCGCGGCCTCCTCTTCGCTCACGATGCGCTTCTTCACCGAGGCGATCACCAGCAGGTCCGCCGCGAGAAGCAGCGCCGCGCCCGCCACGCACACGGCAAGCACAGCAGCCAAAAATTTCCTGAACTTCCTATTCCCGTTTTTCATATCTCTCTATCGTTCTTCTGTCAGCGCTGCACCGCAGCGCACTTCACTCTTGTGTTACTTTCCCAGGAACTCCTCCGTCTTCGTCTCCGAAAACTCCGTCCAGAGCTCCTCGTTGAGACGCTCCAGGAAGTAGTTGATCCGCTCGCTGTGGTCCAGGATCTGGATCGCGTCGCAGCGGTCCTTCTTCTCCAGGCCGAGGGAACGGCCGAAGCTGTCCCACTCCACCGGGCGGTCCTCCGAAAGCGCGGCGATCACGTCCTCGAAATGCTCCAGAATCTGATAGCTGATCAGCTCGATGAAATCGTCCTCATAGGTAGTCCAGTAGGCGCCGGTGCCCCACTGGTTCTCGGCGGCCATCACGCGGCGGCCGGTGTACTCCTTCATCAGCTGGAACAGATATTCGTAGTCCTTCACCTCGAGCGGGCCGTCCGCCTCCAGGTACTCGTCGGGCTCCTCTTCCTCCGCGGTCTCGGGGACGTACCCGTCCTCGGCCGCTTCCTCCTCCGTACCCTCCCAGTCGTCATCGGAGATCAGCTCGTAGTGCTGGCCATAGGTGAAGGCCTGGGTGAGCCGCTCGCGGAGCAGGGCCATGAGCGCGTCCTTCGAGAAGGTGCGGCTGTACTCGGCGATGAAATCGCCCTCGTCGAAGAGGATGTGATGCTTCTTGCGGTACTCCTCCTGGGCCGCGGCGCCCTGATCGTAGGCCTTCTTCGGGGAGAGACTCATCAGCTTCTCCAGGAAGCTCTCCTTCAGCCGGTCGTAGGCGTCGAAGACCTCCGGATAGCTGAGCTCGATGATGTCCTCGGGGAGCGTCCCCTCGGGCAGGTCCGCGGGAAGCTCCACGCCGCGCTCGGTGAGATCCTGACGGATCCTCGCGCCGTAGCTTTCGGTGCAGAGCTGCTTCTTCACCAGATCCTCGTTGTTATCGAAGATCATTTCCACGTCATAGACGAGATCGTCCTTCAGCTCCTCGAGAAGATCCAGCTCGGAGGGGGAAAGCTCCTCGTTCGCGGCGGCGAAGTAGTCGGTGAAGCTCTCATATTCGGAGAGCATCAGGTACAGGGCCCGGTGCGTGATCCTGTTGTTCTCGATCAGATCGTACACCTGGGCGGAAAGGACCCGGAGGATCTCCTCCGGCTTGATGCCGGCATTCAGCATCTCGGTAATTTTCTGCTGCATGAGATTCCCTTTTCGTTTCAGTTCAGATGAGTCAGGTGCCAGATGCGCTCGTCATACTCGAGGACGGAGCGGTCGGCGGCGAAAATGCCCGCCTTCGCGGTGTTCACGAGGCCCTTGCGGTTCCACGCGGTCACGTCCCGGTACAGGGCATCCGCCTCGTTCTGGGCGCGGCAGTAGTCCTCGAAATCGGCCAGGACCAGATACGGGTCGGCGATGTTGCCGGCGCTGTTCATGATCAGGGAGTTGGCCAGATCCGGGAACGCGATGGTGCGGCCGGGCGCGCCGATGCCCTGGGTCATCGCCATCAGGATGCGGGCGATCCAGGGGTCGTTCTGGTAGTAGGAAACGGCGTTGTAGCCGTGGCGGATCAGCTCGTTGACCTCGGGCGTGCGGAGACCGAAGATGAACATGTTCTCCTCGCCCACCTCGCGGGCGATCTCCACGTTGGCGCCGTCCATGGTGCCGATGGTGATCGCGCCGTTCAGCATGAACTTCATGTTGCCGGTGCCGGAGGCCTCGCGGCCGGCGGTGGAGATCTGCTCGGACAGGTTCGCCGCGGGCATCAGGATCTCGGCGACGGTGACGCGGTAATCCTCCAGGAAGACCACGCTCAGGCGTCCCTTCATGTCGGGATCGTTGGTGAGCATGTCGGCGACCGCGTGGATCAGCTGGATGATGCGCTTCGCACGGCTGTAGCCGGGAGCCGCCTTCGCGCCGAAGAGATAGACGCGGGGCACGTAATCGCGGGACGGATCGTCCTTGATCTCATAATACTGGCGCAGGATGTGCAGCACGTTCAGCAGCTGCCGCTTGTACTCGTGGAGACGCTTTGCCTGCACGTCGAACAGGGCGTCGGGGTTCACCTTGATGCCGTTGTTCGCCTCGATGTACTTCGCGAGACGCAGCTTGTTCTGCCGCTTGGCGTCGGCGAAGCGGCGGAGCACCTCCTCGTCGTCCCGGTAGGCCATCAGATCGTTCAGCTTGAACGGATCCTTCATGAAGTCGGGGCCGATGGTGTCGTAAAGGAGCGCCATCAAGGGCTCGTTGCACTGGCCCATCCAGCGGCGGTAGGTGATGCCGTTGGTGACGTTGCGGAACTTCTCGGGGCTCACGGTGTAGAAGTCGCGGAAGCAGTCGTCCTTCAGGATCTGCGAATGCAGCTCGGAGACGCCGTTCACGGAGAAGGCGCCGGCGATCGACAGGTTCGCCATGCGGATCTCGCCGTTGGCCACGATCGCCATTTTCGCGATGCGGTCCCAGTCGCCGGGGAAGTGGTTCCAGAGCTCCTCGCAGTAGCGGCGGTTGATCTCGACGATGATCTGGTAGATGCGGGGCACGACCTGACGGATCAGGTCCTCGGGCCAGCGCTCCAGCGCCTCCACCATGACGGTGTGGTTGGTGTAGGCCACGGTCGCGTTCACGATGCGCCATGCGTCGTCCCAGGTGTAGCCGTATTCGTCCATCATCAGACGCATCAGTTCGGGGATGACCATCGCGGGATGGGTGTCGTTGATCTGGATCGCGTAATGCTCCGCGAGACCGTCCAGGGTGCCGTAGCGCTTCATTTCCTTCTTCAGGATGCTCTGGATGGAGGCGGAGACGAAGAAATACTGCTGCTTGACGCGCAGGGACTTGCCCTCGTAATGGTTGTCCTCCGGATAGAGGATCTTCGAGATGACCTCGGCCATCGCCTGCTGCTCCAGGGCCTTGAGGTAGGCGCCCTCGGAGAACAGGGTCATGTCCATGCTGTAGGGCGACTTGGCCTGCCACAGGCGAAGGGTGTTGACGGTCCCGCTCTTGTAGCCGGAGATCAGCATGTCGTTGGGGACGGCGTTGACGCTCACGTAGTTCTCGTGGACCACGGTCATGTGGTCGCCGTTCCATTCCTCGCGGACAGTGCCGCCGAAACGGACCTCCTCGGTCTCATCCTGCTTGGCCACGAGCCAGACGCGGCCGCTGTCCAGCCAGCTGTCGGGCAGCTCGGTCTGCTGTCCGTCGAGGATGCGCTGCTTGAAGATGCCGTATTCGTAGAGGATGCTGTAGCCGGTCGCGGGCAGCTCCTGAGAGGCCATCGCGTCCATATAGCAGGCGGCGAGGCGGCCGAGACCGCCGTTGCCCAGCGCGGCATCCTGCTCGACGTCGCAGATGGTGTCGAAATCGGTGCCGAATTCCTTCAGCAGCTGCTTCGCGGCGTCGGTAAGGCCCAGATTGAACAGATTGTTCCGGAGGGAGCGGCCCAGCAGGAACTCCATCGAGAGGTAGCAGACCTGCTTGGCCTCCTTCTCCTCGATCTTGTTCTGGGTCTTGACCCAGCCGTCCATCATCGTGTCCCGGACCACGGAGGCCAGAGCGTTGTAGATCATCTTGGGGGTCGCCTCCTCCGGCTCGGCGCCGTAGCGGCGCTTGAGAGCGGAGGTGACCTTCGTTTTCAATAGGATCTCATCCATGGGAGTGCATGTCCCTTTCGCAGTATCAGTTTAGTTTACGCCTTGATTTTTTCGTAGAGCCCGATGTATTCCTCCGCCGGCTTCTTCCAGCTGAAGTCGCAGGAAGCGGCGCGCTTGCGGAGCTTCGCCCATTCGGAGGGCTCGGCATAGAGCGAAAGCGCCTGCCGGATCACGTTCAGCATGTCGCCGGCGTTCACCGCGGCGAAGCAGAAGCCGTTGCCGGTCTCGCCGACGCGCGGCGTGACGGAATCCTTGAGACCGCCGGCCTCGTGGACCACCGGCACGGTGCCGTAGCGCATCGCGATCATCTGGGAGAGACCGCAGGGCTCGCTGACGGAGGGCATCAGCAGCAGATCCGCCGCCGCGTAGATCTTGGAGGCGAGATCGGAGTTGAACAGGATGTTGGCCGATACCTTGCCCGGATGGTCCAGGGCGGCGCGGCGGAACATCTCCTCGTATTTCCAGTCGCCGGTGCCGAGCACCACCAGCTGGATGTCCTCGGCGAGGAGCGAGCCCAGCACGGAGGCGACGAGGCCCATGTCCTTATGGTCCACCAGCCGGCTGACGATCGCGATCATCGGGACGTCGGCGACCGAAAGGCCAAGCATCTCCTGCAGCGCCTTCTTGTTCGCCTTCTTGCCGGAGGCGAGTTTCGAAACGCCGTAATTCGTGAAGAGCGCCGTATCCTTCTCCGGGTCGTTCACGGTGCAGTCGATGCCGTTCAGGATGCCGGACAGCTTCTCGCGGTACTCGCGGAGCTCGCCGTCGAGGCCCGCGCCGTACTGAGGCGTCAGGATCTCCTTCGCGTAGGAGGGGCTCACGGTACTCACCCAGCTGGAGGAGCGGATGGCGGCCTTCATGAAGTTGACCGCGTCGCCGTGGCGGATCGCGCCGTCCTCGTAATCGTTCCAGCCGAGACCCAGCACGTCCTCGGTGATCTTGGGATCGAAGACGCCCTGGTACTCGATATTGTGGATCGTGAAGAGGACGCGGAGGTCGCGGTAGGCCTCCTTATGGCGGTAGAACTTGTCCAGGAAGACCGGGATCATGCCGGTCTGCCAGTCGTTCGCGTGGATCACGTCGGGCATGCCGATCGTCGGGAGCACCTCGAGGACCGCGCGGCTGAAGAACGCGAAGCGCTCCGCGTCGTCATAGTAGCCGTAGAGGCCCTTCCGGCCGAAATAGTACAGATTGTCGATGAAATAATAGTCCACGCCGCCGTACCGGGTCTTCATCAGACCGCAGTACTGGTTGCGCCAGGACAGGTTGACCCAGAACTTCTTCACGAACTCGATGTCCGCGCGGAATTTTCCGGGAATGTCCTGATAGAAGGGAAGGATCACCGAGACCTCGGTCCCCGCCTCCGCGAGGGCCTTGGGCAGCGCGCCCGCCACATCGGCGAGTCCGCCGGTCTTGATGAAGGGGTAAGCCTCGGATGCCGCGTAAAGTACCTTCATGTTTACCTCCGAAGTATTATTTTTTCAGCCGACGACGGTTCCCTTGGGAATCACCATCGGGTAGATCCGGTTGCTGATGACCTGGGTGTTCTCCCGGATCACCGTGTTCTTGTCGGCGATGACGCACTCGAGATGCGCACCGGCCTGCACCTCGCAGGAATGGAGGATGATGCAGTTCTTCACCACCGCGCCGGGCCGGACCCGGACGTTGCGGGACAGGATCGAGTTCTCGACCTTGCCCTGGATGATGCAGCCGTCGGAGATCAGGGAGTTCGTCACGTCGGAGCCCTCGAGATAGAGGGAGGGCACGTCGTCGTGGACCTTCGTGTAGATCTTGTCATCGCCGAGCAGGAGCTCGCCGCGGACGTCCGCGTCCAGAAGCGCCATGTTCGCGTCGTAGTAGCTGTTGACGGTGCTCACGGGCAGATACAGGCCGTCGTACTCGTAGCCGTAGATCCGGAGATCCTTCACGCGGCGCTGCAGCACGTCCGTGGTGAGGTTGAAGGCGCTGCGGCTCTTGCACTCCCACATCAGGGTCTCGAGCAGGCTCTTGCCGATGATGATCTGGCCTGTGGAAAGCTTCTCGCGGCCCACCAGCGGATCGATGGAGACGTCCGTGACGCGGCCGGTCTCATCGGTGTGCAGGAAGGTCTCGCCGTCGAAGACGCCGCCATCCCGCGGGAAGCTGCCCTTCTTGTAGATGATGGTGATATCGGCTTCCTTTTCCTCGTGATAGGCGAGGGCCGCGTCGTAGGTCATGTTGAAGACCGCGTTCGCGGTGGCCAGCAGCACGTACTTGTGGTTGGAGCGGCGGATGAAGCTTTCCGCGTTCATCAGCGCGTCCATCTTGCCGCGGTAGAGCTCGCCGCCGTCATCCGCGCCCATGAAGAAGGGAGGCAGGACGAACAGGCCGTCGTTCTTGCGGTTGAGGTCCCAGGGCTTGCCGCTGCCCAGATGGTCCATCAGGGACTGGTAGCTGTTTCGGGTGATGATGCCGACCTTGGTGATGCCGGAGTTCACGATGTTGGACAGAGCGAAGTCGATGATGCGGTAGCGCCCGCCGAAGGGAACGGAGGGCAGGGAGCGCATTTCAGTGAGGGCCTTCATCTGTTCGGTACGCTGATACGCGAAAATGATCGCCATAGTGTCTTTCATGCCGGTCTCCCTCCTCTCACAGATTTTCTTCCAGAACGGTCGCGGGACGGACGGTCGCGCCCGGGGAAACAGTCAGATTGTCGCCGATCACAGCGAGATACTCGGCCATGGGATGCTTCTCGACACCCTCGCGCGGGGCATCCTTCGGCGCGCCGACGCGGGCGTTTTCACCCACCCCGACCCTCTGGCCGAGGATCGCATACTCGACCGAGGCGCCGGCCTCGACGCGGCTGTAGGGCATCAGGACCGTATCCTTCACGAAGGCGCCCGGGCCCACGTAGCAGCCGTTGCTGACCACGGTGTTCACGACGGTGCCGTAGACCTCGGAGCCCTTGCTCATCATGGAGTTCACGATCTTCGCCTCGGGCGCGATGAACGCGGGCGCGTCCTCGGTGGAGCGGGCGCAGATGCGCCAGGAGGGATCGGAGAGCTTGACGGCGGGACGGGTGCCCAGAAGCTCCATGTTGGCTTCCCAGAGGGAGGTCAGCGTGCCGACGTCCTTCCAGTAGCCGTCGAACTCATAGGCGTACATGGGCTCGCCGCGGCCCAGCATGTCGGGGATGATGTTCTTGCCGAAATCGTTCTCGGAGGCGGGGTTCGCCTCGTCCTCCATCAGGTAGGCACGGAGCACCTTCCAGCTGAAGACGTAGACGCCCATGGAGGCCTTCGTGGACTTCGGGCACTTGGGCTTCTCCTCGAATTCGTAGATGCGGTTCTCGCCGTCGGTGTTCATGATGCCGAAGCGGCTCGCCTCGGACAGCGGGACGTTCAGCACCGCGATGGTGCAGGACGCGCCCTTCTCCCTGTGATAGGAGACCATCCGGGAATAGTCCATCTTGTAGATATGGTCGCCCGAGAGGATCACGACGTACTCCGGGTCATACTGCTCGATGAACGAGATGTTCTGATAGATCGCGTTGGCCGTTCCCTTGTACCACTCACCCTGCTTGCCGGTCATGTAGGGCGGCAGGATGGAGACGCCGCCGGAGTTCCGGTCCATGTCCCAGGGCTGGCCGTTCCCGATGTAGGAATTGAGCTCCAGGGGCATGTACTGCGTCAGCACGCCCACCGTGTCGATGCCGGAGTTGATGCAGTTGCTGAGTGTAAAGTCGATGATGCGGTACTTGCCGCCGAAGGGGATGGCGGGCTTCGCCACCTTCTTGGTCAGGACTGCCAGACGGCTTCCCTGTCCGCCGGCAAGCAGCATCGCGATGCATTCCTTTTTGCTGTACATGAGTACCTCCTTCAGAATTAATCGTAGAGCTATTTTTCAGTACAGTAGTGCTCAGTTGAGCTGCAGATACATGCAGGACATCGGCGGGACGGTGAGGACAAGGGACTGGTCGAAGCCGTGCTCGGGGACGTCCTCGGTGAGGATCTCCTGCCCGTTCGTCGCGCCCTGGCCGCCGTAGCCGAAGGAGTCGCTGTTCAGGATCTCCCGGTAGGAGCCGGCCTTCGGGACGCCGATGCGGTACTCCTTCCGCTTCACGGGGGCGAAATTGACCACGCCGACGATCTGGTTGCCGTCCGCGTCGCTGCGCAGGAAGGCCAGGATGTTGCGGCTGTTGTCGTCGCAGCTGATCCAGCGGAAGCCCTCCCAGCTGTCATCGTTTTCGAAGAAGGGACGGTTGGCGAGATAGAGATGGTTCAGGTCGCGGACGTAGCGCTTGAGCTGATAGTGGGCATCGTATTCCAGCAGGATCCAGTCGAGCTCGGACTGGTAGTTCCACTCGATGAACTGGCCGAATTCGCCGCCCATGAAGAGGAGCTTCTTGCCGGGATGGCCCATCATGAAGCCGTAGAGGGCGCGCAGTCCCGCGAACTTCATCTCGTAGGTGCCGGGGTTCTTGCTGAGGAGCGACGCCTTGCCGTGGACGACCTCATCGTGCGACAGAGGCAGAATGAAGTTCTCGGAGAAGGCGTAGGTCATCGAGAAGGTGAGCTGATTGTGATGGTCCTTGCGGAAGTAAGGATCCTCGCTGATGTAGTGGAGCACGTCGTTCATCCAGCCCATGTTCCACTTGAAGTTGAAGCCGAGACCGCCCTCGTCCACCGAATGGGAAACCAGCGGCCAGGCCGTGGATTCCTCGGCGATCATCATGATGCCGGGATGGGCGGCGAAGACGGTGGTGTTCAGCTCCTGCAGGAAGCTGACCGCCTCCAGGTTGCCGTTGCCGCCGTACTCGTTGGCGACCCACTGTCCGTCCGCGCGGCCGTAGTCGAGGTAGAGCATGCTGGCCACCGCGTCGACCCGGAGGCCGTCCACGTGGTACATGTCGAACCAGTACATCGCGTTGGAGATCAGGAAATCGCGGACCTGAGGCTTGGAATAGTCGAAGACCTTGGTGCCCCACTCGTAGTGCTCGCCCTTGCGGGGATCGGAGTACTCATAGAGCGGCGTGCCGTTGAACTCGGCGAGGCCGGAGGAATCCTTCGGAAAATGGGCGGGGACCCAGTCCAGGATGACGCCGAGGCCCTCCTGATGGCAGCGGTCGATCAGCGCCATCAGCTCCTTCGGGGTGCCGAAACGGCTGGTGGGCGCGTAATAGCCGGTGATCTGGTAGCCCCAGGATCCGTCGTAGGGGTACTCGGCGAGCGGCATGAACTCGATATGGGTGTAGCCCATGTCCTTCGCGTAGGGGATCAGTTCATCCGCCAGCTTGCTGTAGCTGAAGAAGTTGCCGTCACGGTAGCGGCGCCAGGAGCCGGCGTGGACCTCGTAGACGTTCATTGGGCCGTGGTAGGGATCCTTCTCCGCCCGGGCCGCCATCCACTCCGCGTCGCCCCAGTTGTAGCCCTCGAGCGTATAGACGCGGCTCGCGGTGCCGGGACGGGTCTCCATGTGGAAGCCGTAGGGATCGCTCTTGTCGAAAACACGGCCCGAGGCGTCCTCGATCCGGTACTTGTAGCAGGCGTATTCCGGCAGCGCCGGCAGATGCGCCTCCCAGATTCCGTCGTCCCTCCCCTGCATGGGATAGCCCTCGTCAGGATTCCAGTTGCAGAAATCGCCGTACACGCGGATGCTGCGGACGTCCGGCGCCCACACACGGAAGACCGTGGTCAGGATCCCGGCCGCATTCTGCTCCAGATGCGCACCCATGTACTGATACGCGCGATGTTCATTCACCATTTTTCTTACCTCAGTTCGAAATTTCTGTTATAGGAAAAGGCCGGCAAAGCCTTCTTCATCGATGATGGGGATGCCCAGCTCCTTCGCGGTCCGGTTCTTGGAGGAGCCGGATTCGAGGTCGTTGTTGATCAGGTAGTCGGTGTTGCGGCTGACCGAGCCCGCGACCTTGCCGCCGCCGGCCTCGATGAGGGCCTTGAGCGCGTCACGGTTCTCGTAGCCGCGGAGGCTGCCGGTGATCACGAAGGTGAGACCGGCCATCTTCGAGGCCGTGTTCTCCGCCTCGGGGGCCTTGAAGCGCAGGAATTCGCGGAGCTCCGCGACCATCTTTTTGTTCTCCTCCAGCGCGAAGAAATCCGCGATGCCCTTCGCCGTGATGTCGCCGAAGCCTTCGACGGAGGCGATCGTTTCGGGGGAAGCGTCGAGCAGCGCGTCGAGCGTGCCGAAGCGCTTCGCCAGGGTCTTGGCGCCCGCCTCGCCCACGCCGGGGATGCCGATCGCGGACAGGAAGCGCCAGAGCTCCGTATCGCGGGAGGCCTCGATGGCCGTGAGCAGATTCTCGCAGGAGCGCTCGCCGAAGCCGTCCAGCGCGGCGATCTCGGCCCGGTGCTCTTTGAGCCGGTACAAATCGGCGAAGCTGTCCAGAAGCTCGAGCTCCGCGAGGCGCGCCAGGGTCATCTCGGAGAGGCCGTCGATGTTCATCGCCTGGCGGGACACGAAGTGGACCAGGCTCATCAGCGTTTTGGCGGGACAGTTCGGGTTGGTGCAGTAAAGGACCTTCGCGTTCTCGCGGACCCGGACCTCCGTGCGGCCGCCGCAGCGGGGGCAGGCGTCGGGCAGCGGCGCGGGGCCGCTCTTCGTGCGGTTTTCCGCGATCTGCGGGATGATCATGTTAGCCTTGTAGACCGAAACGGTATCGCCCACGCCGAGCCGAAGCTCCTCCAGCATGCTGACGTTGTGGACGCTCGCCCGGCGCACCGTGGTGCCCTCGAGCTCGACCGGGAGGAAGACCGCGACCGGGTTCACCGAGCCCGTGCGGGAGGTGTTCCATTCGATCTCCGTGACCGTGGTCTCCGCGGTCTCGTCCTGCCATTTGAAGGCGATGGAGTGGCGCGGGAACTTCGCGGTGCTCCCGAGAGAGGCCGCGTAGGAAAGGCTGTCGTACGAAAGGACCAGGCCGTCGACCGGATAGGCGAACTCCGGCACCCTGTCGGAAAAACGCTTCATCGCGGCCTTGAGGGAGCCGGCGTCGACGCGCTCGTAATCCACGACGGTGAAGCCCTGCTCCTTCAGGAACTGCCAGCTTTTCTCCTTGGAATCGCCGAAATCGAGTCCGTCGGCGAGGGCCAGATAGACCAGAATATCGACGCCGCGCTCGGCGGTCACGGCGCTCGAGAGCTGCCGCACCGAGCCGGAGCAGAGGTTGCGGGGGTTCTTGTACTGCGCGTCGGCGTCGAGGGACGCGTTCACGCGGTCGAATTCCTTATAGGAGATGATCGCCTCGCCGCGGACCGTGAGCCGTCCCTTGTAGGGGATGCGCAGCGGGACGTTGCGGAAGGTGCGGGCGTTCGGGGTGATGTCCTCGCCGACCTCGCCGTTGCCGCGGGTGGCCGCCTGGACGAGCTCGCCGTTCTCGTAGCTGAGCACGCAGGTGAGGCCGTCCAGCTTCCAGGAAAGGAGGGCCTGCTGACTGCCGAGCCAGCTGACGAGCGCGTCGGGATCCTTGGTCTTGTCCAGCGACTTCATCGGCTCGGGGTGTCGGACCTTCGGGAGGGCGCTGACCACCTCGTAGCCGACCCGCTGGGTGGGACTTCCGGACAGGACGGTGCCTGTCTTTTTCTCGAGCTCGACCAGCTCGTCGTAGAGCAGATCGTACTCGAAATTGGACATGATCTCACGGGCCTCCTGGTAGTAGGCGCGGGAGGCGGCGCGGAGCGTGCGGGCGAGTTCCTGCATGCGGGCGAGATCGGAGGGAGAGGTTGACATGAGGGGGGTCCTTTCGGGAGGAATAACGGCGGCGGGGCCGCAATAACGGGCGCCGAAGGCGCAATAACGGGCGGCGGAGCCGCAATAACGGCGCCGAAGGCGCAATAACAGCGGCTGCGCCGCAATAACATAATAGCGCCGGAACGGTTGGGTCAGACTTTTTTGAGCCTGGCGAATTTGTTGAAGAGGACTTTTTTGCCGACCTTGACGAAGTCGACGGTGAGCTGCCAGTCGGCGTTCATCCATTTGGCGTCGAGGACGGTGCCGAGTCCGAAGGTGGGGTGCATCACCGTGTCGCCGGGCGCGAAGCCGTCGGACGGGGCCTCGGAGACCGCAGAAACGGTCGGGCGGGGCTTGACGTAGACGTTTTCGTGGGGCTGCATCATCTCGCGCCAGCGCTCGCGCTCCTCGGCGCGGGCTTCACGGCCGCGGGCGAATTCCTCCGCGCCGTGGCCTCCGTAGCGGGGCTCCGCGGCATGGCGCTCCTCGAGCAGCAGCGGCGGGATCTCGGCCAGGAAACGGGACGGGCCGTGCATCTCCTCCTGCCCGTTCACGCGGCGGCTGCGGGCCTTCGAGAGATAGAGCTTCCGCTGCGCGCGGGTGATGCCCACGTAGCAGAGGCGGCGCTCCTCGGCGATGGCCTCCTCATCCTCCTCGGTGATGCTGCGGTAGCCGGGGAAGGTGCCCTCCTCCATGCCGGTCATGAAGACCACGGGGAACTCCAGGCCCTTGGCGCTGTGCAGCGTCATCAGCACGGCCTTGTCGGCGTTCTCGTCGTATTCGTCGATGGAGGTGACCAGGGAAATCTCGTCAAGAAAGCCGGTGAGGGAGGGCTCGTCGGCCTCCTCCTCGTACTGGGCAGCGCGGTTCTTGAGCTCCTCGATGTTCTCCTGACGGTCCTCCAGCTTGACCTCGTCATCCTTGCGCAGATACTCGTAGTAGTCGACGTCCTCGAGGATGCGGTCGATCAGCTCGGGGAGCGTTAGCTCCGTGCTTGCTTCGCGCCAGCTCTGCACCTGGGCGACGAAGGCCTCGAGCTTCTTCGCGGCCCGGGAAATCTCGGGCGCGTCCTGCTCGGTGAAAATGGTATAGCTGATGCCCTGGCCCTTTGCGCGGGCGAGGGCGATCAGGCGGCTGCGGGTGATGTCGCCGATCCCGCGGGGCGGCGTGGAAATGATGCGCTCCGCCGCGATGTAATCGGAATCGTTCACCAGAAAGCGCAGGAAGCAGAGCAGATCCTTGATCTCCTTGCGCTGATAGAAGGGCGTGCCGCCGAAGAGCTGGTAGGGCAGATTGTGCGCCAGGAACGCTTCCTCTAGGGCGCGGGACTGCGCGTTCGTGCGGTAGAGGAACGCGATGTCGCGGAGGGCGG
>JAZUHB010000094.1:0-15394 GCA_045641505.1 Bianqueaceae bacterium | reverse complement strand
GACATGGCTACGATCCGACTTCGGAGCTGCTCGACCTCGGCCGCGCAGGTCTCGGCCTCGGCCCGCTCGTCCCAGACGGAGAAGAGCGTGAGGAGCTCGCCGTCCGGCTTTTCGGTCCACAGACGCTTGGCCTTGCGGGCCTCGTTGTGGGCGATCACGCCGTTCGCGGCGTTCAGGATGTTGGCGGTGGAGCGGTAGTTCTGCTCGAGCCTTACCACGTAGGCGCCGGGGAAATCCTTTTCGAAATCGAGAATATTGCGGATGTTCGCGCCGCGGAAACGGTAAATGGACTGGTCATCGTCGCCCACGACGCAGATATTGCGGTATTTCGCGGCCAGAAGGCTCACGAGACGGTACTGGGCGTTGTTGGTGTCCTGGTACTCGTCGACCATGATGTAGCGGAATTTTTCCTGATAAAATTCGAGGATGTCGGGCCGCTCCTCGAAGAGCTTCACGGTGCGGCCGATCAGGTCGTCGAAGTCGACGGCGCAGTTCTCCTTGAGGGCCTTCTCGTAGTGCTCGTAGATCAGCGCGATCTTTTCTTTGTAGAAATCGCCCTTCACCTTCGCGGCGTATTCCCCGGGCCCGATCAGCTCGTCCTTGCAGCTGCTGATGACCGCCAGCACGCCCTTGGGGGTGTACTGCCGGTCGGGAATCCCGAGCTCCTTGAAGATGCGCCGGAGCACCGCCTTCTGGTCCTCCGGATCGTAGATCGTGAAGTCGCCGGAGAAGCCGATGTCGGCGCGGTGGCGCTTCAGGATCCGCAGGCAGGCGCTGTGAAAGGTGGAAACCCACATCTGCCCCGCGTCCAGACCGCAGAGGCCCTCCACCCGGGTGCGCATTTCGTTCGCGGCCTTGTTGGTGAAGGTGATCGCGAGAATCTGCCGGGGGAGGACGCCGAGATCCTGGGTCAGGTGGGCGATACGGTAGGTCAGCACACGGGTCTTGCCGCTGCCGGCACCGGCCAGGATGAGGACGGGGCCTTCTGTCTGAAATACAGCCTTCCGCTGCATCTCGTTCAGGGTTTCATAGTTCAGCATGAGGGTTCCTTTGCATGGGAGTTCCGGCGGGTCGGCGCTGGTCCTCCTAGTATATTTGTCTCAACATTGTACCATCGTTTCCCTCAATAGTACAGTAAAAAAACGAATTCGGGCGGTTTTTTTCGCTCTCTTGAAAACGCCCTCCGTTTGCGGTACAATAGGAAAAACCGTTGCATTTGCAACATATGCGGCATGAGCGCCGCACCTTATGGGAGAATCGCATGAAAGAAACCGGCAGCAAGGCCCCCGCGGCTGAAACGAAGTTCAGCAGGCGCTCCGACTGGCTCATCATCACCGCCTTGATGATGACCGGTCTTCTTGGGCTGCTCGCGTTCCTCTCCCGCGCCGGAAGCGCCGCGCTCACCCGGGCGCAGATCTTCCTGGACGGCGCGCTGCTCGCGGAGGTCCCGCTGGATGAGGACCGGGTCTTTACCCTGCCCGAATGCCCGGAGGTCACCTTCGAGGTGAAGGACGGCGCGATCCGCTTCCTCTCCTCCGACTGTCCCGACAAGACCTGCGTCCGCACCGGCTTCCTGCGCAGCCCAGGCTCCTACGCGGTCTGCCTGCCGAACCGGATCCATATCCGGCTGGTGAGTCCCTCCGGCCAAGAAAGCGGGCCGGACGCCATCACCGGCTTCGCCGCGCCGGAGCCCCGGGCCTGGAAGGGAGGCGCCCATGTCTGACCGCCTCCGCCGTCTCGTTTTCTGCGCGCTGCTGACCGCCGCCGGCCTCGTGCTCTCCTTCCTGGAGCAGCAGATCCCGGTGCTGCCCTGGATGCCGCCGGGCGTGAAGCTCGGGCTGTCCAACGTCTGCGTGATGTTCTCGATGATCTTCCTGGGCCTCCCCTACGCCCTGTTCTGCGGGCTGCTGAAGGCGCTGTTCGTGTTCGGGACGCGGGGTCTCATCGCCGGGCTCCTGTCCGCCGCGGGCGCGCTCGCGTCGATTTTTGGGATGTGGATCCTCCGGAAGCTCCGCGCCTCGTACCTTCTGATGAGCGTGGGCGGCGGGGTGCTCCATAATCTCGGCCAGCTCGCCGTGGTCAGCCTCTGGCTGAAGCTCAGCTTTTTCAGTTACTATCTGCCGCTTCTCGTGACGGCCGGCACCGCGGCCGGACTTCTGACCGGCGCCGTGCTCCGCGCCGTCATGCCCGCGCTTGCGCGGATCGCGCCGAAGGAGGTAAAACGATGAGAAAAAGAATCGCGGCCCTGCTGGCGGCGCTCCTTATCGCCGCGGCCGTCCTCCCCGCCTGCCGGGGCTATGAGCGCCAAAGCATCGGCTATTACGACCTGTTCGATACCTATTGCAGCTTTACCGTCTACGGAATTTCCGGCGAGAACTTCGACGGACTCGCGGAGGATTTGCACACGCTTCTTCGCCGCTTCCACGAATTGACCGACATCTATCACGAATATGATGAGCCGAACGCCGCCGCAATCAACCGCCTTGCCGGGCAGGAGGCCGTTTCGGTCGACCCGCTGCTCGCGGACTTCCTGTGCTGGGCGCTCGGGGCGGGCGAAAAGACCGGCGGACTCGTGAACATCTGCCTCGGCGCGGTCACGTCGCTCTGGCATGAGGCGAGGGAGAACGCGCTGGCGGATCCCTCCTCGGCCGAGCTTCCCTCCGGGGAGGATCTCCGCGAGGCGTCGGCCCACACGGCTCCCTCGGTGCTGCGGATCGAGGGGAATGAGATATACCTTTGCGATCCGGCGGCCCGTCTCGATCTCGGCGCCCTCGCCAAGGGCTACGCCGCAAGACTCGCAGCGGAGTTTCTGGCCGGCCGCGGCGTCACGAACTACCTTCTCTCCCTCGGCGGCAGCATCGTCGCGAAGGGAGAGCCCCTGGGCAGCGGCCGGAACGCCTTCCGGATCGGCATCCAGGATCCCTCGGGCGAGGAAGGCAGCTACTGCGAGATTCTGGAGCTTCGGGACCGCGCCGTCGCGACGAGCGGCGACTACCAGCGGTATTTCGAGCTGGACGGCGTCCGCTACCACCATCTCATCGATCCCGCGACGCTCCGGCCCTCCGCGCAGAGCTTCCGCTCCGTTACGGTCGTGTGCGAGGATCCCGCCGAGGCGGACCTCTTGTCCACCGCGCTGTTTCTTCTGAATGAGACCGAGGGACGGCGTCTCGCCGAAGCCTTCGGCGCCGCCGTATACTATCACTGAAAGGACATGCCCCATGCTGATCGTGCTTGCTTTCGTCTTTCTGCTGCTCGACCTGCCGCTCAGCGGCTACGGCTCCCTCAGCTTCGATTTCATCCCGGACTGCGTCGGCTTCGCGCTGCTTACGGCCGCGTTCCTTTCAGCGGCCCGCAAGGCTTCGCCGGACGCGGAGAAAAAGAGCGGAAGGACCGCCTGGCTTCTGTGGGCGCTCGGCGCGTTCCTCGCGCTCCTTGCCTGCGCCGCGAACGATTACGTGCTGCCCTCGCTCCACCGGGACGCCGTTCCCCTTTGGCTGGAGCTTCTGCTCTGGGCCTCGCTGATCGCGGCCGGGTATCTTCTCTGCCGCCGGGCCTACGGACTCGTCTGCGAACGGGCCTGCGCCCGCCTCTGCCCGCCGTCCGGGGAAGAACTTTCGGCCGGCCGGAAGCTGACGGACACCGCGCTCCTGCTCATCCTTCTCTGCGAGATCGCGGCGCCCGCCGGCGAGCTCCTCGGCCAGACGCTTACCGTGATCCTTTTGGTCCTCCGCAACTTCGGCGGCATCCTCGCCACGGTCTGCGCCGCGAAGATGCAATACCGGAAGCAGTACTGAGGTGACTTCCATGAATCTCGACCTGAACCCTGAGGAAAGCGCGCTCGTCCGGCGGCATCCGCTGTTCGAGGGCCTTTCCGACACGGATTTTGCCCGTGCGCTCGGCGCGTACCGGGCCAGAATCGGCGCCTACCGGGCCGGCAGCGCGCTGCTTCGCGCCGGTGAGCCCTTCGAGGCCTTCGGTCTCGTGCTCGCGGGCCTCGTGCAGGTGTCCTTCCACGGCCCCGAGGGCGACCGGATGATCATGGCGCACGTGACGCCCGGCGCGAGCTTCGGCGAGTCCCTCTGCTATCTCCGAGAGGAAAGCGAGGTCTTCGTCAGCGCCGAGGCGGACAGCCGGGTGCTCTGGCTGGACCCGGCCGGTCTCGACTCCGGCGACCCCTTCGCCCGCGCCCTCTTCCGCCGCTTCACCGGCGTGCTGGCACGGCGCACTCTTACGATGAACCACCGCATCCAGATCCTCTCGAAGCTGACGCTCCGGGAGAAGATCATGGCTTTCTTCAGCTTCTACGGCAATTCCGACGGCCGTCCCTTCACGGTCCCCTTCAAACGGGCGGACATGGCGCTCTACCTGGGCGCCGACCGGAGCGCCCTCTCCCGGGAGCTCGCGCGGATGAAGGCCGAGGGCCTGCTCGATTACGAGGGCAGCTGTTTCCGGCTGCGAAGCCTATGAGCCTTCCCCTGGACAGAGTGATCGAAAAGCTCGATGCCTACCTGGCCCGGAACGATTACGCAGGGGCCGAACGGCATCTTCAGTATTGGCTTTCCGAGGCGGACGCGAGCCGCGATGAGCGCGCCAGGCTTTCGCTTCTGAACGAGCAGATCGGACTTTACCGGAAAACCGCGCGGGAGGCGGAATGCCTGGCCGCGATCGCCGGGGCGCTCTCTCTGTCTCGCGCTCTCGGTCTGGAAAACTCCCTGAGCTACGGAACGACGCTGATCAACGCGGCCACGGGCTATAAGGCCTTCGGGAGGGCCGCGGAGGCGCTTCCGCTCTACCGCGAAGCCCGGGCTCTCTATGAGGCCTCTCTCCCGCCGGATGACGCGAGACTCGGCGGGCTGTATAACAACATGGCGCTCACGCTGGCGGAGCTCGGGGAGTTCCGCGAGGCAAGGGCGCTGTACGGAAAGGCCATCGGCGTGATGGAAACACAGGAGCACGGCGCGCTCGAGGTCGCGGTGTCCCGCCTGAATCTGGCCGATCTGATCGCGGCCGAGACAGGCCTGGAGGACGGCGCGGAGGAAATCGAAAATCAGCTGGCCGAGGCGGAACGGCTCCTCGATTCCGAGGAGCTGCCGCGGGACGGACACTATGCGTTCGTCTGCGAAAAATGCGCTCCCGTCTTCGGATACTACGGATATTTCGTATTCGAGGAAGAACTGACCCGGAGGGCAAAGGAGATCCATGAACGGACTTGAGCTTTCGAAAGGATACTATGAAGACTTCGGCAAGCCGATGCTGGAAAAGGACTTTGCCGATCTCCTGCCCTATCTGGCGGTCGGCTTCGTCGGAAGCGGTTCGGAACGCTACGGCTTCGACGACGAGACCTCCCGCGATCACGACTTCGAGCCGGGCTTCTGCCTTTTCCTGCCCGGAGAGGAGCTCGTCGACCGGAAACGCGCTTTTCAGCTGGAGCGCGCCTACGCGAAGCTGCCCCGGGAATACGCGGGCTTTTCGCGGCAGCCGCTTTCACCCGTCGGCGGAAACCGGAACGGCGTCATCCGGACCGCGGACTTCTATCTGAACGCGGTCGGCTCGGCGGACGGCCGCCTCACCGCGGAGCAATGGCTGAGGCTACCCGATTCCGCGCTGGCGGAGGCCGTCAACGGAGAGGTTTTCTCCGATCCCTACGGAGAGTTTTCGGCTATCCGGGAGCGGCTGCTCTGCATGCCCGAGGACATCCGCCTCAAGCGCCTCGCGGGGAATCTCCTGCTCATGGCGCAGGCCGGGCAGTATAACTTCGGACGCTGCCTGAAGCACGGCGAGGCGGAGGCCGCGATGCTTGCCTGCACACAGTTTACCGAAGCCGCCATGAAGACGGTCTTCCTGCTCCAGGGCCGCTATATGCCGTATTACAAATGGAGCTTCCGGGCCCTTCGCAGTCTGCTTTTCACCGAGGGACTGGCCGATCGGCTTTCCTTCCTTCTCTTCGGCGATCACCGCGATGAAGCGACGGCAGAGCGAAAGCAGGCCGTCATCGAAGAGGTCGCGGCGGAAATCATCGACCGTCTCCGCGGACAGGGGCTCAGCGAGGCAAAGTCGGGCAATCTCGCGAAGCATGCCTATTCGGTCAATGACCGGATCTCCGACAGCTTCGTGCGCAATCTGAGCATCCTGGCCGCGGTCGGAGAATGAAAAAACCCGCGCCCCCGAAATGACATTTCCGGGAGTCACGGGCTTCGATACCGCACTTTTTATTTGAAATTGAACGAGCTTTCCATGTCCGCGGCGGCCACCTCTCCGGCCGCCTTTTTTTTGCGCGAATTCTGCCGGCGCTTCGTGAGCTCCGCAAGGAAGAGCTCCTCGTCGATAGGCAGGGAAACAGGACGGCCCAGCCAGGCGGACAGGTGCATCGCGTTGGAGATCATCAGGCCGTTCAGGCCCTCCTCGCCCCGCGCGACCAGCGGCTCGCCGCGAAGGATCGCGCCGGCGAAGGCATTCATCACGCCCGCGTGCTGATCGTTGCGGCCGTCGGTCTCGACCTCGATGGGCGTGGTGCGCGGCGCCGCGAAGGGCTGCCGGTTCGTCCGCGAAAACTCGGGCTCGCTCTGCTCGAATTCCCAGGCATGGAGCTCGCCGTTTTCGACGACGATCTTCGCCTTGTCCATCTGGACCTCCAGGCGGTTGCTGCCGCAGGCGTCTCCCGTGGAGGTCACGAAGACGCCCGTGGCGCCGATCCCGCTCTCGCCGTCGGGAAACTCCAGATAACAGCTCACGTCATCCTCGACCTCGACGTCGTGCCACTTGCCGAACTGCAGATGCGCGTCGACCGTCACGGGCATCCCGCAGAGCCACTGGAGCAGATCCAGCTGGTGCGGACACTGGTTCAGGAGGACGCCGCCGCCCTCTCCGCTCCAGGTGGCGCGCCACTCGCCGGACTCGTAGTAGGCCGAGGGGCGGTACCAGTCGGTGATGATCCAGTTCACGCGGCGGATCCGGCCGTAGCGGCCGCTGTCGATGAGCTCCTTCACGGCCCGGTAGAGCCAGTTCGTGCGCTGATTGAACATCATGCCGAAGACGACGCCGGTTTCGGCCGCCGCCTCGTTCATCTCGCGCGCCTGCAGGGTGTAGACGCCGGCGGGCTTCTCCACCATCACGTGGAGGCCCTTCCGCATCGCCAGGCAGGCAAGCCGGGCGTGGTCGTAATGGGGTACGGACACGAGGACCGCGTCGATCAGTCCGCTGTCCATCATCTCCTCCGCGTCCGAGAAAAGCGCGGTCCCCTCGCCGAAGTTTTCGCGCACCCACCCGAGCTTCTCCGGCTTCCGGTCGCAGGCCGCCGCGAGCGTAAGCTCCGGACATTTGCCGTTCAGAATGTTCTTGCAATGGGTCGTGCCGATGTTGCCGATCCCGATGATGCCGATACGCAGCTTGTCCATCAGATTGCCTCCGTGATTCCGGCGAGCGCGGCGCAGGCGGCGTCGAAGGCCGCGTCCGCGTCCGGATAGGAAAGTCCCAACAGTTCCTTTTCGATCTGCATGCCCGTTCCGGTCAGCTGGTTGAGATGGGGCTCGAGCGTGAGGTCCCGGCCGCCCTGCGCCGCGTAGGCGCGGACGATCTCCGCCACGTGGCCGAGACCCGCTCCGGCAGGCACGACGACGCCGTTTTCGAGTGCGTCCTTGATATGCAGATATTTCACGTAGGGTGCGAGAAGCTCCCACGCGGAGAGCGTCTCCTGCCCGCACTGGATGAAATTCGCCGGGTCGAAGACCGCGGAAAGCCCGGGCAGCGCCCGGTGGAGCTCGAGGCAGCGCGGCGCCAGATCGCCGTAGATGCCCTTCTCGTTCTCATGGCAGAGCGCGATGCCGTAGGGCCGGCCCAGGTCGCAGAGACGGCCCAGCCGCTCGATCACTTCTTCCCGGTACAGCGCCGGGTCCTCTCCCTTCGGAATGTAGAAGCTGAACAGCCGGAAGGCCTCCGCGCCGAAGATCGCGGCCAGCTCCAGCGTGTGCCGGAAGAGCTCGAGGTGCGCGGGGAAATCGTCATGGATGCCGATCTTGCCGATGGGCGAGCCGACCGACCAGACCCGGAGTCCCTCGTCCGCCAGGGCCTTCGCGACCTCGGCGGCCTCCTTCTCGCTGAGTTCGGTGACGTTGCGTCCGCCGAGATTCCGGATCTCCAGCCCCTCGTGGCCGTTCCGCTTCATCGCCGCGATCTGTGCGGAAAGCCCTGCGCCGGCTTCGTCCGCGAATGAATGGATGTGAAACTGCATGGTCCCCTCCTGAATGAGTTTGGCTCGATTATAGCACATCCCGGGCACTTGCGGGAAGGTTCCGCCGCGGCGGGAAAAATTTCTTTCCCCGGACAGGTCTTTCCGGCCTTTTTCGTTGCATCCGCAACGTAATCTTCTGTTTATTGCGCTATAATAGAGTCAGCGGAAGAAAATCCGCATTCCGAAAAGAGGTAAATGATTTATGAAAAGATATACGGCTCTCATTCTCTGCCTCGTTCTCCTCGCCTCCCTGCTCGCGGGCTGCCATAAGCCCGTCAAAGAGCCGGAGGCCGCCGTCCGCGTCGCCGCGCTCAAGGGTCCCACCGCGATGGGCTTGGTGCGGCTGATGGACGAGGCCGAAAAGGGCGCGAGTGAAGGGAACTACACGTTCACGGTCGCCGCCACCGCCGACGAGGTCACGCCCAGGCTGATCCAGGGCGAGCTGGACCTCGCCGCGATCCCCGCGAACCTGTCCTCCGTCCTCTGGAACAACACCGACGGCGGGCTCACCGTCCTCGCGGTGAACACTCTCGGTGTCCTCTACCTGGTCCAGAAGAACTTCCCCGTCACGAAGTGGCAGGACCTCCGGGGACAGACGGTCTACTGCACCGGCAAGGGCTCCACGCCCGAGTATACGCTCCGCTATCTGCTGCTGCAGAACGGGCTCGATCCCGACAGCGACGTCACCCTGGAATTCAAATCCGAGCCGGCTGAGATCGTCGCGGCGCTCGGCGAGGCCGGCTCCGGGATCGCGATGCTGCCCCAGCCCTACACCACCGTCGCGCAGATGAACGTGCCCGGCCTCGAGATCTGCATGGACCTTACGGACGAATGGTACAAGCTGGAGGGCGAAAGCTGGCTGATCACCGGCGTTCTCGTGGCCCGCACGAAGTTCGTCGAAGATGATCCCGAGGCGGTCGAGCTCTTCCTGAAGGAATACGAGGCCTCCGTCCGCTTCACGCAGGAGAACGCCGCCGAGGCCGCCGCGCTGATCGAGCGCTTCGGCATCGTGAAGGCTGCCGTCGCCGAGAAGGCGCTCCCCTACTGTAACGTCGTCTGCGTGACGGGCGAGGACATGAAGACCGCTCTCTCCGGCTATCTCCGCGTCCTCTTCACCCAGAACCCCAAGGCCGTGGGCGGCAAGGTCCCGGCCGACAGCTTCTACTACGTCAAATAAATCCGCATGAATAATAAGAAAAACCTAAAGCTTGCACCGGATTCCGGCTGGGCGAAGGCCCTGGCGGTCCTGCTCCTCCTCACCGTCTGGCAGGTCTGCGCGATGCTTCTGGGGCAGAAGCTGCTGCTTCCCTCCCCGCTGCAGGTGCTCGGGCGGCTCGCCACGGTCTGGCGCGAGCCCGGCTTCTTCGGCGCGGTCGGGACGAGCTTCGCCCGGATCGCGCTCGGCTTTTCCGCGGGCCTTGTGACCGGCGGGCTGCTGGCGGTCCTCGCGGGCCGCTTCCGCCTGGCCGAGACCCTGCTGTGGCCGTTCATGATCACGGTCAAATCCGTGCCGGTGGCGTCCTTCATCATCTTGGCGCTGGTGTGGCTGAGCTCCTCCCGGCTCTCCACCTTCATCAGCTTCCTGATGGTGCTCCCGGTGATCTACACGAATTTCCTCGCGGGCATCAAGGGGCGTGACCCGAAGCTCTCCGAAATGAGCGAGGTCTTCCGCCTGCCCTGGCCGCGGAAGTTCCTCTATCTGTGGCTGCCGGAAATGAAGAACTCCGTGATGAGCGGGCTCTCGCTCTCGCTCGGACTCGCCTGGAAGGCGGGCATCGCGGCGGAGGTGATCGGCCTGCCCGGCGGCACGATCGGCGAAGCGCTCTACGAATCGAAGGCCTACCTGAACACCGTGGACCTCTTCTGCTGGACGCTGATCATCGTGCTGGTCAGCGTGGCCTTCGAAAAAGCGGTGCTTGGCCTCGCGCGGCTCGGCTACCGCAGACTGGAGGCGCTGTAATGGAAGAAATCCGTTTGAACGATCTGTCCCTTTCCTTCGGAGATAAGCAGGTGCTGCGGGACTTTTCCCTGACGCTCGCGCCCGGCCGGGTGACCGCGCTGATGGGACCCTCCGGCAGCGGCAAGAGCACGGTGATGAACCTGCTGCTCGGGCTGCTCCGGCCGGACGAGGGCTCGGTCCGGATCCCCGCCGGCACAAGGATCTCCGCCGTGTTCCAGGAGGACCGGCTGATCGGATCGCTGACCGTCCGGGCGAACCTCCGGGCCGTGACCGGGCGCTCCTTTTCGGAAGAAAAAGCCGCTTCGCTTCTCGCCGCCTTCGGGCTGGAGCCCGGGGAGGACGGTCTTCCTGTCCTCAGCGAAACGGTCTCGAACCTGAGCGGCGGCATGAAACGCCGTGTGGCCCTGGCCCGCGCACTTCTGGTCCCCTTCGATCTCCTGCTCCTCGACGAGCCCTTCACGGGTCTGGACGCGGACACGAAGGACCGCGTGATCCGGGCGCTCCGCCCGCTTTTCGCCGGAAAGACCGTGCTGCTCATCACCCACGATCCGGCCGAGGCAAAGGCCTTCGGCGCGACTGAAAAAAAACTGCCCGCTTGATTTCCGGGAAAGGAAATCCGGCGGGCAGTTTTTTATTCAAGGGAATCGATTTCCCTGCAGGCTAACCGAGATACCGTATAGATATAGAGTGCCTCGAGCAGCAGGAACACCGCAAGGGTGACGGCGGCGAGTCCCGCCATCTCCCGGACCGTCGCCGAGAGGAACACCGTCGAGAGCGACACCACGGCGAAGAGCCCGGACAGGAGCGCAAGCCCCATTACGAGCAGGAAATAGATGCGGATCTGCTTCCGCACGCTCTTCTGTACCTCCTCCTTCTCCGCACCGAGAACGAACAGCGTCTCGTAGCGATGCCGGTCCTCGCGCAGCTGGATCAGGAACTTCAGGCCCATCACGGTATTCGCGATCAGGAAGAACAGGACGCCGAGGTAGATGGTCAGATAGCTGGTGGAAACGGTGTAGATGAGGTTGCGGCCGATGCCGGCCAGATAGGTTTCGTATTCGAGGCCCGTACCGGAAAGCAGCCCGTCGAGCCGCTGCATCGCCAGCATGAGGCCCTCCGCCGCGACGGCCGCGTCGGTCAGATGGAGGTTGAAGCAGTAGGGCTCCTTGCGGGTCGCCTGCGCCTCGAAGACCTCGTCCGGCACGATCAGCGCCGCGTACAGGGAGATGGCCGTGTCCGCGACGATGTTTTCCTTGTGAAGTCCCGGCACGAGCGTAAGCTCCTGCCCGCCGAGCGTCACCGTGACGCCGGTCATGAGCGCCTTTTCGAGGACCGTAACTTGCTTTTCGTTCTTGATCATCGCCGAATAGAGGGCGCAGGTCCCGGGCGCCAGGTTCAGCTTTTCCTTCCCGGACGCCTCGAGCAGCGCGTCGAAGGCACCGGCCGGGATCATGTAATCCAAATAGAGGAAATCCGCGAGGCCCGTGTCGTCGCCCTGCGCGCGGATCGCGGCGCGAAGCGCCTCCGCGTCCGCCTCCTCCCCGGAGACGGAAACGTACATCGGATAGACCGTCCCGATCATCTCCGAAAGCTCCGGGTTATCGTAGATCCTCCAGAGCTCCTCCTCTCCGCAAAGGAGAGAAGCGTCGGCGGAGCGCTCGTAGCTCGCGTTCGCGATGCCGAGCGAGATACCGTAGACCACGCAGGTGAGCGCCACCATCAGCAGGAGCGACGAGATCGCGAGCGACTTGTGCTCGCCTGCCACGTTCTCCTGGATCTGGCGGCCGTCGAAGATGTCGAGCCCCTTCGCGCGGAGACGGGCCTTTTCGATCCGTTCGCCGATGAAGCCGCCGAGTCCCCGGTACAGCAGGAAGGTGCCGGCCGCGCCGCAGACGAGGATCACGAGCACCGTGAGATCGAGGGCCCTCAGGAAGAAAACGCCCAGGAAATACGCGATGAGCAGGAGCGCGATACCCGACACGAACCGGGCCTTGCTCTTTTTCGGATCGACAATCTTCTGCGCCTTCGGCGCGTCCGTCGCGAGAAGCTCCGCGGGCTCGGCCTTCCCGAGCGGCAGGCAGACCGTGAGGGTCGCGAGCAGCTGCACGCAGACGAAGCCGATTACGGTCCAGAGGATCGCTCCGGCCGAAAGGGTGAAGCGATGCTGCAGCAGTCCCAGCCCCACGAACGAGGCCGTCAGGATGCTGATGAGCTCGGTCAGAAGGATCGCGAGCGGAAGCCCGATTGCCAGTGCCACCAGGCTGTTCCAGAGAGTTTCCGCGAAGAGCAGGAAGAACAGCCGGCTCTTTTTCATGCCGAGCATCAGGTACAGGCCGAACTCCCGGCGGCGCCGGTCGGCCTGATACTTACAGGCAAAATAGACCAGGAAGAACACGAAGAACAGGGAGACGAGATAGACCAGCGGCAGAAGTCCCATCAGCTTCGCGACCGAGGCACTCTCCAACGTCGCGAGGAAGCGGAGCACGTCCTGCTCCCGGAGCGAAAGCAGCGTATAGAAGGCCACGATGGCGATCACCAGCGCGGCGTAGAACAGGCCGTTCCCCTTCCGGTTCATCCGGGCATTGCGGAGGACCTGCTTAAAGAACATCGGCTGCCTCCTCCTTCGCGGGCGCGGTGCGAAGCGTGGCCAGCACCTCGACGATGCGGCCGTAGAACTCGGCCGGGGCCTCCTTCTCCGTGTCGCGTCTCAGCTCGTGGAAGAGCCGGCCGTCCCGGATGAAGAGGATGCGGGAGCAGAAGCTCGCGGCGTTCGCGTCATGAGTGACCATGACGATGGTCTTGCCGAGAGAGCGGTTCACGCTGAGGAGCTTGTCCATCAGGGCGCCGGCGTTCGCCGAATCGAGGGCGCCGGTGGGCTCGTCCGCGATGACGATCTCAGGGTCGGAGATCAGCGCTCGCACGGCCGCGACCCGCTGCCGCTGGCCGCCGCTCATCTGGGACGGGAACTTGTCGAGGACCTCGGAGATTTCGAGCCGCTCCGCCATCTCCGCGACGCGGGGCTCCGCCTCGGAGGCGCTCACGCCGTGGAGCGACAGGGGCAGCAGGATATTCTCCCGCGCGGTCAGGTTTTCGAGCAGCTGATAATCCTGGAAGAGATAGCCGATTTCCCGGCCCCGGTAGTCCGCCAGCTCCCTGCCCTTGAAGGCAGCGACGTCGCGCCCCTCGAGCAGAACCCGGCCGGCGCTCGGACGGATCATCGTGGCGATGCAGTTGAGCAGCGTCGTCTTGCCCGAGCCGCTCGCGCCCATGATGCCGAGAAACTCGCCCTCGGCCACCTCGAAGGAGATGCCCTGCAGGGCCTTCGTCCGGTTCTCACCCTTGCCGTAGGTCTTTTCCAGATCTTCCACGATCAGCAATGCTTTACCGTTTTCCATAGGTTCCGCCTTTTACACGAAATATTTTTTCCATTCGGGACGGACGCCCAGAAGGAGCGCCCGCGCGCTCTCCGGACTGTCCGTGCCCTCCGCGTTCTTGATCGGAGCGAATTCCTTTTCGCGCACCACCTCGCAGGCGGTCACGTCCGGGAAGAACTCCAGAATATCGAAAATGAAGGTCTCCAGCTTGTAGCCGTTCTCCTTCTCCGGCACGAGCGTCCCGCCTTCCGGTCCGCAGTACGGGATCTTCTTGTGGGCGGGATGCACCGGGATGCTCTTCCGCGCCCGCCGCGCCGTCGCCCGGAGATCGAACAGATAGTTCAGCGTGACACCGTAGTGATAGACGTATTCGCCCGCCTCGTTCTTCTCATAGCGCATCTCCTCGGAGAGCTCGGAATACTCCACGACCGAGGGACGGCCGCCGCGGCGGCAGATGACGCCCACCTTCTCCCGCGGGTCGGCCTTCGCGATCACCTTCGCGCCGCAGTGCGTGCCGGCCGCGAGGACCGCGCCGAGAAAGACCGGATCGCCGATCTGCTGCAGGACGTTGTCGACCGAGAATACGTTGATCCACTCGACGCCGCGCTTCTTCATGTCGCGGAGAAGCCCGGCCTTGCGGAGCGACCCGTACCAGCCGCCGGTGCCGTTCGGGGTGAAGGAGACCCGGTCCTTCGCCTCCAAAAGCACCGTCCGCTTATCCTCGCCCAGCGAAGGCGCCATCTCCTGACGGAAGAAGCGCACGCAGTCGGCCGGATAGCCGAAGTACTCATGCTCCTCAAAGAAGCGGACGATCTCCTCGTGGTTGCGGTCGGAGGTCATCACGTAGAAGGGAATGGGACGCCCGGCCTTGCGGGCATTGTCCTCCATGTTGCGGATCAGGATCTCGAAGATGGAGAGCTCACCGCTTTGGGCCAGGTTGTACATGCCCTTCGCGTGCTCGAAGCCGAGCCGGCTGCCCATGCCACCCGCGAGCACGACGGCGGCCAGCTTGCCCTTCGCGAGTGCCTCGAGGCCGAGCTTTTCATATTCGTCCCGCCGCGCCTCGATCTCCGCGAGGGTAAGCGAGGGGTAGGGAGTGATCTTCTCGTCCCGGGCCGGAGCCGCTGCGCCCGCCTGACGCACGACGCCGAAATCGACGCGCGCGATATCCGCGAGAAGCCGCTTCTGCTCCTCCTCGCCGAGCCGGCCGTACCATTCGAGGAGCTGCTCCTGCCGTTCACGCTTCAGCAGGGCCTTAACCTTCCGTGGGCAATCCATTCGTAAACCTCCGTTCTGTATTAGAGTCATTATAGCATCGAAGACGGCCGATTTCCATTGTATTTGGAAAAAACTTGCCAAGCCCGCGTTCCGGGGCCTATACTGAAGCGATAACATTTACGCAAGGAGCTGCCATGATCACTCTCCATTCCGAAGGTGTTTTCCGTGACGGCGGGGCCCTTCGCCCCGAAGCCGGTATCGCCGCCGGCGACGCCCGCGAAAACACGGTCGCGTATCAGATTCTCCGCTCTCACGACGCTTCCGCCGATCCGAAGCAGATGCGCCTTCGCTTCGACGCGCTCATTTCCCACGACATCACCTACGTGGGCATCATCCAGACCGCCCGCGCGAGCGGCATGAAGGAGTTTCCGGTCCCCTACGCGCTGACCAACTGCCACAACAGACACTGCGCGGTGGGCGGCACCAACAACGAGGATGACCATCTCTTCGGCCTCGCCGCCGCCCGCAAATACGGCGGCATCTATGTGCCCGCGAATCAGGCCGTCATCCATCAGTACGCCCGCGAGAAAATGAGCGGCTGCGGAAAGATGATCC
>JAZUHB010000093.1:0-26604 GCA_045641505.1 Bianqueaceae bacterium | reverse complement strand
ATCTGTATGTCGGCAATCATGACAAAAACGAAGCTCATCGACGGGGCGGTCAATCTGATCCTTGCGTTTCTCGGCAAGCTCCCGGGCGGCGCAGGCTATGCCGCCATCGTAGCTTCCGGGTTTATGGGTGCGCTTTCCGGTTCCGGTCCGGGCAATGTCATGTCGACCGGCGTCATCACGATCAAGGCAATGAAAGAATCCGGGTTCCCGCCCGAGCTTGCGGCAAATGTGGAAAGCAACGCGAGCTATCTCGGAAACATGATCCCGCCGTCCTCGAACATCGTGGCGGCGCTTGGTGCGCTGACGGCGTTCTGGGCGGCGCAGGGCGTTGCCGATACCATGTCGATCGGCTCGTTCTGGATCGTCTGCTGGGGCTGCTCGCTCTGGTTCATTCTGCAGCGGCTGATCACCGTCTTCGCGTTCTGCCGGTACTACAAGGTGCAGCCCGTCGCGAAGGAGGACCTGCCCTCCCTCCGCGAAACCCTCAAAACCGGCTGGCAGGGCCTGCTGCTCCCCGTGATCCTGCTGCTCCCCTTCGTGCTCGACTACCTCTTCAAGGATACGTTCTTCACCGCCCGCCTCGGCGCGGCCGGCGCAAAGAACCTTTCGAGCTCCCTGCTCTTCTTCGTGGCCGGTCTCGCGTCGCTCTACGGCATCCTGGTCGCGAACAACAAAAAGGATGTGACACCGGGCAAGATGGCGCGGCTTTTCGCAGAAAAGGCCCCGTCCTTCGCGAACACGATCGGCGCCTGCCTCGTGGGCTACATGATCGGCGCGCTGTTCACCGACATCAAGGTGAGCGAGGCCTTCGAGGTCGCGCTGGCCTCGATGAACCTCGGCAAGCTCGGCTTCTGCCTGCTGATCCCCCTCCTGACCTGCGTCATGGGCATGGTAATCCCCGGCTCCACGCTGGTCTCCATCTTCGGCCTCACCTTCATCTCGCTGATGGCCGGCGTCGGCTGCAGCCCCATCGTGGTCGCGGCGATGCTGCCCTGCTTCTGCGGCGTAATGTGCGGCCTGACCCCGCCCCTCGGCCTCGGCATGCTGGCCGGCATGAACCTGGCGGAGTCCGATTTCAAGAAGACCCTGATCAACGACCTCTGGTGGGTCGCGATCCAGTTCGTGATGGAAGTCATCATCCTGCTTGGCTTCCTGCCCATCCTCGGCGCGTAAGGAGGTGCCCCCATGAAAGAAACCCTGAAAAAGATCGGCGACGTGCTGGGCGTCATCTTCGGCTACGGCGTGATGGTCTGCCTCTTCGTCGGCGGCCTGTCCTTCTTCGCCTTCGTGGCCGCGCTCATCATCGGCGGCGACACGGCGACCGCGATCTGCGCCTTCATCAACAAGGAGCTCTACCCCTGGCTCGTGCTGCTCTCCACCGTGATGGTGCTGCTCAGCATGGCGAAGATGTACCTCTGCGGACAGATGAAGGACAAGAAGAAATAAGTCCGCGCTCCGCGCCGGATCCGCAAAAAAAGAAACATCCATTCCCGGAAAGGAATGGATGTTTTTTATCCACTGACTCCGCATGCGCGGAAAAAGACTTGCGTCCCGAAACCTTAAAGCTCCGGTTCCGTCAGCAAATCATGACGCGCCAGATCCTCGCCGTCCGTGCCGATGACACGGAAACCGGCATTCGCCTTTCGATGCTTCTCGCGGATCTCCTCCGGCGTATCGCCCGTCAGAGTAAAGCCGGCGATGCGGTCTCCGCTGTTTGCCACCGTGTTGAATTCCGCGCCCTTCCATTTGAAGAGATAGTAATCCGCAATCACACCGGCGGACTTCAACTCGTCAAATCCCTCCAGCCGCTCGAATACTCCAGGACGGCAGTAAATGAACTCGTTGACCAGATAGGTGTGCGCGGGAGGACGCAGCGCGACCTCGGGCCTCTTTCCCTCAGTCAGGTCCACTACAGCGCCGATAACATCGAACCCGCTGACCTCACGGATCAGCAGATATTTCACACCGCCGCCGGTACGGGCGCTGAATTCGATTACATAGACATTCTCGCCGTCGGTCAGAAGCTGGATCAGCATCGGCGTATTGCGCAGGCCGAAAGCGTCGGCGATTTGCTGCGCCACGGCGGTGACCCGGCCGGCAAGTTCCTTTCCGGCCGGATTCACGGTCCGGAAGATTACAAATTTATCGTTGTCGCGGATCTTGTCGCTGCGTGAGCAGCTGAGCAGAATTGCCTTTCCGTCCTGCACATAGACATCCGCGGTAAGCTCCGGTCCCTCGATGAATTCCTCGACGATGGCCGTATGTGTGCGGGAAAGAGCCTTCGCCTCATAGAAGAAGCCGCGCAGCTCCTCCTCGCAGAGAGCTTTCTTTACGCCCTTCGAGCTATTGCAGTCCACAGGCTTCACGATGAGCGGATAGCGAAAGCCGCGCAGCTTCTCCGGCTCGAATTCGTCCAGGACAAGAAACCGTGCAGTCGGAATACCATGCGCCGCAAAGACCTGCTTCATGTATTGCTTGTTCGTGACATTCAGCGCGGTCTGATAATCGAGATAGCAGGGCAGGCCCAGTTCCTCCGAGACCCGAGCCACAGTCAGCAGCGCCTGGTCAGTGCATACGGTAAGAATACAGTCAACTCGCTCCGCCGCGGCCACGTTCCGGATTGCTTCAACATCCAGCGTAGAGACCCGGTAATAAATATCGCAGTACTCCCGAGCGACCGGCGCTTCGTTCCAATCCGCCAGCACCACAGTGTAACCGCGGGCTTTGAGCTCCCGGATCAGCGCAATCTGCGGAAACCCGCCCGCCAGTACGAGGGCTTTCTTCATGCTTCAGTTCCTTTCTTCCCAGCCGACCATCAGGTCGTGCCGCAGGATGTCGCGGCCGTCGGAGGAAATTACGCGGAGGCGCTTCCGGATCTCGTCGTGCTTCCGGTCGAAGTCGGCCTTGTCCGCCGCCTCGACGGTGATGCCGCAGACCCGGTCGCTCGAGGACGCGACGCCGCGAAACTCGAAGCCGGGGCTCTTCAGCATGTGATGATCGACGATCAGACCCTCCGCCAGGAGCTCCTCCACGCCCTCCATGTGATCGAGGACACCGGGCTCGCAGTAGAGGAACTCGTTGACGATCACGGGCGCCTCGGGCGCGGTCGGCGCGATCACGGGCTTCTGCCCCATCGAGAGGTCGACCACGGCCTTCACCACGTCGACGCCGCAGGCGCGCCGGATCAGCAGGAACTTCATGCCGCCGCCGGTGCGGGCGCAGAACTCGAGCACGGAGACCCGCTTCCCGTCGCAGATCATCTGGACGAGCATCGGGCAGTTTCGGAGGCCGAACGCGTCGGCGATCCGCTGGGCGGTGTCGGCGACCTGCGCGCGAAGCTCCGGCGAGAGGTCGGCGGGCACGCGGCCGCGGAAGATCACGAACTTGTCGGCGTCCGCCACCTTGTCGCTCTGGGAGATCAGCAGGACCTCGGCGCGGCCGTCCGTCACGAACACGTCGACGCTCAGCTCCCAGCCGCCGACGAACTCCTCGACGATGGCGGTATCGGTGCGGGAAAGCGTGACGGCCTGCGCGAAGGCCTCCTCGAGCTCCTTTTCATTCAGCACCTTGCGGACGCCCTTGGAGCTGTAGCAGTCCACCGGCTTCACCACCAGCGGGTATTCGAGATGGGCGATCTTCGTCTTGTCCAGCTCGGCCATCACGACGTGGCGGGAGGTCGGGATCTGATTCTTCTCGAAGATCTCCTTCATCAGCGCCTTGTCGGACACGTCCTGCGCCGTCTTGTAATCGATGTAGAAGGGAAGCCCCAGCTCCTCGGAGACCTGGGCGACGATCAGCAGCACCTGGTCGGCGCAGACGGTGATCACGAAGTCGACCTTTTCCTTCAGCGCGACCTCCTTCACCGCCTCCTTATCGAAGATCTGGATGCGGTAGAAGACGTCAGCGTAAGGCCGGGCCACCGCGCCGTCGGAGCCGTCGCAGAGCACCGTGGTGATGCCGCGGGACTTCAGCTCCTCGATCAGCGCGATCTGGGGAACGCCGCCCGCCAGCACCAGGGCCTTCTTCGCGTCGGGGTTCAGACCGCCCTTCGCGGTCAGCGGGTCGTCCTTCTCGAAGGCGGTGGACTCGCGGCGCAGCACGACGGTGAAGCTCCGGAGCCAGATCCGGATATCGAACCAGAGGCTGAAGCCGTCGACGTATTCCAGGTCATATTTGATCTTTTCGGTCCAGGTGATGCCGTTGCGGCCGTTCACCTGCGCCCAGCCGGTGATGCCGGGACGCAGCTCGTGGCGGCGCTTCTGCTCGTCAGTGTACTTCTCCACCTGATAGGGCAGGGTCGGGCGCGGGCCGATGAAGCTCATCGTGCCGTTCAGGACGTTGAACAGCTGCATCAGCTCGTCCAGGCTGGTCTTGCGGAGGAAGCGGCCCACCTTGGTGATCCGTTCCTCGGGCAGAAGGCGCGTGCCGTCCGGCTTGTACCAGACGCCCTTCACGTTGTAGCAATCCGCGGGGGGCTCCGCCATCGTGCGGAATTTCAGGATGTCGAAAAGCTTGCCGTCCTTGCCGACGCGGGCCTGGCGGAAAACCGCCTTCCCCTTCGATTCGAGCCGGATCGCGATGGGGACCACGATCAGCACCGGGATCACGGTGAGGATCACGATCGCGGCCAGCGCGAGCAGGATATCGAAGATTCGTTTGACAGCCAGCTGAAAGTTTCTCATGTCATCGTACTTCCTTCATTCGGATTATCTGTTGCCGTACATCTTTTCGTAGTAGGTCTGATACTCGCCCGAGGCGCACTCCTCCAGCCAGTCGGCATGTGCCCGGTACCAGTCGATGGTCAGGCGGATGCCGTCCGCGAAGCAGGTCTCCGGCTCCCAGCCAAGCTCGGCCTTCGCCTTGGCAGGATCGATCGCGTAGCGCAGGTCGTGGCCCTTGCGGTCCGCCACGAAGGTGATCAGCGACTCGGGCTTGCCGAGCTGCGCCAGGATGATCTTCACGATCTCCAGGTTCTGCTTTTCGTTATGGCCGCCGAGATTGTAGACCTCGCCGACGCGGCCGCGCTCCAGCACCACCAGGATGCCGCGGCAGTGATCCTTCACGTAGAGCCAGTCCCGGACGTTCTTTCCCTCGCCGTAGACGGGCAGGGGCCGGTCGTTCGAGGCGTTGCGGATCATCAGCGGGATCAGCTTTTCGGGGAACTGATAGGGGCCGTAGTTGTTCGAGCAGCGGCTCACCGTGACGGGCAGGCCATAGGTGCGCCAATAGGCGAGCGCGAGCAGGTCCGCCGCCGCCTTCGAGGTGGAATACGGAGACGAGGTGCGGATGGGCGTGTCCTCGCGGAAGAAAAGGTCCGGCCGGTCGAGCGGCAGATCGCCGTAGACCTCGTCGGTGCCCACCTGATGGAAGCGCTTGACGCCGTATTTCCGGCAGGCGTCCATCACAACCTGGGTGCCGAGGATGTTGGTCTCCAGGAAAATGCCGGGATTCTCGATGCTGCGGTCCACGTGGCTCTCCGCCGCGAAGTTGACCACGTAATCGGGGTGCTCCTTTTCGAAGATCACGAAGATGCCCCCGCGGTTCCGGATGTCTTCTTTGTAAAAAACGAAGTTCGGGTTCTCCATCGCCCGGTTCAGGGTGTGGATGTTGGCGGCGTAGGTCAGCGCGTCCACGCAGACGACGCGCCATTCAGGCCGCTCCTCCAGCAGGAGGTAAATGAAATTCGAGCCGATGAAGCCGGCGCCGCCGGTCACGAGGATCGTCTCAGACATGCTCCGCCTCCTCATCCGCCAGCGCCATCAGGTACCGGCCGTAGTCCGTCATCTTCAGCTTCTCGCCGAGGTCGCGGAGCTGTGCGGTGGTGATGAAGCCGCGGCGCCAGGCGATCTCCTCGATGCAGGAAACGTAGAAGCCCTGCCGGTCCTGGACCGCCTCGACGAACTCGGCGGCCTTCAGCATGCCCTCGGGCGTGCCGGTATCGAGCCAGGCGAAGCCGCGCTCCAGCAGCCGGACCTTCAGCTCGCCCAGGGCCAGGTAGGCGTTGTTCACGGCGGTGATCTCCAGCTCGCCGCGGGCGGAGGGCTGCACGTGCTTCGCGATCTCCACCACACGGTTGTCGTAGAAGTAGAGACCGGGCACCGCGTAATGGCTCTTCGGGTTCTCGGGCTTCTCCTCGAGGCTCAGGACCCGGCGGTTCGCGTCGAACTCGACCACGCCGAAGGACCGGGGATCCTTGACCGGATAGCCGAAGATGGTCGCGCCGGTATTGTTCGCGATCGCGTCGCGGAGCGTCCGCGTCATGTTCGAGCCGTAGAAGATGTTGTCGCCGAGAACGAGGCAGACGGAATCGTCCCCGATGAACTCCTCGCCCAGCAGGAACGCGTCGGCGAGGCCGCGGGGCGCGGTCTGCTCCTTGTAGAAGAAACGCATGCCGAGCTGGCTGCCGTCGCCCAGCAGCCGCTCGTAGTCGGGCAGATCCTCGGGCGTGGAGATGATGAGCACCTCGCGGATGCTCGCCAGCATCAGCATGGACAGGGGATAGTAGATCATCGGCTTGTCGTAGACGGGCAGCAGCTGCTTCGAGACGGCCTTCGTCATCGGATAGAGGCGCGTGCCGCGTCCGCCGGCCAGAATGATGCCTTTCATGGATTTACCTCCGTTCTTATTCTCCCAGAATGATCCGGGCGATCCGCGCCGCGTCCTCCTCCGCGAGATCCGCGAAGAGCGGCAGGCAGAGGACCCGCTTCGCCAGGTACGAGGCGACGGGGGTCGCGGAAGCCGTGGGCAGCTCCCGGTAGCAGCTGAACTCGTCCGTCACCGGGTAGAAATACTTGCGGGCGATCACGTCGTTCGCGCGGAGCTCCTCGAAGATCTGATCGCGGTCCGCGCGGAAGCCGTCGAAGACGACAGGAAAATACGCGTAGTTCTGCTCAACGCCGGGCTGCTCGGGCGCGAGCCGGATACCGGGGACGCCGGAAAGGAGCCGGCGGTAGGTCTCCGCGGCCCGGCGGCGCTTCGCGATCTCGCCGTCGAGGTGCCGCAGGTTGCAGAGGCCCATCGCGGCCTGGAATTCGTTCATCTTGGCGTTGCCGCCGGGGACCTCGCAGTCCTCGCCGGAGAGGCCGAAGTTCTTCGCGCAGTCGAGCACGGGCCGGAGCGCGTCATCCGCGTAGCAGAGCGCGCCGCCCTCGATCGTATTGAACACCTTGGTCGCGTGGAAGCTGAACATGGCGACGTCGCCGAAGCAGGCCGAGCTCACGCCGTTCTTCCGCACGCCGAACGCGTGGGCTGCGTCATAGATGACCCGGAGGCCGTGGCGCGCGGCGATCTCCGCGATCGCGTCCGTGTCGCAGAGCAGGCCGTAGACGTGCACGGGCATGATCGCGACGGTCTTGTCGGTGATAAGGGCCTCGATCTTCGCGGGATCCATCGTGAAATCGTCCGCCTTCACGTCGCAGAAAACCGGCGTGAGGCCGCATCTGGCGATCGCGTGGGTGGTGGACGCGAAGGTGAAGGGGGTGGTGATCACCTCGCTGCCCGCCGGGAAGCGGAAGGCCGCGAGGGCGTTCTCCAGCGCCAGATGGCCGTTCGTGTATAGGGTCACGTTCGGCACGCCCAGGGTCTCGCGAAGCTGCGCCGCCAGCGCCTCGTGCTTCGCGCCCATGTTGGTCAGCCAGCGGCTGTCCCAGAGGTCCCGGATCTCCTCGCAGTACTCCTCGAAGGGGGGCAGGGAGGAACGGGTGACATTGATGCTCATGGATAATTCTCCTCGGATCAGACTTTCAGTCTTCCATAGGTAATTTTATGAACCAGTTCGTACAGTTTTGGATGCTTGCAGCGCAAACGGTCGGAAACGCGCTCAAGGAAGCCTCGGCTGCGGTAGACCTCGCCAAGCTCTCCGGAAACGGTTTCCCAGTCAGCCTCCATCAGCGCCAGAGTATACCGGTGACGGAGCGTACGACGACGCACGGATTCAGCGTAACGGCCGCCGCTGGCCTCGTTGAAATTCGCGAGACCCTCGATCATCTTCCGGGCGACCTCAGCCCGCTTTCCGGCACCGTCCATCCGCTTCGTCCAGGAATTTTCGGTATACCATCGGTAAACACACATCGGCTCGCGCAGCACGTGGACCGCGCCATTCAAGCCGGCATAGAGGTTGAGGGGATAGTCGCCGATCGGGAACCCCCATTTCGGGCGGCGGATCCAGATTTCTGCCTTCGCGAACACGGAGCAGGTGGTAAAGATCCGACCGTTGGTCTCCTCGATCAATTCCTCCTCCGAAACATCCCGGTCCTCATCGACACGGTAGCGGATGTCCAGTTTTCCGGTCTTCATATTGAGCCATCCGGTCGTACACCCGCAGAGGGCGCAGTCCGGATGAGCTTCCATATAATCGAATTGCTTCTGCAGCTTCAGTGGGTCGGTCCAATAATCATCACCCTCACAGACGGCAACATACTTACTGTGGACGCGGTCCTCCTGAATCTTCCGCAACGTACTCTTCTGATACTGATTTTCCGTTTCGTAGATTGGCTTCACGATGTCCGGGTATTTTTCCTCATACTCCCGGATGATTGATGCGGTCCCATCAGTCGAGGCGTCGTCATGAATCAGCACAACGAAAGGAAAATCGGTCTTCTGCATCACGAAGCCCTCAAGTGCGTCACGGATGTACTTCTCGTGATTATATGCGTTGCAGATGATGCTGACTTTTGCTTCCTCAGGCATTTTCTTGATCCTTCTTCCTAAATCTGGCGACAAGATCCAAAACCGTTCGCAGCAGATACCCGTAGCTCTCGATCCCAAACAGCTTCGAGCCGCCCCAGTAAATCGCGACGCCGAGCGGCACCTGGATCAGCAGCGTGACCAGATCCGGCAGCTTGAACAACGTCACCGCCAGCACACAGGCGCCCATGAAGAGACTCAGCAAAAGCTGCGGGAGCATATCCTTCACCTGGTCCTTATAGCTGTAATCCAGCAGCTTCCGGTTCGGGGAGGCGTTGATGATCTGGCAAAGCACCGAGCTCAGCAGCATGCTGTAGGCCAGCGCCTCGACGCTGATCCAGAGGGTGCCGAGCAGGAGCGCCAGGCCGATCCCCTTCTTGATGAACTCGAGCTTGAGCACCAGGTCGCTGCGGCCGAGCGCCTTGATCGCGTTCAGGTTCGCGGTGTTGACGGTATAGAACGCGTAGCACGCGCAGAAGATCCGCAGGTACGGCACCACCGGCAGCCATTTGTCGGTCACCAGCAGACTGATCAGGGGGGTCGCGCAGACGGCGATGCCGGTCATGACGGGCATCAGCAGATAGGTGCCGACCTGGATCGCGCGGCGGGTGATCGCCTTGACCTTGGCCGGCTCGCTTTGCTCCTTCGACAGCGCCGGGAAGAGCACGCTGTCCAGAGAGCTGTTGATGTTCGTGACCGCGAAATGCGGATAGCGCTTGCCCTGATTGTAGAAGGCCAGGTCCGCGTCCGTGTAGAGCTTGCCGATCAGGAGCTGACGGAGCTCGTCATAGAGCGTGTCGAGCAGCTTTGAGGCCAGCAGCTTCCAGCCGTAGGAAAGGAGGCCCTTGAGGCGGGGCCAGGAGAAGGTCTTCTTCGGCCGCCATTTCACGGTGATCCAGAGGACCAGCGTGTCCATGGCCATGTTGACCAGGTTCTGCGCGACGAGCGCCCAGACGCCGTAGCCCCGGACGGCCATCCAGATGCCCACTCCGGCGGCGCAGACCGTGCCGGCCAGGGTGGCAAAAAAGAATTTTTTGAAGAGCATGTGCCGCGAGACGTAGGCCTGCTGCACGTTTTTCACGCCGGAGATCACCAGAATCAGGCTCATCACCCGGATGACGGGGACAAGCTCCGGCTTGTCGTAAAAGCGGGAAATGGGGACCGCGGCGATGAACATCAGCCCGTACAGGACCGTGCACATCACTATGTTGAAATAGAAAACGGAGGAAAAATCCGTGTCGTCGGCATCCTTCTTCTGGATCAGGGCGTTGCCGAGCCCGCTGTCCACGAAGACCTGCATCAGCGTCGTGAACACGGTGACCAGCGCCAGCGTGCCGTAGACGGCCGGATCCAGGATGCGGGCCAGCACCAGCTCCACGATGAACGTGACTCCCTGCGCGCCGATCCGTTCGAAAAAGCGCCACAGGAAATTCGAGATCACCCGGGTCTTCTGACTCTCCGGCCGGCTCAGTTTCTCTTCCTCCAAGATCTTCCACTTCCTATCTTCAGATTTCCGCCGCCGTCGCGGCGCGGTGACTCAGTTTCTCTTTTCCCCGAAGGCTGCCCAGAGCTCCTCCGCCGCCGCGGGGCGCGCCGAAGACGCCGCCTTCCTCGCGAACTCGTCGAAGCTGCCGATCACCTTCGCCGGGACGCCCGCGGCCACGGAGCCGGAGGGGATGTCCTTCGTCACGACGGAGCCGGCGCCCAGGATGACCTGACTGCCGATCCGCACGTCGGGGAGGATCAGGCTGCCGGCGCCCAGAAAGACGTCGTCGCCCACCTCGATGCAGCCCTTCCGCTCGGCGATCTTCCGGCCGGCGGCCTCCTCGCCCAGGAGCTCCCGGACGCGGGCCGAACGGTTCAGCACGCGGTGCGTCACGTCATGCGTGACGAAGGTCACCTTCGAGGCGACCGAGACGTTGCGGCCGAAGCGGATCAGCTCCGGATAGAGGGGCACGATGCGCCCCATGAAAAGACAGTCCTCGCCCATGCCGGCGAAGACGCCGTGACGCCGGAGATACGCGGCGCGCTTCGTCGCGGAGGGGATCAGACAAAGGCAGAAGGTCTGCCAAAGACGCTTTCCTTTCATGACATCTCCTTAGTCGAAGCACGCCCGGATCACTTCGATGATCCGCTCCTGCTGCTCTTTTGTCATTTTGTTGTCGCTGGGCAGGCAAAGGCCCCGGTCGAAAATGTCCGCGCCGGCATCGAAAATGCCGCCGGCGATGTAGGCGTTGGTGCGGGCGCGGCCGTCGCCCTCGCGCGTGACGAAGCCGTGCATGCGGTACATCGGCTGCATGTGCATCGGCTTCCAGATCGGGCGGCCCTCGGCGCGCACGGACGCAAGGGCCTCGAGGATCTCGGTCGGGCAGGACTTGCCGTGCTCGGGTACGAAGAGCGCGGTGCTGTCATCGCGGACCTGACGGCACATGGCCTCGCGGTCGATGATCAGGGCGGAGAGCCAGTAGTTCGGCTCGGTGCCGGCGCAGATCGGGTTCATCCGGACGGGAAGGTCCCGGAGGCCGTCCCGGTAGCGCTCGTAGACCGCCTTCTTCTGCGCGATGTGCTCCTCGAGATAGGGGTACTGGCCGCGGACGGCGCCGGCGATGATGTTGCTCATGCGGTAGTTGTAGCCGACCTGCTCGTGCTGATACCAGGGCGCGTTCTCGCGGGACTGCGTGCTCCACTTGCGGGCCTGATTCGCGTCGGCGAGGCTGTTGGTAAGCAGGCAGCCGCCGGACGAGCCGGTGATGATCTTGTTGCCGTTGTAGCTGACCGCGGAGAAGTCGCCGAACGAGCCGCACTGCGCGCCGCCGACCGTGGCGCCCATCGCCTCCGCCGCGTCCTCGATCAGGAGCGCGCCGTGACGGGCGCAGATGGCCTTGATCTCGTCCATCCGTCCCGGGAAGCCGTAGAGCTCGGCGCTGACGACGAGCCGGACGTCGGGATAGAGCCCGAAGGCCTTTTCGAGCGCGGCCGCGTCCATGTTCCAGGTCTCCGGATCGGTGTCGATGAAGACGGGGATCCCGCCCTCGTACACGACGGGATTGAGCGTCGCGTCGAAGGTCATGTCCGAGCAGAAGACCCGTTTGCCCTCCAGCGCGCCGTGGCTGATGGCGGGCTTCCCGTACAGCTTCTCGCCCGCGAGCTTCACGCAGAGATGGAGCGCGGAGGTGCAGTTGCACAGCGCCACGGCGTACTTCACGCCGGCCTTCTCCGCGGCGAGCTTCTCGAGCTCGTCGATATTCTCCCCCACCGTCGACAGCCAGTTCGCGTTGTACGCGGCTTCGATGTAGCGAAGCATCTCCGGATGCGGCGTGGGCGTGGCAAGCCAGACCTTCTTTTCGAACGGTTCGAATTCAGAAGAAAACATCTCGTCTTCCTTTCATGATCGGGCAGCGGACGGCGCGTCGGCGCCGCGGGCCCGGGATTTTCAAAGCGTCTCGGCGAAGCGGCGGATCCGCTCCGCGCCCTCGCGCAGGACCTCCACATCGTGGGTGAACGCGATGCGGACGTAGTGACCGTACTCCTTGCCGTAGGTGATGCCGGGCACCACCGCGACGTGGACGGCCTCCAGCAGCTTGTAGCAGAAATCGAGGCACTCGAGGCCGGTCTCCTCGATGTTCACGAAGAGGTAGAAGGTGCCGGCGGGCTTCCGGCAGGACAGCTTCGGGATCGCGTTGATCGCCTCGTACATGAAGTCGCGGCGGGCGGTGAAGGTCTCGAGCATCGCCGGATCGTCCGCGCACTCGCTGTAGGCGCAGATGCCCGCGTGCTGGGAGGGGACGGGGGCGCAGGCCGCCACGTTCTCCTGCATCTTGACCATGTTCGCGACGAGCTCGGCGGGCGCGATGGCGTAGCCGACCCGGTAGCCGGTCATCGAGAAGCGCTTGGAGAGGCTGTCGATCAGCACGGTGCGCTCCCGCATGCCGGGCTCGCGGATGATCGACTCGTGAATGGCGCCGTCGTAGACCAGGGTCTTGTAGACCTCGTCGGAGATCACGACCAGGTCCTTCTCCACGGCGATCTTCGCGAGGCGCTCGAGGACGTCCTTCGGCAGCACCTCGCCGGTGGGGTTGCAGGGCGAGTTCACGATGACGGCGACGGTGCGGTCGGTGACCGCGGCCTCGACCTTGGCGGGATCCAGGTGGAAGCCCTCGGCCTCGGTGGAGTACAGGATCACGGGCACGCCGCCCAGCATCCGCACCATCTGCACGTAATTGACATAGTAAGGCGCGGGGATGATGACCTCATCTCCGTCGTCGATCAGGCAGGCCAGCGAGAGGAACAGCGCCTCCATGCCGCCGACCGTGACGATCATTTCCGTCGCGGGATCGACCGTCTGTCCGTATTCTTTTTCGAAAAGCGCGCCCGCGGCGGCCCGGAGGTCCGCGAGACCGGCGTTCTGGCTGTAGCGGGATTTGCCCGCCATCACGGCCTCACAGGCGGCTTCGCGGATCTTCAGATTGGGCTTCAGATCCGGGTCGCCGAGGGTGAGGTCCACCACGTCGGTGTACTGCTTGGTCATGTTGAAAAGTTTGCGCGCCAGGGAGGGCTCGACCGCCCCGGCCATTCTGGAGATTTTCATTGGCATATGCTCCCACTATGAGATATGGCATTATATCACGCGGAGGGGAAGATTGCAACCTTTCGGAGGGGTTTCGGGGCGCCTGGCGGGGCGGGGCCCGGACTGCTCGGCGGGGGGCGGGCAGCGCCGGCGCGCCGCTGCTTTTTGCGCGCATGCGCGTAAGCGAACTTTCGCACATTTGTCTCGCCTTCGTCTCGTTTTTTTCGTTCTTTTGGAAAAATTTACGACAAATCGGCGCGTTTTGCCGAATTTGACGTAAACGCAAACGTGCCGTTTTCAGGATTTACGACAAATTATCCTCAGGAAGCATTTCTGTCGTAAAATGGATGCGTCATTTCGGGCAACTGTGCAAAGGGGACGGAACTCGGCTTGCCAGAGACACGTCCCGGACCGTTGAGACAGGGAAAAATTACGACAAATTTGTCTTTTGTGCCGTATTTGACGTAAATCCCGGAACAGCGATTTTTTACTTTACGACAAATTTCCGTTTTTTAGCCGATCTGTCGTAAAATTTTGGAAAAGTGCCCCGAAAAATGAGACGAAGCCGCGGCCCCGCGGCGGCCGGAAGCCTTCCCGACATCCCGCGCCATGCTCGCTTGCACCAAAAAAAGGAACGGGGCAAATGCCTCGTTCCTTTCGGTGTGCATGTTAATTACTCCGCGCCCCCAAGAGGCCGCCTATGTCGGCAATTCGCGCAGCACGCGAATTGCGACGGCGTGTCGCGGATTTATCCGCAATGCGTTGTTAACGCGCCCCCAGGAGGCCGCCTATGTCGGCAATTCGCGCAGCACGCGAATTGCGGCGGCGTGTCGCGGATTTATCCGCAATGCGTTGTTAACGCGCCGTTTCGGCTTTCTTCTCCGCCTTCTTGATACCCTTCTGGGCTTCCTTCACCAGCTTGGTGAACGCCTCGGGATCGGCGACGGCGATGTCGGCGAGGACCTTACGGTTCAGCTCGATGCCGGCGCTCTTCAGACCGAACATGAAGCGGCTGTAAGAGATGTCGTTCAGATGGCAGGCGGCGTTGATACGGGCGATCCAAAGAGAGCGGAAATCTCTCTTCTTCAGCTTGCGGCCGGCGTACGCGTAGTTCTGGGCGCGCATCACGGCGCTCTTCGCGCTGCGGTACTGGGTGGAGCGGGCCAGGTAGTAACCCTTGGCCGCCTTCAGAGTTCTCTTATGTCTTTTACGGCTGTTTAAAGCCCCTTTAACTCGTGCCATGATTTAAATCCTCCTAGTTTTTTCTTCCCGTCGTAATCCGTCTCAGCTGTAAGGCAGGATCTTCTTCATGACCTTGAAGTTGGTCTGATCGGTGATGATGGGCTTTCTCAGGTTTCTCTTTCTCTTGGTGGTCTTCTTGGACAGGATGTGGCTCTTGTAAGCCTTGAATCTCTTCAGCTTGCCGGTACCCGTTACCTTAAAACGCTTCGCGGCGGCCTTCTTGGTCTTAACTTTCGGCATGATGTTACCCTCCTTAAAATAGTTAGCTCTTTTTGGGCGCTAAGAACAGGACCATGTTGCGGCCTTCCATCTTGGCGGCCTTTTCCACGACGCCGGCGTCACCCAGCTGCGCCACGAACGCGTCCATGACTTCCTTGCCGAGGTTCTGGTGCGTCATTTCACGCCCGCGGAACTTCACGGAAATCTTGACACGATCGCCATGCTCCAAAAACTTGATCGCGCTCTTGACCTTGGTTTCCACATCGTGGTCGTCGATGTTGGGAGAAAGACGGACCTCTTTGACCTCGGTGGTCTTCTGGTTCTTCCTTGCTTCCTTCTCTTTTTTCATCTGATCAAAGCGGTACTTGCTGTAGTCCATGATCTTGCAGACCGGCGGATTGGCGTTCGCCGAGATCATAACAAGGTCGAGATCACTCTCGTATGCCTTTTTCAGGGCTTCTGCGCCGGGCACGATCCCCAGCTGCGAACCGTCAGTGCCGATGAGGCGAACCTCCTTGGCAGTGATCTCTTCATTGATCAATAAGTCGCTAATGGCAATACCTCCTTGAAATAAAAAAAGCGGATTCGCAAAGGGAATCCGCAGCATAAACCTTGTTGAAAGATTGTGCAAGAACCGTGCGCACTGTGTTTCCCTCCGGGTCCGGAGGTCGTGGCAGGTGAGAAGCGGAAACCTTCTGCTTGTTGACTGTGCTATTATAGGGCCTCCGGGCCGGTTTGTCAAATGCTTTTTTCGGGTTTTTCGCGCTTTCCGCGCGCGGCCGGGCTCCGCCGCGCCGCCGCGCCCCGGGGACGTTTGCATTTTTCGCGCGAGCATCATATAATGGAAAAATCATCCCGCCGGACGCTTCCCGCGCCCGAGCCTCTGCCGTGGGAGGGGGTTTCTGCCTTGCTCAAACGCTTCATCTCTTATTATAAACCTCATCGGAAAATCTTCACGCTGGACATGCTGGCGTCGTTCACGATGTCGCTGATCGGCGTGGTCTACCCGATCGTCACCCGCCTGATGCTGAACGATCTGATCCCGAACCGGAACTACCGTATGATCGTGATCGCGGGTATCGGCGTCCTCCTCCTCTACGTGATCCGCATGTTCCTGAACTACTTCGTGCAGTACCAGGGACACATGATGGGCGTCTCGATGCAGGCGGAGATGCGCCGCGAGCTGTTCACGCACCTCGAGCAGCTGCCCTTCACCTTCTATGACAACCACGAGACCGGCAAGATCATGTCCCGCCTGACCACCGATCTGCAGGACGTGACCGAGCTCGCCCACCACGGTCCGGAGAACGCGATCATCTGCTCGATCACCATCATCGTTTCCTTCGCCTACCTGTTCTCGATCTACTGGCTGCTCGCGCTGATCCTGCTTCTCTGCGTGCCGCTGCTCCTGCTGATCTCCTCGAAGACCCGCGACCGGCAGCGCGACGCCTTCCGCGAGAGCCGCGCCGCGCACGCCCAGATCAACGCCGCGCTGGAGACCAGCGTCTCCGGCATCCGCGTCACGAAGGCCTTCAACAACGCCGCCAAGGAGAGCGAGAAGTTCGAGCTCGGCAACACCCGCTACGTCGAGGCCTGCCGCGACGCGTACAAGGCGCTGGGCACCTTCCACTCCTCCACCACCTTCGTCACCGAGGTCTTCAACGTGGTCGTGCTGATCGCCGGCGGCCTCTTCATGTACGCGGGCAAGATCGACTTCGCCGACTACTCGGCCTTCATCGTTTCCATCAACCTTTTCCTGAACCCGGTCAGCACGCTGATCCGCTTCCAGGAGCAGTTCCAGAACGGCGCGGCCGGCTTCGAGCGCTTCCTCGAGATCCTCGATACCGAGCCGGAGCTGGACTCCGAGGGCGCCGGCGACGCGGAGCGCCTCGACGGCGAGATCGAGTTCCGCCACGTGGATTTTTCCTACGAGACCCGCGGCGGCGTCCTGAAGGACCTGAGCCTGCGGATCCCCGCCGGCAGCACCTTCGCGCTGGTCGGCCCGTCCGGCGGCGGCAAGACCACCATCTGCCACCTGATCCCGCACTTCTATGACATCCAGGGCGGCGAGATCCTGGTGGACGGCCGGGACGTCCGCGAGTTTACGCTGGAGTCGCTCCGCGCGAACATCGGCATCGTCCAGCAGGACATCTACCTTTTCAACTCCACGATCCGCGACAACATCCTCTACGGCCGCCCCGGCGCCTCCGAGGAGGAGGTCATCGAGGCCGCCAAGCGCGCGAACATCCACGACTACGTGATGAGCCTGGAACACGGCTACGACACGGTGATCGGCGAGCGCGGCGTCCGCCTCTCCGGCGGCCAGAAGCAGCGGCTGTGCATCGCCCGCGTCTTCCTGAAGAACCCGCCGATCCTGATCCTCGACGAGGCCACGAGCGCGCTGGACAACGCGACCGAGATCCTGATCCAGCAGGCGCTGGACGAGCTTTGCAAGGGCCGCACGACGCTGGTCGTCGCGCACCGGCTCTCGACCATCAAGAACGCGGACGCGATCGCCGTGATCGACGGCGGCCGCATCCTCGAGCAGGGCAGCCACGACGAGCTGATGGCGCTGGACGGCATGTACGCGATGCTGTACCGGCAGCAGTTCCGGGAGGAATGAGGAGGACGGCAAGGCGAGCCGGGCGGCTGAGCTTCCAAGCGACGGCCGGGCCCGCCGGCCGACCGGCTTCCAAGCGGTGGCTGAGCCCGCCCGTGGTCTGAAAAAGTGCAGCGGCGCTGATGCGCCGCTGTTTTTTCGTGCCCGCGCGCATTCGCGCCTGCACGCTTTCGCGCATTTTCATCGCCTTCGTCTCATTTTATCGTTCGGGTTTGGCAAATTTACGACAAATCCGCGATTTTTGCCAAATTTGACAGAAACCAAATCGAGCGCTTTTCGGAGTATACGACAAATTTGCCGGTTTTCCCGTTTTTGTCGTAAATTGGATGCATCATTTCAGGCAAATGTGCGGCGGGGACAGAACCCGCCCATTTTTTGATGCGGCCAAAAGCGCAGAGACAGGTAAAATTTACGACAATTTTTGCTTCTTTGCCCGATTTGTCGTAATCCGCAAAAAAGCATTTCGCCACCTTACGACAAATCTTCGTTTTTCGACCTATTTGTCGTAAAAAAACAAAAAGTGCGCTGAAAAATGAGACGAAGCCCGCCGAGGGAACACCCCGGCGGGCTTTCTCATGCAAACTCAGGGGCTGCCGTCGGCGCGCGGCCAACGTCGCGGCGCGCAGCCGGTCCCCTCTCCCCTCACTCCTCCGTCTCCTCCTGCTTCTTCGCCAGCTCGTTCGTGTCGATCGAGTCGCGGAAGACGACGAAGCGGTCGTAGAGGAACTCCAGCACGAAGTTCAGCACCATGTTGAGGATCGTCGCGACGATGCCGGGCACCAGCTCGATGCCGGGCAGCAGGATCTTGTCCTCGGCCCAGGGCAGGGCGATGCCGGCGGTCAGAAAGCCCTCGAGCATCGTGCTGAGCGGCGTGAAGACCAGGTAGAACAGGAAGACCAGGAACATCGCCTTCGGGACGTTGTTCGCGGACTGGAAGGTAAAGCGGCGGTTCAGCGTGAAGTTCCAGACCACCGAGAGCACCAGCGCGATCAGATAGCTGATCCAGGCCGGCCAATGCAGCACGTACTCCATCAGGGCGTAGGAGCCCAGCTGAATCGCGCCGGCGGAGAGGGAAAAGAGCGTGAACTTGATGGTGCGGAGCAGTTCTTTCTTGGATTCCGAAGTCATGTCATGCCTCCTCAGGGATGGAGCGGAAGAGCTCCTTGTTGGCCTTGTAGAGTTTCTTGAAGGTCTCGTAATAGGGCTGATACGCGGCGTGGCGGGCCGGGTCGGGCTCATAGACGGCGGACGCGGGGATGAAGTCGCAGACGCTCTCCAGGTCGGGGATCAGGCCGAGGCCCACGCCGACGACGGCCGCCGCGCCCACGGAGCCGACGTTCTGCGGGTTCTCGACGGTCTCCACGGTGCGGCCGAGGATGTCGGCGAGCAGCTGGCAGGACACGGGCGAGAGCGCGCCGCCGCCCACGAAGCGGATGCGGTCGGCGGTCTTCACCTTGCGGTCCTGGCACTCGAGCATCCAGCGCAGGTGGTAGAAGATGCCCTCGAGCACCGCGTGGATGAGCTCGTATTTGCCGGTCTCCAGACGGATGCCGAAGAACATTCCGGTCGCGTACGGATCCTCGAAGGGGCAGCGGTTGCCGTGCAGCCAGGGCGCGAAGATCACGCCGCCGCTGCCGGGCGCCACGTCCTTCACCGCGTTGGTGAGGTAGCTGTAGATGTTGGTGTAGGTCTTCTCGTAGCCGGGGCCGGGCTCGCCCTTGCCGAAGACGCCGAGCTCGTCGAGCGCCAGGTGGTCCTTGGCCCACTCGAGGCACTTGTTGGCGGTCTCCATCTCGGCGAAGTAGTTGAATTTGCCGTCCTGCGCGCCGGTGATCGCGGCGATCATCGCGTCCGCGTCGACGGTCTGCTTGTCGGTCACGGTGATGACCCAGCCGGAGGTGCCGGAGTAGACGTGGGTATCGCCGAGCCGCACGCAGCCCGCGCCCACACCGATGAGGCTGGAGTCGCCGCCGCCGCCGAAGACCGGGATGCCGGGGACGAGGCCGAGCTCCTCCGCGGCGCGCTCCGTGAGCCGGCCGACCTCGTCCGTCGAGCGGATGATCGGGGGCAGGAGCTCCTCCTTTATGCCGAACATGCGGCACATCTTCCTGCTGAAGCATTTCTTCCCGGGGCGGGTGTCGTAGAGGAGCGTCGCGAAGGCGCTGTCCTCGGTCATGCGGAACTCGCCGGTGCAGCGGGAGGCCAGGTAGTCCTTCACGTCGAGCCAGCGGTAGGCGCGCGCGAAGTTCTCGGGTTCGTGGGCCTCGACCCACTTGTATTTCCAGATCGGGTCCTTCACGCTGGAGGACACCGCGCCGGTGATGATGAGGCTCGGGATCAGCTTGAAGATGTTTGCGCCGGCGATCTGCAGGCCGTTCGCGATGCCCTTGCGGATCTCCTCCTTCGCCCGCTGGTCCATGTAGCTCATGGGACGGCGGACGGTGCGGCCCTCGCGGTCCACGAGGATGAGCGCCTGCATCTGCGAGCAGAAGGAGATGCCGGCGACCTCGCCGGGGCGCACAGCAGTCTTCGAGAAGATTTCCTTCGTGGTGGAGGCCATCGCGTTCCACCAATCGTCGCCGTCCTGCTCCGCGCCGCCGTCGGGCAGCACGTAGAGGGGATAGCCGCAGGTGGCCGCGGCGACCAGCGCGATCCGGTCCGTCACGTCGAACAGGCAGGTCTTCACGCCGGTCGTGCCGATATCGTACGAGATTACGTATGCCATAGGGTCCTCACTGGTTTTTGAGCTTGGAATACTTTTTCAGGTAGACGAGCCGCTGGAGCGACGCGTCGAGGAAGCCGAGGGGACGGCCGGTCCGGACGTAGCGGGCGGCGGCGCGGTTCTTCTCGCGGATCATTTCGATCGCTTCGGCGTCCTCCGCCTCGCCGGCCTTCCGGCCGCGGCCGATGAGCTGCGCGTAGTCGTCCAGCCAGGGACGGGTCTCGCCGGCGTTTTTGCCCTCCGCGGCCCGCGCCTCGTAGAGCTTTTCGCAGTCCTCCTCGAGCCGGCCCGCTGCCGCGAAGGCCTCCTCGCAGGTCCCGCCCAGGCAGACGGCGCCGTGGCGGGCCATCAGGAAGGCAGTCCGGTCCGGGTGCGCGGCGATCGCGGCCGCAACGGCTTTTTTGAGCTTGCCGGTCCCGGGCAGCCCGTAGGCGGCGCAGGGCGCGGCGTCGGTGTCCCTGCCCTCGGCGCAGACGGCCGAGGCGTAGAACTGATGCGTGTGGATGATGAAGCCGACCTCCGGCCGGAGCGCGTAGGCGGCGGCGTGGATGCCCTTCTCGCTGCTCGGCTTGACCTCGCCCTCGTAGGAGCAGTCCGCGATCCGGACCGTCACCAGGTCCTCCGGGCGGAGCGTCTCGTAGGCGCGGCCCGACGGCGTGATCACGAAGGCCTCATCCGAGATCCGCGCGCTGATGTTGCCCCAGGTGCGGGCGATCAGCTTCTTTTCGATCAGGCGGTGGCCGGCCTCGATCACCAGCTCCCGCGCTTCCTGTTCAGAGTAGGTCATTTCGCGGCCTCCAGCGGCGCGCAGTTCGCGAAGACGCGTTCGAAGCGGGCCAGGACGTCGTCGATGTCCGCCTCGGTGTAGGCGGCGCTGGTGTACAGGCGGGAGCCCGCCAGCGTGACCAGGCCCTCCGCCATGTAGGCGGCGCCCATGTGCTGCATTTCCTTCTTGCGCTTGTCGGTCTCGGAGAGCACGTGCGGAATGGTCCACAGCTTGCTCCAGTCGATCTTGAAGTGCATCGTGCCGACGCTGTCGAGGTGGCAGATGGAGCCCTGGTTGAACGCGACGAACGGCAGCTCGTACTTCGCGATCAGCTCCTGCAGGCCCTTGGTCAGACGGTCGCCCATGCGGCCCGCGACCTCGCAGGCGTTCCGCTTCTCGATCTCGCTGATGACCGTGTAGCCGGCGACGCAGGAGATGGGCGTGGCCGCCATCGTGCCGCCGCACATGGCCTTGGTGACCTTCTTGCCGCCCGCGTCGAGGCCCGCGCCGAGGTGCGCCATGCAGTCCTCGTGACCGCCGACGCCACCCGCGCCGGGATAGCCGCCGGCGATGATCTTGCCGAAGACGGTGAGGTCGGGGTCGATGCCGTAGAAGCCCTGCGCGCCGGACAGGCCGATGCGGAAGCCGGACACGACCTCGTCGCAGACCAGCAGCGCGCCGTACTTGTGCGCGAGCTCCTCGCAGCCCTTGACGAACTCCTTGGAGACCGGCCGCGTGCCGCTCTCGGGGCCGACGGGCTCGATGTAGACCGCCGCGTTGCCGCCGTTCAGGCGTCCCCACCAGAGCTTCCGCTCCAGGTCATCGAGGTCATTCGGGAAGAATTCGTTGGTGTGCCGGAATACGAAATTCGGGACGCCGGGGCTCTGCAGGCCCTTGGTGCCGGGGATACGCATGCCGTACGCGATCTGGTCGGACCAGCCGTGATACGCGCCGCCCATCTTCAGGACGTTCTTGTGGCCGGTCTTGAGGCGCGCCACGCGGAGCGCGCACATGCACGCCTCGGTGCCGGAGCCGAGCATGCGGAACTTATCCACACTGGGCACACAGTCGCTGATCTTCTTCGCCAGCTTGTATTCGTATTCGTGGAACAGGCCGGTGGACGGACCGCAGGTCTTGAGCAGCTCGATGACCGCGTCGCGGACCACCGGATCGTTGGAGCCGATGATGGTGGGGCCGCCCGCCTGCAGCAGGTCGTAGTACCAGTTCCCGTCGATATCGTAGAGCTTGTTGCCCTCCGCCTTCGTGATCACGATGGGGAAGGGATGGTTGAAGGCGAGATTGTGCTGCACGCCGCCGGGGATGACCTCCTTTGCCTCGGTGATCATCGCCTTGGAGCCGGCGCACTTTTTCTCGAAATATTCCTGCTCGTAGGCGGCGAGCGCCTCGGGGCGGACGGACGTGATGGGCTTCTTGATGAGCTCGTCCAGCTGCCTGGTCACGGCCTCCGCGTCCAGATATTCATCGATCGCAAATCCGTTGTAAGCCATGGGGTTACCTCTCTTTCTTTTTTGAAGCCGAAATGGCGGCGGGCGCAGGGGCGCTTGCGGCGAGGCAGCGGGCACTTGCGGACGCATGCCGGGCGCAAGCGTGACGCTTGCCGGGTATGCGAAAACGCGCGGGACGCCCCCCGGGGCGGTTCCGTTTCGGTCTCACGTGTTGATTAATGATAAGATACCATAGGAACGGCGGTTTTTCAATTGTTTCGAGAGGGGGGTGAGGAGACGGGGTTCTGTCCCCGAGGCACATTCGGGCTCGGCAGTTCTGTCCCCGCCGCACATTTCAGCGCATTTTCCCCGGCTTCGTCTCATTTTTTCCGTTCTTTTTTCCAAACGTCTGTCAAATCGGCGGATTTTGCCGGATTTGACAGAAACGGAAAAATGGATTTTCGCGATTTTCTGTCAATTTCCCTGTTTTGAACTAATTTGACAGAAATTTGATGCATCATTTCGGGCCAATGTGCGATGGGGACAGAACATGGCTTGCCGGAGATGCATCCCAAACCGTCGAGACAGACCAAATTGCTGTCAAATTCTTCATTTTCCGCCGATTTGACAGAACTGCCGGAAAAGTCACTCTTTGCTTTCTGTCAAATCTTCGTTTTTCGGCCGATTTGACAGCAAAATCCGGAAAGTGCCTCCAAAAATGAGACGAAGACCGGGCGCCCCGCGACGCCGCGGCCCTCAACCAACACAAAAAAGCGCCGCCATGAGGCAGCGCTTCATTTTTCTTTTCTCCGGGCCCGCTACACGCGGCAAACCCAAAAGCTTATTTGATGAGGTTCATCTTGGTGGCGAACTTGCCGATGATGGGCAGCTCCTTCGCCAGGCCCTTGCAGGCATTGACGATGCCGATGATCGCCAGAACGACGCAGACGAAGCCGGCCAGACCGAAGATGAGGCCCAGGATCGGGATGCCGCTCAGGATGCCCAGGATGATCTCAGCCAGCATCAGGACAAGGCCCTGATTCGCGTGGAACTTCGCGAACTTGGATTCCTTCGCGGCGAAGATGGGGATGAGAACCAGGATGCCAAAGTAGGCCAGGATGCCCATCGCCTTGTTGGCCTCGATGTCAGCGGGATCGAACTCCGCGGTGGTATCGACGGTGTTGTTCAGGTCGTTCAGCTTGTCGCCAAGGTTGTCGGCGAACTCGGAGATCTTCTCTCCCGCTTTGTTCTCGGCAGCCTCGATGGGGGCGCCGCAGGTGGGGCAGAACTTCTGGCCGTCATCGATCAGGCTTCCGCACTTGGAACAAAATGCCATTGTTGTTTTCTCCTCTTGATGATAATTGATCGGCCTTCGGGGCCGCGGGACCGCGCGCGGCGGTCCGTCATAATATCATTATACCACTCAATGCTTTAACGTGCAAGAGCAAGCTTGCATCGCACCGGGCAGTCCGCCCGCGAAAGCAGGCCGCTTGCTCTCAGGCAAACTTCTTTCCCTTCAGGTAGATCTCCTCCGGCCGCAGCTCGCCGTCGACGACGACGAAGTCCGCGCGCTTGCCGGGCTCGATCGAGCCGAGCTCGCCGTCCAGGCCCAGGCTCTTCGCCGGGTTGAGCGTCGCCGCCAGGATCGCCTCGCCCTCGGGGATGCCGAAGCGGACAGCGTTGCGCATGTCCTGCCAGAGGTCGGTGGCCGCGCCGGCGATGGTGCCGTCCGCGAGCCGCGCCAGGCCCTCCTTCATGAAGACCTTCTGGCCGCCGAGCTCGTACTCGCCCTCGGGCATGCCGAGGCAGCAGAGCGCGTCGGAAATCAGGCAGATCCGGCCGGGGAACAGCTTGAAGGCCGCCCGGACCGCGGCGGGATGCACATGGTGACCGTCGCAGATGAGCTCCGCCGTCACGTCGTCCCGCTCCGCCGCCGCGCCGACCATGCCGGGCTCGCGGTGGCCGAGGCCGCTCATCGCGTTGAAGAGGTGCGTGACGTGGGTCGCGCCCGCCTCGAAGCCGGCCTTCGCCTCGTCATAATTCGCCGCGGAATGAGCGAGGGACACGGTGACGGTCCGGCTGACCTCGCGGATGAAATCCAGCGCGCCGGGCAGCTCGGGCGCCACGTCCGCCAGGCGGATCAGGCCCTCGGCCGCCTCCTGCAGACGGGCGAACGCCGCCGCGTCGGGCTCCTTCAGGAACTCGGGATTCTGCGCGCCGCACTTCTTGCGCGAGAAGAACGGGCCTTCCATATTGATGCCGCAGAGGTACGCGCCGCCCTCGGGCTGCTCGCGGTGGACCCGCGCGCCCGTGCGGAACGCCTTGTCGAGCTTCTCGTAGGACACAGTGACCGACGCCGGGGCGAACGAGGTGATGCCCTTCGACGCCAGGAAGCGGGCCATCGCGACGAGGCCCTCGTAGTCGCCGTCGGCGAAATCGCTGCCGAGCGCGCCGTGGCAATGCGTCTCGACGAGACCCGGGAGCACCTTGGCGCCGCCCAGATCGCGGCCGCCCGTGACCTCGGGGCCGACCGCGCCGAAGCGTCCGTCCGCGGTGACCTCGAAGCCGCCCTCGAGGTAGGTCCCGTCGGGCATGAAGATCTTCGCGTTGGAATAGACGCCGGCGGCGGAACTCGCGGCGGAACTCACGGCGGCGGAAGCATCGTCAGCGGAAGCGGCGGCAGCGGAAGCGGCGGCGGAAGCATCGTCAGCGGAAGCGGCGGCAGCGCCGGCGGACCGGACGATCTCCTCCATCTGATCCCAGCACTTCTCCATCTCCGCCACCAGCTTGAACTGGGTGCGGCAGCGCAGCAGATTGTGGTCGGGCTTGTGCACGCCGAAGTAATGGTCGCCGTCGATGTAGTCGGTCAGGAAGCGGACGCCGCACTCGAGCGTCATCAGCTTCGCGCCCCAGCAGAGGGACTCGCGCTCCGCCTGCGTGAGGGTCGGGCAGGCCTCGAGGAAGCCCCGGGTGTAGGCGCGGAAGCGGTCCAGATCGAAGCGGACCTTGTCGAGATCCTCCTCGTCCTCGGCCGCGGTGTTCGCGCCGAAGCGGATCGAGTCGCCGTAGTCGTACGCGGGCAGGCCCGGCATGACGGTGTCGAGATCGATGACGCAGAGCGGCTCGTGCGTCTTCTCGTCGAGCATGACGTTGTTCAGCTTGGTGTCGTTGTGCGTGACCTTGAGGGGCAGGATCCCCGCCGCGAGACGGTCGACCAGCACGGCGGCGTCCGCCTCACGCGCCAGCGCGAACGCGATCTCGGGCTGCGCCTTCGCCGCGCGGCCGACGGGATCCTTCGCGAGGGTCTCCTTGAAGTTGCGGTAGCGGATGACGGTGTTGTGGAAGTTCGGGATCGTCTCGTGCAGCGTCTCCGCGGGGTAGTCCTTGAGCTGATTCTGGAAGCTGCCGAACGCGACCGCGCTCATGTAGAAATCGCGCCCGTCCTCGGGCTGCTGCAGGCAGACGCTGTCCTCGACGAACACGTAGACGCGCCAGTAGCCGCTCTCGAGCCGGAGATATGTGTCCCCCTCCAGCGTGCGGACGATGGTCTGCACGCGGCGCGGATCCTTCTCGGTCCGCCGCAGATATTCCGTGACGCCCTCGATGTTCTCCATCAGTCCCTTGACGTCCGGGAACACGTGGTCGTTGATCTTTTGCATAATGTACCGCGTGCCCTTCTCCGTGGTCACGCAGTAAGTGCGGTTGATGTGTCCCTCGCCGTGCGGCACGCAGCTGAGCGGGCGGGAATCCAGCTTGAAGAGCCGGGCGACCGCCAGCAGCTCCTCCATTTCCATGTTGGCCATGCTGTCCTCCGATATATATAGGATAAACAGGTGGATTATACCCAATTTATGCGGGTTCGGCAAGTGTTTCCGCTTGACTTTTACCGGGCCCTGTGCTAAATTGTACACTGTTTTTGGAAGTATACAAAGGGTCTCACATATTTTGTAAGTCATTCTTGTGATGCTTTACAAAATATGTGAGGCTTTTTTATGTCCAAAACAAATCTGTATATTTTTTCGGAGGATCCAAAATGAAGCAAGGTACTGTTAAGTGGTTCAACGCAGAGAAGGGCTATGGCTTTATTTCTGACAATGAGGGCGGCAACGACGTGTTCGTGCATTTCTCCGCCATCATCGCCGACGGCTACAAGACCCTGAACGAGGGCCAGAAGGTCGAGTTCGAGACCGAGGCTGATCCCAAGGATACCGGCAAGCTGCGCGCCATTAACGTCAAGGCTCTGGACTAATCCTTTTCGGATTGAGAAAGACATATCCTTCGCTCGAAAAGAAGCACCCGCAGGCTGAGGCCTGCGGGTGTTTTTTCGTGGTTGCGAGG
>JAZUHB010000092.1:0-35385 GCA_045641505.1 Bianqueaceae bacterium | reverse complement strand
GATACTCGATCATATACCACTTCTGTGAAACAAGAGTTCTTGTTTCAACATAAAGTATTAAACCCTGAAGTATACACAGATTTGTTTCAAATTAGACAAGCAAGAAATAAATTGGTTCATGAAGGAAAAACTATCGATAGTGAAATTGCAGATAAGCTATATAAGTCTGTTCAAGAATTATTAAGTATTGCAACAGGGATAGATATTTGCTTGTAGAGAAGGTTAGTTTTTAACAAATAGCAAATACTATTTTGGATTGGTAGGGATGAATGATGGCAAAATATAAACTAGGAGAAATTTGCGAGATTGTATCCGGCAGCACTCCAAAGACTAGCATTGTAGAGTACTGGGATGGAGAGGTGAAATGGATCACTCCGGCAGAGATTAATGAGGATTCATATATTATCACGGATAGTGTTCGCAAGCTGACCGAATTGGGTGTGAAGAAAACAGGGCTTACCTCGTTTCCTGAAGGAACTGTAATCCTATCTTCAAGAGCACCTATTGGAAAAGTTGCAATTGCTGGATGCGAGATGTATTGCAATCAAGGATTCAAAAACTTGATTTGCTCAGAAAAGATTAATAATCGATATCTGTATTGGTTTCTTAAAAGAAATACGGCTTTCCTTAATTCATTGGGGCGTGGAGCAACATTCAAAGAAATCTCCAAGCAGATCGTCGCAGCAATAGAAATCAATGTGCCTGAAATTGATCAACAATTGCAGGTTGTTGAGAATCTTGAGAGAGTTTCATCGATCATCCAGCTTCGTAAGCAGGAACTCCAAATGCTTGATGAACTCGCCAAAGCCCGATTTGTCGAGATGTTTGGTGAGCCAATCGAGAACCCGATGAAATGGTCAGTAAAGCGTTTGAAGGATATCTCTACGCTAATCACAAACGGAAACACTCCTAAGGGCGGCAGTGAAAACTACGTCGATGAGGGAATAATCTTCTTACGAAGTCAGAATGTATGGCGCAATTGCATCGATTTGTCTGATGTGGCGTTTATAGATGAGGCAACTCATGCAAGCATGAAAAAAAGTTCTGTGCACCATAATGATATTTTGATTACCAAAACAGGCAGAATTAATACCGAGAATAGTAGCCTCGGGCGTGCAGCACTTTATTCTGGGCCTGATAATAGTGCAAACATTAACGGACACGTCTATCTTGTTCGTCTCGGTGAAGAAGTCAACCCTAAATATGTAGTGACCATACTCACGGGTGAAGCTTACAGAAAGTATATTCGAAAAGTGTGCGTGGGTGGTATTGACAAACGTCAGATTAACCTTGATCAGGTGGAAGACTTCCCGATTATTATGCCCCCAAAGGAGCAACAAGACGCATTTGCAGAATTCGCAGAACAAGTCGACAAATCAAAAGTTGTCGTGCAGAAAGCTCTCGACGAAGCGCAGCTGCTCTTTGACAGCCTGATGCAGCAATACTTCGGCTGATTTATCTGTTCCGTTGCTATACTGGAAATAATTCTCAAGGAGAAAAATACAAATGATATGTAGTTTTCCAATCTTATCAGAAATAGGACGGAACGGGACAAGTAAATTATGCCTTGAAGATCCTATTGATTGGACACCTTTTGAAAACAGTAAATATACCCCCATACCTGAGGGCTTTCCAGTAAAAACAAAACCAAGAGAAATGCCAATAGCTATTCACGGTTTTAGTTCTAAGCAAGAGATTGATGAATGGATTATATCGACAGGAATACCTTCTCCAATACTAGCAAATGTTTTGATGGAAACAGCTTACGGTTATGTAGGTCCAAGAAAAACGTATGCTTTGTTAGGTCCGGCTTGGCTTGCGAATTTTGTGAATGACCGCTCGGCACATCCTATCATCCGGCACTGGTATAGAACTACATATAAGAACAATGAGCTACCTCCAGTTTTGTATAGAGAAATAGGAGTGGCACACATAGACGATTTCTTTGAAAAGGGTGAATTGCTTGTTTCAACTTTTAATCGTTGCAGAAAACTCGAGAATGATAACAGACGAGATAATTTAGAACTGAGCAATATAGTCGAATTATACGAAGAAAGTAATAGACGTATGGAGTTTAGAGCACAGATGGAAGACGACATCCTTCTTTTGTGCACTTCTCTTCAACCCATTAAAGGAGATAAAAAGGGAATAATTAAGATTAATGATGTCGATGGTTTCTTTTCTGCAGTCTCAGAGGCATTGTCTTCTCGAACAGATTGCCTTATTACGGAAGCAATTTCCGGAGCTTGTGTATATAATGATAAGCGAATTTCAATTCATACTGATTCTTTGGCAACACGCATCCAATTGATACTGCACGGAAAAATTACAAATGTTAATTTAATGGATTGTTTGCTGGAACTTGCTGAGACAATGCGGTTACAAGCGGAGAATGATATTATCATGAATAAACCTACTCGCTTCACAAGTGAAAACGAATATAGATTTGTATGGAAGCTTCAAAAGCCTATTGAAGGGGACTACTTGATAGTTAATGTCCCTGAAATTAAACGTTTTTGCGAAAGAGTTGAATAGAATCAGCGATTAATTACGCTTTCATTGACCTAGTATATTTGCGCATTCAAGATTTGGGAGTGGTGATATGACCAATTTCGATTTCCTTAAATCCGACCCTCGCTTCGCGTCATTTGCGGATGTGGCGATCGCTGCCGAAAACATTCTGCACATCGACGCGGACGCCAGTGTGCTGAACTGCCGCAGGGCAATGGAGTTTGCTGTCAAATGGATGTATTCCGTGGACAACTCTCTTGTCATGCCTTATCAGGACACCCTCATCAGCTTGATGAATGATGAGGACTTCCGCGATATCATCGGCACGGATATTTGGCGGCGTATGGATTTTATCCGCAAGGTCGGCAACAATGCGGCGCATGGCGGAAAGAAGATCACGGAAGAGCAGGCGGAACTATGCCTTGAAAACCTGTATATCTTCCTGGACTTCGTCGCCTACTGCTATGGCGAAAACTATTTCGGCGGAAGCTTCGACCGCTCTCTTCTGAGCCAGCATCAGGAGCTTGTTGCGGCCGTTTCGAGTGAGGCGGAGATAGACCTGAAACAGCTGATAGAAGAGAACGCTGCGCTCAAAGCGGAGCTTACCGCGCGCCGTGCGGAGCAGCAGCAGACCTATGTTCCCAAGCCTCTCGACCTTTCCGAATACAAGACCCGCAAGATCTATATCGACACCATGCTGGTCGACGCCGGCTGGCATGAAGGCAAGGACTGGATGAATGAAGTCGAACTGCCAGGGATGCCCAACAGATCCGAGGTCGGCTATGCGGACTACGTTCTCTACGGCGATGACGGCAAGCCGCTCGCCATCATCGAAGCCAAGCGCACCTGTGTAGACGTCGCCAAGGGCCGCCAGCAGGCGAAGCTTTATGCGGATATTCTGGAACAGAAATATCACCGTCGTCCGGTTATTTTCCTCACCAATGGCTTCGAGACCCGTATCACGGACAATCTCTATCCGGAACGTCGCTGCGCTACGATCTATTCGAAGCGCGACCTGGAGAAGCTCTTCAATCTTCAGACACTCAGGGCAAGCCTGAAAAACATAACAATCAATAAAAACATCGCCGGGCGTTACTATCAGGAGGCCGCTATCAAGGCGGTCTGCGATGCGTTCGACCGCAAGAACCGCCGCAAGGCGCTGCTGGTCATGGCGACCGGCTCCGGCAAGACCAGAACCGTCATCGAGCTCTGCGATGTGCTCCTCCAGCACGGCTGGGTGAAGAACATCCTGTTCCTTGCCGACCGCAACAGCCTCGTTACTCAGGCCAAGAGATGCTTCGTGAATTTGCTGCCGGATCTGTCCGTCACCAATCTCTGCGAGGAGAAGGACAACTATTCGGCACACTGCGTATTTTCGACCTACCAGACCATGATGAACGTCATCGACGCGGTTCGCGATGACGAGGGAAAACTGTTTACCAGCGGGCATTTCGATCTTGTGATCTGCGACGAAGCGCACCGCTCGATCTATAACAAATACCAGGATATTTTCAACTACTTCGATGCACCGCTGGTTGGTCTTACCGCGACCCCGAAGGATGAGATCGACAAGAACACCTACGAGATTTTCGAGCTCGAAAACGGCGTCCCGACCTACGGCTATGAGCTTGCTCAGGCTGTGCAGGACGGTTATCTGGTCGACTTCGTCTCCGTCGAAACGGTGCTGAAATTCATCCAACAAGGTATCGTTTACGAAGACCTTTCCGACGAAGACCGTAAGGCGTACGAGGATACCTTCGAGGACGAAAACGGCGAGCTTCCGGAGAGTATCTCTTCGTCTGCCCTCAACGAATGGATCTTCAACGAGGATACCATCCGTCAGGTCCTTCACACTCTGATGACCGAAGGCCTTACCATCGATTACGGCAACAAAATCGGCAAGACCATTATCTTCGCGAAGAACCATACCCACGCGGAGAAGATCCTCGAGGTGTTCAACAAGGAATACCCGCATCTGCCCGGGTTTGCGAAGGTCATCGATAACTATATGACCTATGCGCAGAGTGCGATCGACGAGTTTTCCGATCCCAATAAGCTGCCTCAGATCGCGATCTCGGTCGATATGCTGGACACCGGTATCGATGTGCCGGAGGTGCTGAATCTCGTCTTTTTCAAAAAAGTGATGAGCAAGGCCAAGTTCTGGCAGATGATCGGCCGCGGAACCCGCCTCTGCCCCGGCCTGATCGACGGCAAAGAAAAAGAGAAGTTTTATATCTTCGATTTCTGCGGAAACTTCGAGTTCTTCCGTATGAATAAGGGAAAAGCTACCGCGAACATGATTGCGCTTCAAGGAGCAATATTCCATCTGAAGGCGCAAATCGCGTACAAACTGCAGGATTTGGCTTATCAAACGACCGACTTGATTGCATTCCGCAAGTCGCTTGTTGACGAGATGGTCTCGAAGGTCCGGGAGCTGAACAAAGAGAACTTTGCCGTACGGCAGCATATCAAATACGTCGACCTGTATTCCAATCCCGCGAACTATACTTCTCTCACTTATGAAGATACTTTGCTGATGGGGCAGGAGCTGGCGCCGCTGATTCTTCCCGAGGAAGACGACGCGAAGGCGCTGCGCTTCGATGCGCTTCTGTACGGAATCGAGCTGGCCTATCTTGTCGGCAAGAAATACAGCCGGGCGCGCTCCGATCTGTACAAGAAGGTATCCGGCATCGCCTCTGTCGCCAACATTCCCGAAATCATGGCCCAGGCGGATCTGATCAACAAGATCCTGCACACCGATTACGTCGATAACGCAGATATCAATGATTTCGAGTACATCCGTGAAAATCTGCGCGACCTAATCAAGTACATTCCTATCACGAAGGTCCGTTATGACACGAACTTCGATGACGAGATCCTCTCGATGGACTGGAACGAGTCGGAGCTCGACAACGATGACCTGAAAAACTACAAAGCGAAAGCAGAGTTCTACGTCCGTCAGCACCTCGATAACGAGGTTATCGCCAAGCTCAAGAGCAATATCCCGCTGACGGCGGAGGATGTAAAGGTCCTGGAAGGCATTCTGTGGAGCGAAATCGGCACGAAGCAGGATTATGAAGCCGAATACGGCCAAAAGCCGCTCGGCGAGTTCGTCCGCGAGATCGTCGGACTCGACATGACGGCGGCCAAGGAAGCCTTTGCCGAGTATCTGAACGATGTTTCTCTCGACAGCCGACAGATCTATTTCGTCAACCAGATCGTCGAGTATATCGTTCACAACGGCCTGATGAAGGACCTTTCGGTGCTTCAGGAATCTCCGTTTACTGACCAGGGCAGCATCGTCGAGATCTTTACGGATCTGTCGGTCTGGATGGGGATTCGGAAGGCAATCGACCGAGTCAACGCCAACGCAGTGGCGGCGTAATTTTTGTCATGAAAAGTACAGGCTGAAAGGCAACAAGAATGAGCGAGAAGATGCTAGGAGATAATACATGATTATTATTTTTAAAGACGATTTTGATAGTTACAGATATGCTGCTGGTAAAGCTGCGTTTTTATTGGAGCACCCGATTTATTCCTTGGTGGAAAACTATCCGCGTTCAAATTGTATGGTTGTTTGGAACAAAGAAAGTAACCAAGAGGAAGTTATCTCTATGTTCAGAAAACCAACTATGAACGTCAAAAAGTTCAAAAACCGTCGCATTATTGTAATATCCGAAAAAAAGCCTTGGGGATCAAATGCGGAGGAATATACTTATTCTATCGCGAATTTGAAAATGAGCTTGATGTTTAAACGTACGCTGTTTGACGCCATTTACGCTCCGCGGTCATTTTTTTCCGAATTGGAACCGGAGATATATGAGAGACTCTTTTCCGAACTGATAATAGAAAAGCCCGATTTTGAGAAAGTTAAACTCGAATACCCGGTTTTGTATAAATACTACAGAATCCAACGCATTGAAGACTCTCCGTATCTTGAACAAAACGGATTTGTATCATTCTATAATCCCAGTGCCTTCAACGATCCTTTCGATTGTAACTGTGTTTTCGCAAAAACAGGGGAAAATGCAGGCGATAGTTTTCGCGTATTATGTACAGCACCGGAATACGACAACATCTTAATGTGGGCCTATTATGCAGAAGATCACAAGGGTTACTGTTTCGGATATTCGACTATCTCCATATTGGAGGCAATATCCAAGTGCCGCATTGATGGCTTGTGCTTTGTCGGTCATGTAGATTATAAGGATGCGCGTCCGGTAGAAAAAATACCTCAAAGCATAACTTCATTTTCTGACATGAAGTTTTATATTGATGCTTCTTTTACCAAATACAAGCGTTGGGAACACGAAAACGAATATCGATTTGTTATTGTATCTAATAATTTTCCAAACGATGGCGAAGAATGGGATTATATAGCAACTCAAAACCATATTTCAATGCAAGTATGCATTAATGAGGTCTATCGGGGGTGCAAAGCATTAGGCGTGACATCACTTAATCATTGTTATGTTGAACCTATTTCTGTAACTCAATTACATGAAGATCCAAAAGAGTACAAACTGGTTTAACCGCATTTTGTTGAGAGAATATTTGTGTTGTAAGAACTCATTTTCTAATTGATATTTATAGGAATTCAGGGTTTTAGCGTTAGTATTCAACATTGTTTTGCCTCTTTCTTGCTTTGTTTCTCTCTTTTCTCTCATCTTGCACACCCTCCTTCAAAGTGGTATACTAAACGAAAGTACTGTCTCCGCCCTCCGGCGGACTCTGCCCTATCTTTCAAAGGAACTGTCTCATGCCCATCAACGATTCTGATCTGATGAAGATCCTCATGCGCGCCGCCGCACAGATGAAGCGCGATCCCATGCGTTCCGACAGCGGCGATCCCGCTGCCCACGGCCGCCCCGGCGACCGCGGCGAAGGAGCCGCGCGCCCCTTCGGCGGTCCCCGTCATCTCCCGCACCGCGGGCTCGGGCACGTGCTCGAGCAGCTCGGCGAGGGCGAGGCGATCAGTCAGCGCGAGCTGGCCGACCGGCTCGGGATCCGGCCGCAGTCCGTCTCCGAGGCGATCTGCATCCTCGAGGAGCGCGGGCTCATCGAGCGCTCCCTCAGCCCGGAGGACCGCCGCATCACGCTGATCTCCATCACGGAGGAGGGCCTCGCGCTCCGCGGACGTCTCGCGGAGGAGCGCCGCGACCGGGCCGCCCGGCTCTTCGGCGCGCTGAGCGAGGAGGAGAAGGAGCAGCTCGCGGAGCTGCTCGGCAAGGTCATCGGCAGCGCCGACTGAACGCGGCCGCCGGCGGGCCTCATCCGCCCCATCATCAATAACATTTTCATCATCAAAATAGATCACGCAAATTGATCTGGAAAGGTCCTTCCCATGCTCGATCGGTTCAACCGCTTCCGGAAGAATTTCCGGCGCGTCGCGAAAGTTGCCCAGTATCCGCTGGCCATCCTGTTGGTGGCCGGTGTTTTAGTGGGCGGATGGCTGGCGATCCGGACGCTGCCTATGTTCGAGAAGGTGCAGTACAGCATGGACCGGCGCTACGACCGGCCCGTGCCCGCCTACGAGGTCTACGCGGGCGGCGAGCTGATGGGCACGATCGAGGACTACAACAGCATCGCCCGGGCCTGGAGCGACGCCATCACCCGCATGAACACGGGCGCGGTTTCCTACCAGATCGACAACATCTACACGGTCGTGCAGACCTCGGCCCGGCCCTCGGAGCTCACCGCGCAGCGCAAGCTCGTGAACCGCTTCGTCGACTTCCTTTCGGGCACCGTGGGCGAGTACGCGGAGACGCAGATTTCGCTCAGCATCGGCGGCCGGACGGTCTTCCTGGATGACGAGGCGAGCGTCTGCCGGCTGTTCACCCTGATGGGGCAGCGCACGCTCGGCGACGAGAGCGAGGTCGTCTGCAAGAGCCTCCTGAACGGCGGCCCGGTCTTCCTGATCGGTCCGGAAAAGACCGCCTACGTCTACGACGGCGTCCTGCCCACGGAGGAGGACGTTTCCCGCCTGCCCGAGCTGGTCGACCTGTATGTGGACGGCGAGGTCAACTATCAGATGCTCTACGTGAAGGAACGCGATACCGTCACGCCGGAGGAGGCACTGGAGCAGCTTTCGGACGTGAAGCTCTTCCGCGTATACCGCCAGTATTTCCTGGGCGACGAGCAGTTGGAGCCTGAGTACATCGAGAACAAGAGCGAGGACACGAACTACCGCAAGGTCGTGAGCCCCGGCACCCCGGCGAAGGTCCTGTTCGACCTGCTGGTCTATTATGACGGCGAAACGGAAGTGATGCGGAACGCGCAGAGCCGCCAGCAGCTGACGGAGGGCGTCGCGCCCGTCGTCGAGAAGGGAACGGTCGTCCCGGCCAGCTTTATCTGGCCGCTCGATTATCCGTTCCGCGTTTCCTGCTACTACGGCTGGCGTCTCGCGTTCGAGCTCGAGCACTACGGCACGCAGTACCAGCACGGCTTCCACGGCGGCATAGACCTCGTCGTGAACGGCATCGGCACCGGCACCTACATCCGCGCGGCCGCGGACGGCGTGGTCACGAAGGCCGCCTGGGACGACAGCTACGGCAACCTCGTCGTCATCACCCACGGAAACGGCTACAAGACCTGGTACGGACACAATTCGAGGCTGCTGGTCAACTACGGCGACCACGTGTACCAGGGACAGGTGATCGCGCTGATGGGCAGCACGGGCGACTCGACCGGCGCCCACTGCCACTTCGAGATCACCTACCGGAGCGACAACAACACGGTGGATCCGATGGATTTCCCGTCGCTTCGGAGCACCGCGCCGTAAAAAAATCAAGGGACCCTCGCGGGTCCCTTTTTTCGTGCGGATTTTGGAGCTATAGGACAAAATGTGTTGGTAAAACTCCTCGAAAGGCGTAGAATCGCTGAAGGCTCTGTGATATGCCGATTTGAGACAATTTCGCCGGTTTGCCACGTTTTTGAGGGAAAAGCCGATTTGCGTGGTATGTCGGCAAAAAACAACCGTGTCACCTGCCACGTTATTTTCAAAATCGTAGATTTGCGTGGTAAGTCGGAAGGCATGTGCTCGGTCGCTTGCCACGTTTTTCGAGATAATGCGAAAAAACGTGGCATGTCAATTCGCTGCAGCTTCGCCGGTTTGCCACGTTTTTGAGGGAAAAGCCGATTTGCGTGGTATGTCGGCAAAAAACAACCGTGTCACCTGCCACGCAATTTTCAAAAAAGCCGATTTGCGTGGTATGTCGGCAAAAAACAACCGTGCCACCTGCCACGTTATTTTCAAAATCGTAGATTTGCGTGGTATATGTATGGAAAAACGGACGGAAAATCGAAAGAATTGTGTTGTAAAAACGGACAAACGTGTGTATCTTTGACAGAAACGGAAACCCCGCAGGATGCCCTGCGGGGTTTTCTACATCAGGTGCGCCGGACTTTTCAGTCTCTTTTTGCACAGTTATTTCTTCCCGGCCAGCCGGCAGACGGTCTCGACCATCTTCTCCATGGCCTGGACGGAGGCGAACTCGTGGATACCGTGGAAGTTCTCGCCGCCGGTGGAGAGGTTCGGGCAGGGCAGGCCCTCGAAGGAGAGCCGCGCGCCGTCCGTGCCGCCGCGGATCGCGACGGTCTTCGGCTCGACGCCGGCCTCGCGGAAGGCCTCCTCGGCGTTGCGGATCAGCTCCATGTGGGGCAGGATCTTTTCCTTCATGTTGAAGTAGCTGTCGCGGATCTCGGCGCGGAAGCTGCCCTCGCCCCAGACCTTGTTGAGGTACTCGCAGAGCTCGGCCACGAAGACCTTGCGGGCCTCGAAGCGGGCGCGGTCGTGGTCGCGGATGATCATGCGGAGCACGGCCTTGGACTCGTCGCCCTCGAAGCTCGAGATGTGGTAGAAGCCCTCGTAGCCCTCGGTGTGGGCGGGCGTCTCGGCGGCGGGCATGCGCGCGATGAACTCGGCGCCCATCAGGACCGCGTTCTTCATCTTGTTCTTCGCGGAGCCGGGATGGATGTTCACGCCGGTCACGGTGACCGTCGCGCCGGCCGCGTTGAAGTTCTCGTACTCGATCTCGCCCAGGGCGCCGCCGTCCAGCGTGTAGGCGACGCGGGCGGGGAAGTTCGCCACGTCGAAGCGGTCCGCGCCCCGGCCGATCTCCTCGTCGGGCGTGAAGGCGACGGCGAGCGGGCGGCGCTTGATCTCGGGATGGGCGAGCAGGTATTCGCAGGCGGAGAGGATCTCGGCGACGCCGGCCTTGTCGTCCGCGCCGAGGAGCGTGGTGCCGTCGGTGACGATCAGGTCCTGCCCGATGAATTTTTCCATGAAGGGGAAGGTGGCGAGGTCGATCCTCGCGCCGTTTCCGAGCTCGATGTCGCCGCCCTCGTAGCGGATGATGCGGGGCCGGACGTTCTCGCCGCTCACGTCGGGCGAGGTGTCCATGTGGGCGATCAGGCCGAGGGGCTCGCAAAGCTCCGGGCAGTTGCCGGGCAGGAAGCCGTAGACGTAGCCGAATTCGTCCTGCCGGACGTCGGTCAGGCCGATGGCCTTCATGTCCTCGGTGAGCTTTTTGCCCAGCACGAGCTGGCCGGCGGTGGAGGGACAGTTCTCGCAGAACTCGTCGGAGGTGGTGTGGTAGCCGGCATAGCAGAGGAAGCGCTCGATGACGTTCATGGGATTCTCCTTAGTTGCTGAGATATTTTTGCAGGGGCTTCCGGAGCAGCAGGCAGCAGACGATGGCCACCACCGTGTTCGGAAGCATGTAGGAACCGTTGTAGAGCAGGGAGTAGACGCTGACGTTCGTCATGGTCAGGCCGAAGATGTCGTTCATGTACTCGGCGTAGATCGTGATGCCGCTCAGCCAGTGGACCGCGAAGCGCGCCGCGCAGCCGACCGCCGCCGCGAGCCCGATGAGAGCCGGCTTCCGGCGGAAGAGCCCGGCGAGCCCGACCGCCATGTAGGCGACGGAGTAGTCGAGCAGCATGGACTCCCAGTTGATCGCGACGCCGCCCGCCAGGAAGAATTTGAGCGTGCCGAAGACGAGGCCGGCCGCGAGTCCCCAGCCGAGTCCCCAGCGCACCGCGCAGAGGATCAGCGGGACCATCACCAGGTCGATGCTTCCGCCGAAGCCGCCGAAGCTCACGCCGATCGGGATTTTCAGATAACTCAGCGCCAGCGCGAACGCGCAGAACATCGCGCTCTCGCAGACGGCACGCAGGGTCTTGTTCATTTTCTTTTGCCGCAGCTTCCGGGCCGGGAAGCCCCTTTCATACAAAATGACCGCGCCGGTTTCATGCGGCACGGTTTGCGGGAAGCTTGCGCTCGATCTTTCCCTCCGCCGGCATGATCCGGATCAGGTTCACGGGTCAGGGCGGATTTCTGCCCTTTCTCAGCCGGATCGTCCCGGCCCCCCGAAGATGGGTTTATTATAGTCTATTCCGGGGTGAAAAATCAATTGTTTTTCGTTTCCCGCGGCTCCCGCGGACCTGGCTGCGGTGAAAAAGCGATTGTCATTCTCGGTCCGCGGGCGTATACTGAAGGGTGCGGGGCTGAGGAATCCTCTGGGAGTTCTGTCCCGGCGGCCGGAGTTCTGTCCCGGCGAAAACGTTTCAGAGAGGCGAACCATGATTGCCAATTACCATACTCATACCAAGTACTGTCACCACGCTCAGGGCGAGGCCGAGGAGTACGTCCGCGGCGCCATCGCCATGGGTCTCGAGATCAACGGCTTCTCCGACCACGCGCCCTTCGCCTATCCGGACGACGGCTTCGAGGCGCACTTCCGCGTCTCCACTGCCGACGCGGCGACCGAGATCGCGGAGCTCCGCGCCCTGCGCGAAAAGTACAAGGGTCAGATCGAGCTGCCCATCGGCTTCGAGATGGAGTACTATCCCGACTGGTTCGACGCGATGCTCTCCTACGTGAAATCCGTCGGCGCCGAGTACCTGATCCTCGGCCAGCATTTCTTCGAGTGCGACAAGCCCGGCTATCCCCGCACGCTCGCGCCCACCTTCAGCGACGAGCTGCTCCGGAAATACGCCGACAACCTGATCGCGGGTCTCGAGACCGGCGTCTTTTCCTACCTCGCCCACCCGGACGTCGTCTGGTACATGGGCCCGAAGAAGACCTACATCGCCGAGATGGGCCGGATCTGCGACGCCGCGAACCGCCTGGACATCCCGCTGGAGCTGAACCTGCTGGGCATCTGGAAGAACCGCAACTACCCGAAGAAGGCTTTCTGGAAGCTGGTCGGCGAGAAGGGCTGCAAGGTCGTTCTGGGCATCGATGCCCACGGCCCTGAGCGCTTCGCGATGCCGGAGATCGAGGAGCGGGCGATGGAGTGGGTCCGCAAGTACGGGCTGAACCTCGTCGAGAAGGTCGAGCTCCGGAAGCTGTGAGCGGAGGCGGCGTGCCGCGTGTCGCGCGCCGCGTTTTCTGAGATTTGTGAAGCGCGCTGCGCTTGATGTGATTTGTGAAGCCGGGACGGAACTCGCCCCGGCTTTTTGATTTGCGGCGGGACGCGGCGCGGTGCCGTTTCGCCGCGGCTTGCTTCGATCTCTCGCGGCCTTCCGTCCCCCATATCGTACAGGTCATCCCGCATACTGAGATCATCAGAAAAGGAGCGTTCGCGGGCGGATTCATTCTGCCGCGATGGCGATCCGCCGCGGGCGCATCCGGAAAACGGGGGGACATTACAATGATGATCACGGCGGAACGGGAGCAGGACGCGGGCAAGCTTTTCGAATTCGAGGCGAGCCGTTCCTGCAGCATTCTGGGACACAAGGTGACGGTGCTCGACCGGGCGGAGGACAATGTGCTCTGCCGCCGCTCGGCGGCGGACGCCGGCACCTATTTCACGCTGCCGGCGGACAAGCTGGAGGAGCTCCGGCGGACGATCGCCGGCGGTTGGCGCGCGCTGGGCGACGGCCGCACCGAGGAGATGAGCCGCGTCACCGGCTACTTCGTGCTGGACGGCTACGCGGACCGCTTTTACTTCGCGAACGGCTCCTGCGCGCTGCGGGCCTACATCCGCATGGCCGGCGAGTTCTCGCGCATCCCGGCCGAGTCGGTGCCGCGGGCCCGCGCGGTCTTTACGCTCTTCCACGAGTGCGCGCGGCTGCTGCAGGGCGCGGGCGTCGCGCGGGAGTTCTTCGCGCTGGTGCCGTGAGGGACGCGGTCAACTCAGGTACGTCTGGATCAGCAGATCGACCGTCCCGACATCCAGCGGATTCTCGTCGGTCTCGAAACTGATGATCAGGTTCTGCCCGGGGAAATAGCCGGTTTTCATATAGGCGTTCAGCTTGGCGATGGCTTTCCGGTTGTACGCGGGTAGGTCGATCATGCCGAGGTGCTCCCACAGAAATTCGCGCCGCGTACGCGGGTTGAGCACCAGGAAATCGGGGATCACCGGCTGGTCGTAGAGGTCGACCGTCGGCTCATACTGATACGGGATCTGCAGCGCGGCGAGCTTGTCGGCGATGATTTTCTCGGATTTCGAGCGGACGAGCTCGCCCTTGTTCGTGAGGATTCCCTTCGAGATCGTCCGTTGCCGCTGCGGATGACGGCGCTGCCAGTCCTCGGCGAACCCGGCCGCGTCGTCGATCAGCGGCGTGACGAGCGCCGCCTTTGCCGGATGCATGCGCTCGCGGACCTGCATGAGCTGCCCGTAGGCGTCCTCGAGTTCCTCTGCATTCCGCATGAGCCGCCCGGTCTCAGCCGCTAGCAGCGCGAGATACTCCTGCTGCACGCGGATTGCCGCCTCCCCGCGCGGAATGTACTGCCCGTGCGGTTCCCGACCCGTGACGAGATAGAATTGGTAGCTGTTTCTGTGTCGGTTGAGGCGCAGTTTGCCCTTCATGGGACTGACCTGGCTTTCAATTTGCCGCTGGATGTCTGCGAGTTCCTTGGATGTGATCATGTTCGGAGGAGGGTGGCCTGTGAATTGCGTTTTTAACTGGCCATTCAGGCCTTTGCGGCCAGTTAAAATCAGTGAAAAAGGGTACGCCTCTGAAAAGTGGCGAGCTAAGCGGGGTGGCTGGCTCGCCTCTTGAGCATTTTGAGGCCTGATTTTATGCAGGATTTGCGAAAAACAAGACTTTTATGCACTTTTCAGGGGCACCGCGACGGACGGGGCGTGCTTTTTGGACAAGCTTTTGGCCTCTTTTGGCTCTGATAAGTGAAAACCGGCGAGCTAAACTGTGGTAAAACACCGCCACTTTTTTGGGACGTACGTTTTGAAAATCGATTTAGCTGGCCAAGTCCGCCGAAATGGCGAGCTGAAACTGCATAAAACACGCCGCAAGCCTTTGGAACTCCGCCGCGAACGGTCCTTCGAGGGCGTTTCCGCTTTCACGGTGCCGTTCTGCTTTTTATCATATATGAAAATAGCTGAGTTTCCAGAACATGCCACGTCGGATTTTCTCCGGAATCTGACATCGCAGTGCGGATTTGCGCCGACGGCGGCTGATTCTTGCGCGCCGACTTGGAATCCACCGGCTTCGATGTGCCGACCTGGAATCCGCCGGCTTCGATGTGCCGGCCGTGAACCCGCCGGCCCCACGCGCCGCTCCGCCCGCGATTCTTGACGAATGGACGCAAAAAGTTTATAATGATAAAACTATCATTATGCATTTGCGGAGGAGTGCCATGAGTCTCACGCTGGATTTCAATTTCATGATGGAGAACTTCATCTGTCACAAAGGAATCAGCGAGGACGAGATGATGGCCGAGGCCGTCCGGATCCCGGAAGCCTGCGAGGCCCTGGAGCGGATCACGCCGCGGCCGATGCGTCTGACGCCGCCCGAAGCTACCGAGGCGGCCGCGCAGCCCGCGTACCCCGCGCTGCTCGCGTCTCCCGGCGCCGCCGAAGCCTACGAGGCCGGGCGCGCCGCGATGGAGGCCCGCTGCGCCACCCGCGACACCTACACGAATCCGGGCAGAATGATGGGCTTCCTGGCATGGTTCGCCGCGAAAAAAGGCAAGAACCTGCGGCTCCGCGCGTTCGACCCGCGGCTCCGCTGCCTGGAAGAGGCCTTCGACCGGCTCTGGGCCGCGCCGCTGAACAAGCCCTACCGCGACGCCTGCGTGGAGCTCCTGGTGGGCGAGGCCGCGCCTGATTTCGAGGCGCCGCACCGGGCCGAGGCGTTCCGGCAGATGAAGGCCGCGCGCATGAGCATGAGCCTGTCGCTGGACGAAATCAGCCCCTTCACGCTCGGCGAGTGCACCCGGCTGTTCGAGCTGGCGGCCTGCTTCGCCGCGGCGCTCCAGAACGCGGATCTGCGCGAGCAGGCGCCCGCGGAGATCGATCCGGAGGAGTGCCCGCCGCTGCAGGACCGCTTTATCATCGACTGAGCCGCGCCGCCGAAGCGTCCCGCTGTCCCGCACAGCAGAAAAGAGAAGCATGGAAATCGAACGGAAATTTCTGGTGAAGCGGCTGCCCGCTCACCTGTCGGAGCGCGAGCACTGCGCCATCAGCCAGGCCTACGTCTGCGCCGATCCGGTCATCCGGGTGCGGCGGAGCGAGTGGAACGGCGAGGAGCGCTTCATCCTGACCGTCAAAGGAAAGGGCCTCGGCGCGCACGAGGAATTCGAGCTGCCGCTCAGCCGCGAAAGTTATGAGGAGCTGGCCGCGAAACGGGTCGGCCGCGCGGTCGAGAAGACGCGCTACCTGATCCCGTTGCCGGGCCGCGGCGGCCGCAGTCTCACCGCCGAACTCGACATTTTCGAAGGCGAATGGAAGGGCCTCCGGATGGTCGAGGTCGAATTCGAAAGCGAAGAAGAGATGGCTGCCTTCGTGCCGCCCGCCTGGTTCGGGCAGGACGTCACGCAAGACTCCCGTTACTATAATGCCAACATGGCTCTGTCGGAGAAGCCGTTCGTGTGACGCGAACGCGCCGCGGTTCCCGCGAACCGGTTGCCGCGCCGCCTCGCGCGACGCGCAAGCTCTCTCCCTCATAGCCCACTTCAAAAAGGACAAATCATGGACACTAAGAAAAAGAGCTTCAGCCTGTACTTCGGAGTGCTGTACGGCATGGCCGGCGCGAGCCTCGCGATGGCCATCGCCGCGCTCTGCTTCGGGCGCGGTCCCGCCGCCATCACGGCAGGTACGGTCGCGCTCGTGGAAGGCATTCTGGCGCTGATCGTGCGCCGGCAGTTCAAGCGCAACATCCGCAAGAACACGCTGAAAGCCGCGCTCAGCCTGGAAAAGGAATACAAGCAGCAGATGGATCAGTGGGAGCAGCCGATGCTGCTGCTCGCCGCGGACGGCTGCGTGGTCTGGGAAAACAAGGCCTTCGAGGAGATGCCCGGCGCGAAGCCGATGCTGGGCCGCTACGTCGACGAGCTGAACATGGGTCTCGATGACGCGATCGCCGGCATCGACTGGGAGCCCGTCACCAAGGAGACCGTTTACCGGGGCCGCGACTATCTGGTCACCCTGCGGAAGGTCCGCGTGGACGAGCCGATCTCGCTGAAGATCGACGACCGCGATTACAGCCGGATCTACTCGATCAGCTTCAAGGACTGCACCCGCATCCGCGAGCTCGAAAAGGAAAACGAGGATCTGCAGCCGATCGCCGCGCTGATCTACGTGGACAATTACGAGCAGGTGTTCGAGTCCATGGATGACAGCCGCAAGCCTCTGCTCGAGGCGCTCATCTACCGCAGCATCAACACGCTGTGCGAAGAGGTGGAGGGCGTGCTGATCCGCCTGGAGAAGAACCGTTTCTATATGTCCTTCCACCACCGCTATCTGGCAAAGGTGGAGGAGGAGCGCTTCCGCATCCTCGAGGATACCAAGAAGATCTCCAGCGGCAACAAGTATCCGCCCACGCTGAGCATCGGCGTAGGCGCCGCGCACGATATCTATCAGGCGCGTGAGCTGGCCCGCGAGGCCGTCGATCTGGCCCTCGGCCGCGGCGGCGATCAGGCCGTGGTGAAGACCGCGGACCGGCAGAGCTTCTACGGCGGCAACAGCGCCGCGATCGAATCCCAGAGCCGCGTGCGGCCGCGTCAGGTCGCCTACGCGCTGAAGGAGGAGATGGAGCACGTCGGACGGGTGCTGATCATGGGCCACGCGAATCCCGACATGGACAGCCTCGGCGCCTGCCTCGGTCTCTACCGGATGGCCGCGCTGGTCGGCAAGCCCGCCCACATCATCCTGGGCGACGAGCATCCCGCGGTGGAGGAGTTCTACCGCCGCATCATGAACGAGCCTGAAGCTGCCTACGCCATCATCGGCGAGGATCAGGCGAAGGAATATATCCGCAACGAAGAGGTGCTGCTGCTGATCACCGACTGCAGCCGGCCCGGCATGACCCAGGCGCCGCAGCTCACCGAGCTCGCGAAGCACGTGGCCATCATCGACCATCACCGCCGCAGCGAGGACAGCCTCCGGCCCGAGATCTGCTACGTGGAGACCTACGTGTCCTCTGCCAGCGAAATGGTCACGGAGCTCCTGCGCTACACCGCGGAGAAGCCGGTGCTCACCCAGCTCGAGGCCGACGGCCTGTTCGCCGGCATCGTGCTCGATACCAAATATTTTACCGTGAAGAGCGGCGTCCGCACCTTCGAGGCGGCCGCGTTCCTGCGCCGTCAGGGCGCCGACGCCGAGCGCGTGCGCGAACTCTTCAAGGATGACATGGAAGAATACAAGGCCCGCGGCATGATCGTCAGCCAGGCCCGCGCCGTGAAGAACGGCGTGCTGGTGTCGCTCTGGAAGGGCACGCTGCCGAACGCGCAGGCGGTTGCCGCGCAGGCGGCGGACGAGATGCTGGACATCAGCGGCGTGAACGCCTCGTACGTGATCACCGAGATCGGCGACACGATCTACCTGAGCGCCCGGTCGCTGGGCAACAACAACGTCCAGCTGGTGATGGAGGAGCTCGGCGGCGGCGGTCATCTGAACGTGGCCGGCGCGCAGCTCTCCGGCGTCACCCTGGAGGAAGCGGAACAGAAACTGCTCGAGGCCATCGAAAAGGTCGACGCCTACCGGCGCGCCTGATCATCGAGTGCTTCGGAAAGGAAGGAAATCATGAAGGTTCTTTTACTCGAAAACGTCAATAAGCTCGGCCGCAAGGGCGACCTGGTGGAGGTCAGCGAGGGCTACGGCAAGAATTACCTGCTGCCCAAGAAGCTCGCCACCGAGGCCACCAAGAGCGTCATCAACGAATATGAGATCAAGAAGGGAAGCGAGGCGGCCCGCCGGGAGCGGGAGCGCGCGGAGGCTCTGGCCCTCGCGGCGCAGCTCAAGGAGAAGACCGTGACGATCGTTTCCAAGACCGGCGAGGGCGGCCGTCTGTTCGGCTCCATCACCGGCAAGGAGATCGCGGACGCGCTGGCGGCCCAGTGCGGCGTCGAGATCGACAAGAAAAAGATCGTGCTGAAGGACCCCATCAAGGCGGTCGGCAGCTACAAGGTCGGTCTCAAGCTCTATACCGAAATCACGGCGGAGCTTGCTGTCAAGGTGGAGGGAAAAGATGCCTGACGAAAAAGTGATCCAGAAGACGCCGCCCCACAGCGACGAAGCGGAGCAGGCCGTCATCGGTTCCATGCTGATGGATGCCGACGCGGTCGAATTTGCCTGCACGCATCTGGAAAAAGACGATTTCTACAGCCAGCGCCACGGGCTGATCTTCGACGCGCTCAAGACCCTCTACAACGAGCGCCGCGACTGCGACCTGATCACCCTGGCCGGCGAGCTGACCGCCGAAGGCCACATGGAGGAGGCCGGCGACATGAAGTACCTCGGCCAGATTGCCGGGGCCGTCCCCACCTCCGCGCATATCCGCGACTACGTCAAGATCGTCAAGGACGACTCCCTGTACCGCCGCTTCATCCGCATGGCGAACGGGATCCTCGCGGCCAGCTATTCCAACTCCCAGAGCATCGACGACCTGTCCAACTCCGTGTCCGCCGACGTTTCCGGCATCCTGTCCCGCCGGGTCAGCACCGATTTCCGCTCGCTGAGCGACATCCTGCCCGAGGCCCTCACGGACATGCAGGAGGCCTACGCCAACGGCGGCGTGCTGGTGGGCATCCCCTCCGGCTTCACTGATCTGGACAAGAAGACCTACGGCTTCAAGCCCTCCGACCTGATCATCGTCGGCGCCCGTCCCTCCATGGGCAAGACCGCCTTCGGCATCAGCATCCTGTCGCACCTGGCCCTCAAGCAGCACAAGGTCTGCGCGATGTTCTCCCTCGAAATGTCCAACAAGCAGGTGGTGAACCGTCTGATCTCCTCCTACGCGGGCATCGAGCTGGGCAACATCATGACCGGCCAGCTGGGCAACGACTGGGAGAAGGTCATGACCGCGATCCAGGACATGGCCGGCGCCCGTCTTTTCCTCGACGATACCGGCGGCATCACCATCTCCGAGATCCGCACCAAGTGCCGCAAGCTCCTGCTGGAGCAGAAGCAGCTCGATTTCATCCTGGTGGACTACCTGCAGCTGATGAGCGGCACCGGCCGCGCCGGCGAGAACCGTCAGCAGGAGGTCGCCGAGATCTCCCGCGGCCTGAAGATCCTGGCCCGCGAGCTGAACGTGCCCATCATGGCCCTTTCGCAGCTGTCCCGTGCGGTCGAGACCCGTCCCGACCACCGTCCCATCATGGCCGACATCCGTGAGAGCGGCAGCATCGAGCAGGACGCCGACCTGATCCTGTTCCTCTACCGCGACGAGTACTATCACCCCGACACCGAGGACAAGAACATCGGCGAGGTGATCATCGGCAAGCAGCGTAACGGTGAGCTCGGCACGGTCAAGCTCCGTTTCGACGGTAAGTACACCCGCTTCGCGAATTTTGCGAAGTAAGACGATGTAAGATTTGACGCGTTTACATCGAGCCGGACTCCCGGGAGGGGGCCGGCTCTTTTTTTGTGCGGAGGGGGGAGCGCTCCGGGCCGCGGGTGGCTTCCTGCGCTTCGCGCCGCAGGCGGCTTCCTGCGCTTCGCGCCGCAGGCGGCTTTCTGCGCTCCGGGCCACGGGTCATTGGGAGTGAACCACCTCCGTTTTTCTCATTTTCCTCCCAATTTGTCCACAATCGGGAGCAAAAACCGAGAGACCAGGGACCCGGCTCATTCTTTTTCGTAGACGAAAGCCGCCGCCGCAATTGAAATTGAGTGGAAATCACTTTTCAGGGGCGAAAAAAACCACATTTTTCAAATGAAATAGGTGGAAATCACTTTCCCGGGGTAAAAAAACCACAATCCAATCCGGCAGTTGAGTGTTTTTCCGTTTTTCGGTGCGTTTACACCTATCGCGGTTCAGATTTTGTGGTTTTTTCATCCAGAATCGGCCGTTTCCACCTATCGGTCCGACCCGGACGCATCCATTTGCTCCCTTTTTGCGAGCGAAAAGGAGGAAACAGCTCTGAAAAAAGCACTTTTCCTCCTTTTGGCCTCGAAAAAGGGAGGAAAACGGCATCAAAAATCAGATTTGCTCCACTCGATGCATCCGGGCCGGGCCCGAAGCACAAAGTCGGCAATAATTTTGGCTCTGTCTCGAGCAACCATCGAAAACCGGCTTCTTTTCGGCTCTTGTCCCCGGCAACGGTCGAAAACCGGCTGCATTTTGGCTCTGTCTCGAGCAAGCATCGAAAATCAGCTGCATTTTGCCTCTTCCTCTTGACAAGCGGCCGAAAAGAGGCTACAATTCCCCCATGTTAATTCAATACATTAACGCGTTGCAGCGAGACGGACTCCGCTCCTCCCTCCCTGCACCCGATTATCTCCCCCGAAAGGATTCCCCATGAACACATCCGCCTTTTTCGCCCGCCGATATTATTACGCCTGCCCCGGATAAGAGAGCAGGCCGGTTTTCGTGCGGCAAAACAGGATTTCACTTGCTTTGCGCGGACCGGGCCGACCGGTCCGTTTTTCATTTTCTCATCATCACGCAGGAAAGGAACACCAAGCCATGACACCCACCATGATCGTCACCCTGATAATGACCGTTCTCTTTTTCGCCCTGATGCTCTTCATCGGCATCCGCTCCAAGAAGCACGCCGGCGACGTGGCCGGCTTCGTGCTCGGCTCACGCAACGTCGGGCCGTGGCTGAGCGCCTTCGCCTTCGGCACCTCCTATTTCTCTGCGGTCATCTTCGTCGGCTACGCCGGCCAGTTCGGCTGGAACTTCGGCCTCGCGTCGACCTGGATCGGCCTCGGCAACTCCTTCATCGGCTCGCTGCTCGCGTGGCTGGTGCTCGGCCGCCGGACGCGCATCATGACGAATTTCCTGGGCTCCAAGACGATGCCCGAGTTCTTTGGGACCCGCTTCGAGAGCAGCGCCCTGAAGATCGCGTCCTCCATCATCATTTTCATCTTCCTGATCCCCTACACCGCGTCGCTCTACAACGGCCTGTCGCGCCTGTTCGCGATGGCCTTCCCGGGCGTCGACTACGCGGTCTGCGTCATCATCATGGCCGTCCTGACCGGCAGCTACGTCGTCATCGGCGGCTACATGGCGACCGCCCTGAACGATTTCATCCAGGGGCTTCTGATGCTCTTCGGCATCGTGGCCGTCATCGCCGCGGTTCTCGGCGACAACGGCGGCCTGAACGCCGCGATCGAGCAGCTGGCGACCTCCGCGAACGGCGGCTGGCAGTACGCCTCGTTCCTGGGCGCCGACCCGGTCTTCCTGTTCTTCGTCGTCATCCTGACCTCGCTCGGTACCTGGGGCCTGCCCCAGATGGTCGGCAAGTTCTACGCCATCAAGAACGAGGACGCGGTCAAGAAGGGCACCGTCATCTCGACCCTTTTCGCCATCGTGGTCGCCGGCGGCTGCTACTTCCTCGGCGGCTTCGGGCGCCTGTACCCGGTCGACGTCGCGGCCGAGGGCTTCGACGCGATCATCCCGCAGATGCTCTCGACGCTCTCGCCCTTCCTGATCGGCGTCGTCATCGTGCTGGTCCTTTCCGCCTCGATGAGCACGCTTTCCTCGCTGGTCCTGACCAGCTCTTCCACGCTGACGCTCGACTTCATCGCGCCGCTCTCCCGCAAGGAGCTGCCCGAGAAGCGCAAGATGCTCCTGATGCGCGCGTTCATCCTGGTCTTCATCGTGATCTCCGCGCTGATCGCCATCCGCCAGGTCTCGAACAAGAGCATCTTCATCGCGCAGATGATGGGCGTCTCCTGGGGCGCGCTGGCCGGCGCGTTCCTGGCCCCGTTCCTCTACGGGCTCTACAGCAAGCGGATCAGCCGCCCCGCGGTCTGGGTCTCCTTCGTCTGGGGCGTCGGCCTGGAGTGCGTGCAGCTGCTGATCTCGCTGGGGCTTCTGGATGTGTCGGGCAGCCGGCTTTTCTCCTTCGTCTTCCGCAACTCGATTTTCTCCGGCGTCTTCGCGATGGTCGGCGGCCTCGTTTTGGTGCCGCTCGTCAGCTGCTTCACGAAGCGCTTCCGTCCCCTCGGCACGGAGGCGGTGTTTGCCTGCTACGACGAGAAGCGGAACGTCGAGATCACCGAGCATCTGGGGGCGTGAGATCACGCGCAAGGCTCTGAAAAGTGCATAAAAGTGCCGGTTTTGGCAAATCCTGTAAATTTTCGACCCGTAATTCCTGGAAGTGGCGAGTTAAACTACCCGTTTAGCTCGCCGCTTTTTTGGAGTGTACGTTTTTTGAAAAGATTTTACCGGCCGAAGCCCCAGGTTTGGCCAGTCAGGAAGGCACTTTTCACGCCGCCTTGGCGGCGCCTCGCAGAACAGTATCCGAACGCCGCCTTGGCGGCGCCTCATTGTCCAAAATCAACAAATATGTTGCAATTTTCAACTGAGTAATGTATACTTTTTGCACAAACTTACCCATTTCGTGTCCAAATATCGGAGGTCAACCATGAAAAAACGCGTTCTGGCGCTGGTCCTCGCGGCCGCGCTCGTCTGCCCCATGCTCTTTACCGCAGCCTGCAAAAAGGAAGCGCCCACCATCACCGTGTGGGTCGGCGAGGAATCCGCCGAGTTCTATCAGGGGCTGCTGGATCAGTATAAAACCGACAATGAGGTCCCCTATCAGATCGTCGTCAAGGGCGTGGACTCCAGCTCCGCTGCCGCGTCGTTCCTGAATGATCCCGAGGCGGGCGCCGACATCTTCACCGTGCCCCACGACAACCTCGCCAAGCTGATCGGAACGAGCCCCGTCATCGCGCCCGTCACCGATTCCGCGCTGCTGGCCCAGATCGAAGCGGACAACTCCGAGAGCTTCCGTCAGGTCATCACCAGCAAGATCAACGACCGCAGCTACGTGTTCGCCGTGCCCTACATCTCCCAGGCCCTGGTGCTGTTCTACAACAAGGCCCTGGTCAGCGAGGAGCAGGTGAAGACCTGGGAGGGCATCACCGAGGCGGCCGCCGCGGCGGGTCCCGACGTCAAGGCCTGCACCGTCATGGGCAACGACGGCTACAACTTCTCCTATCTGCTGCTGGCGCGTCAGCTGCCCGAGAACAGCTCCACGCTCCGTCTCTATGTGGACGGCGTGCTGAATGACTGCTACTGCTCCGGCGATGACACGCTCTCCGTGCTGCGCTGGGGTCAGCGCTTCTTCGCGGATCCCAACGGCGGCTCCTTCAAGGGCACCGATGATTTCGCGACCCTGCTGGCGGACGGCAAGGTTCTGTCCCTGGTCGGCGGCGCCTGGAAGTTCCAGAGCGTGAAGACCGCCCTGGGCGACGACCTCGGCATCACGCTGCTGCCCACCTTCACCGTGACCGCGGAGGACGTGGAGGGCACCTCCATCCCCGCCGGCACCGAGTTCCGTTCCGGCACCTTCGCCGACTGCAAGGTCCTCGTGAAGAGCGCCTACGTGGACGACGAGAAGCACGCCTGGCTCGACAAGATCATGCTGTTCCTTTCCTCCAAGGAAGTGCAGGAGCAGTCCTTCGAGCAGTGCAACAACCTGCCCGCCTACAAGAACGCCGCGGAGGAATTCGCCGCGATGAAGCTCGACAGCAACGAGGCGAAGCTCGCCGCGATGCAGGTCTCCATGGCCGGCTACGGCATCCCCCAGCCCTTTGCCGCCCATAAGTTCGCCAACCAGTTCTACTACTCCAGCGGCGCCCCCGATATCTTCATGGATCTGATCAACCGTTACGATACCGCCACCCAGACGGAGGCCTACACCACCCTCGACGAGATGAAGGCCTGTCTGGCCCGCATCGAGACCATCTGGAAGACCGGCAAAGCAAACTGACCGCAGGAGAATGAGCGATGGCTAAGAAAGGGAACGTCTTCGTGAGAGCGGGCAAGGGCATCGCGGCCTTCTTCCGCTGTCTCGGGACCCGCTTTACCGACGGCAGCGTCGGCACGAAGATTTCGCACCTGATTATGGGCGTCGGGAACCTCTGCAACGGGCAGATCGTGAAGGGCATTCTGTTCTTCCTCTGCCAGCTCGCGTTCCTCGCCTTCATGATCCTCTGCCCCGAAGTGAACGGGACGCCCCTGGGCGGCAAGGCCCTGGCGAACCTGATCACCCTGGGCACCAACCCCGGCGGCTTCGACGAGATCAAACTGAAGGTCATCATCGGCGACAACTCCATGCTGATGCTGCTCTTCGGCGTGGTCACCATCGGCGTAATCGCCCTGTTCCTGGTCATCTGGAACGCGGCGGTGCAAAGCTCCTACGAGGCGGACCTCGCGAAGCGCGGCGGCAGAAAGCCCCGCACGTTCCGGGAGGATCTGGCGCGGATGGGCGACGAGGATTTCCACAAGACGATGCTCGCGCCGACCATCGTGGGCGTGCTGCTCTTCACCGTGCTCCCCACCCTCTACATGATCCTGATCGCCTTCACCGACTACGCCAACGCGAACGGCCAGGTGTTCTTCGACTGGGTGGGCCTCGAGAACTTCGTCTCGCTCTTCACCCAGCCCGACAGCGAAATCGGCGCGCGCTTCCTGCCCGTCGCCGGCTGGACCCTCTGCTGGGCCTTTTTCGCGACCGGGACCTGCTACTTCGGCGGCATCCTCCTGGCGCTCCTGATCAACCGCAAGGGCATCAAGGGCAAGAAGATCTTCCGCACCGTGTTCATCCTGACCATCGCGATTCCGCAGTTCATCTCGCTGCTCGCGATCCGCAACCTCCTGTCCTTCTCCGGCCCCGTCAACACCTTCCTGGTGGAGAGCGGAATCAGCAAGGTCCCGGTCGATTTCTTCGGCCTCGACTACATGCTCGCGCCCTCCGGCAAGGTCTGGAGCAACGACATCTTCATCAAGTTCTCCATCATCATGGTGAACATGTGGATCGGCATCCCCTACACGATGCTGATGACCAGCGGCATCCTGATGAACATCCCGCAGGACATGTACGAGGCGGCCCGCATCGACGGCGCCGGCCCGATCAAGATGTTCGCGAAGATCACCTTCCCCTATATCTTCTTCATCACGACGCCGTACCTGATTTCCAGCTTCATCGGGAACATCACCTCCTTCAACATCATCTTCATGCTGACGGGCGGCGGCCCGGCGGTGGCAGGCTACAAGGCCGGCAAGACCGACCTGCTGGTCACCTGGCTGTACAAGCTGACCATCGACAACTCCCTCTATAATGTGGGCGCGGTCATCGGCATCCTGACCTTCCTCTGCACCGCCACGATCACGCTGATCACCTACCGGCGCAGCAAATCCTACAAGGAGGAGGATACGTTCCAATGAGCAAAACGAAAAAGACCCGCAGCGCCCGCGCGGCCCGCATCGCCGGCGACGTTTTCACCTACGCGGCCCTGATCCTCCTTTCCCTGATCTGGCTCTACCCGATCCTCTGGATCATCCTGAACGCCTTCCGGACCGAGTACAACGCCTCGGGCGATCTGATCGGCACGGTCGTTTCGAACTACTGGCCGAAGCAGTTCGGCCTCGCGAATTTCAAGAAGCTTTTCACCGAGACCCAGTTTCCGCGGCAGATGCTGAACACGCTGATCGTTTCCGTCTGCTCCTGCGTGCTCTCCACCGCGCTGACCCTGTCCACCGCCTACGTGATGAGCAAGATCCGCTTCAAGGGCCGCAAGGCGTTCATGAACCTGGCGATGATCCTCGGCCTGTTCCCCGGCTTCATGAGCATGGTCGCCATCTACTTCATCCTGAAGGCGCTGGGCATCACCCAGTCGCTCTTCGCGCTGATCCTCTGCTATTCCGCCGGCGCCGGCCTCGGCTTCTACGTGGCGAAGGGCTACTTCGACACGATCCCGAACGCGCTGGTCGAATCCGCGAAGCTCGAGGGCGCGACCCACGCCCAGATCTTCACGAAGATCATCATCCCGATCAGCAAGCCCATCATCATCTACACGGCGCTCCTGGCCTTCACCGGTCCCTGGATGGACTTCATCTTCGCCCGTGTGGTCATGGGACAGGAGAACAAGGAGCTGCACACCGTCGCCGTGGGCCTCTATCAGATGCTGTACTCCGCCCACATGGACAACAACGTGTTCACGACTTTTGCGGCGGGCTGCGTCTGCGTCGCGATCCCCATCGTGACCCTGTTCCTGCTGCTGCAGAATTATTACATCGAGGGCGCGACCGCCGGCGCCGTGAAGGGCTGATATGAAGCTCATCCTCCGGTACGGGGCCGTCCTGGTCCTCTGTTTCTGTCTGATCCTCGCGGGCTGCCGGCCGTCGATCCGGCAGAAGGAAAAAGCCCTCCGGCTTACCGGGGAGCTTGCGCCGGCCGCCGTGAGCGATCAGAACCGCGTATTCTATGAGATCTTCGTGGGCTCCTTCTCCGACGGAAACGGCGACGGAAAGGGCGACCTGCGGGGGCTCATCGACCGGCTGGACTACCTCAACGACGGCGATCCCGCGAGCGGGAAGAGCCTCGGCGTCGAGGGCCTCTGGCTGATGCCGATCAACCCGAGCCCTTCCTATCACAAGTACGACGTGACGGGCTACACGAAGGTCGACAGCTCCTACGGCACGGTGGACGACATGAAAGAGCTCGCCGCCGCCTGCCACGAGCGGGGCATGACGCTGATCATCGACTTGGTGCTGAACCACACCTCGAAATACCATCCCTGGTTCACGGCCGCGCAGAAGGCCCGCAGCGAGGGCGACGCGCTGAGCCGCTACTACGATTTCTACTCGGTCTCCACCGAGCATACGGGCGGCGGCTGGTACTATTTCGCCACCGATCCCGAGGGGCGGGACTGGTACTACGAGGGCAACTTCGACAGCGGCATGCCGGAGCTGAACTACGATTGCGAGGCCGTCTGGGAGGAGATCGGCAAGATCTTTTCCTTCTGGCTCAGCGACGTGGGCATCGACGGCTTCCGCCTCGACGCGGTCAAATATTTCTGCTACGGTGACGACGGGAAGAACGTGGAGGTGCTCCGGCGCCTGCGCGCGATGGCCGAAAGCGTGAAGAGCGACGTCTACCTGGTGGGCGAGAACTGGTCCGCTCAGGAGAGCATCGCGCTCTACGATCAGGCGATCGGCTGCTTCGACTTCCCCTTCAGTCAGGCGGAGGGCTACGTCGGCTCGGCCGTCCTGATGAAGGACGCGGAGTATTTCGTCACGAGCGCCGCCTATTACTACAATCTGATTCACTCGAAGAATCCGGACGCGATTCTCCGTCCCTTCCTCTCGAACCATGACATGGACCGCTGCGCCGGCTACTTCTCCGTCTCGAACGGGCAGATGCAGATGGCCGCGAACCTGTACCTTCTGTACAGCGGCAGCCCCTTCCTCTATTACGGCGAGGAGATCGGCATGAAGGGAAGCCGCGGCAGCTCGATGTCCGACGCGAACCGCCGGCTCGCGATGCTCTGGGGCGACGGCGACACGGTCCGCGATCCCGGCTCGGCGAGCTACTCCGGGCAGAATCAGATCAACGGGACGGTCCTTTCCCAGGTCGGGAAGGACGACAGTCTTTTCACCCATTACAAGAAGCTGCTGGCGCTGCGCGCCGCGAATCCCGAGATTGCCCGGGGCGAGGTCTCCGCGGTCTATTTCGGAAATTCCGCCGTGGCGGGGCTGCGCTTCACGTATGAGGGCTCGACGGTCTATGTGATCCACAACCTCGGCAGCACCGAGGTGACCGTGGACGTCTCCGGCCTCGGCAAGGTCCTGCGCGGCTTCGCCGGCGAGGGCGAGGCGTCGCTTCGGAAGGGCGGGCTCACTCTTTCGGGCCGGACCTCAGCCATCATCCGATAACGGTATCTGCGCTCAGAAGCGTCGATATATAAAATTCTCATGGAGGGAAAATCATGAAAAAAGCTATTGCTCTGGTTATGGCCGCTCTGCTGGCCGTTACCTGCCTTTTCGCGCTGGTTGGCTGCGGCAAGGAAGAAGTGAAGGAGAACACTGAGTACTCCTACATCATCACCGGTCAGTTCAACGGCTGGGGCGTGCCCGCTGACGGCGCCACCCTGAAGGCTGAGTACAAGATGACCGCCATCGCCGCGAACGATCCCCGTGTCGCTTCCATCAAGGCTCTCGTCAAGGATGCGAAGTACCTGTACGTGATCGATCACACCTGCGTCGGCGAAGGCGCCGGCTGGACCTTCGGTTATGCTCTGACCGCGGGCGCTGCTGTCACCAACTTCGACGGCAACCAGGCCATCAAGGTCATCAAGACCAAGTACGAAGTCGAAGGCGATGTCGCTGCCTGGACCCAGGAGTGGCTGCCCGATGCCGGCAACACCACCTTCAAGTCTCTGACCCCCGACACCCTGTACATGCCTCCTCACAGCGAGCAGCCCACCTACGAGAACAGCGGCGCCTGGAATGACAACCCCGCCATCCTGGTTCCCGGTGAGTACGTCATCGTCTTCGCTGAGTTCGCGGACGGCACCTTCGGCCTCGGCGCGATCAAGAAGTAAGACCTGATGAAAACGGCGCAAGACAGCGTGTGCGCCGCCGGAAAAAAGAGCCTGCCCCCGACGGGGCAGGCTTTTTTCGTGCGGGGAGGCGGGCGGAGGAGGGCTCTGCGGCCCCCGGCCGATCCTCGCGCCGCGTTTTGCGCAGAAAAAAAGCCCCGGCCGTTCGGCCGGGACCTTGTCTGACGGATTCCGGAAATTACTCCTGAGCGGGAGCGCCGACGGGGCAGCCGTCCGCGCAGGCACCGCACTCGATGCAGAGCTCGGGATCGATCACGTATTTGCCATCACCCTCGGAAATAGCTTCGACGGGGCAGCCGGCAGCACAGGCGCCGCAAGCGATGCAGCTGTCAGAAATCACATATGCCATGGAACAATACCTCCTATCATAGTGCGTAAACGGGGCTTCGCCTCCGAGTACGCATATATTTTACAGTAGATTTTTGGGGAGCGCAAGTGGAAAGCCGAAAATTTTGCGCCCGCGGCGGGAAGCGGGGGCAGACCCGCTCAAAATCCTCGCCGTCCCCTTGCCGAGGCCCCGCGGAAGGTGTATAATATAATACGACCTGAAAATCAGGCACGTTTTTCGGAGGTTTTTCAAAATGGCAAAAGAAGTTAATAAAGATATGCTCATCGGCGAGATGCTGGGGATCGATCCCGCGATCGCGCCCATCCTGATGGCCTGCGGCATGCACTGCGTGGGCTGCCCCTCTGCCCAGGGCGAGTCTCTGGAGGAGGCCTGCTTCGTGCACGGTCTGGAGTGCGATGAGGTCGTCGATGTCATCAACGGCTACCTGGCCAACCACGAGGAATAAAAAGAACGAAGAAATCCGCAGAAAGGGGGAAGCTTCCGTATGAAAGTCGACCGGATCAACCAAAGCCAGATCCGCTTCATGCTCTGCCGCAAGGACCTGGAAGAGCGGGATCTCAATGTGAAAGAGCTGGCCTACGGCTCTGAAAAAACCAAGGCGCTGTTCGACGACATGATGGCCGAGGCGCGCCGTGAATTCAATTTCAACGAGCAGGGTCAGCCGCTGATGATCGAAGCCATCCCGCTTTCCGACGATCAGCTGATGATCACCGTCACGCTCGTGAACGGCGCGGCCGAGAAGCTCGGTCTCAGCGCCGGCAACGTCCCCGGGCTCGGTCCCGAGGGCGCGAAGAGCGCGGCTGCCCCGGCCGACGGCAAGGCCGCCGAGCTCGAGGAGCTGCTGAAGGAGCTGGAGGCGCAGGCCGGCGAGGCCGCGAAGGATTCCGGCCCCCGTCCGATGATCTACATTTTCGACCGCTTCGAGGACCTGCTCGCCGCCGCGGCGCGCATCAAGCCGGAGCTTCGGCTCAAGAACAGCCTCTACCGCGAGGAGGGCGCGTCCTACTATCTGATGATCGAATTCAAGAAGATGGACCGGACGGCCGGCTACGTGATGAGCATGATGAACGAGTTCTCCTCCGGGCTGATGGACGTTCCCTACGGGGAGCTCCTGATCCGCGAGCACTGCAAGCCCGTCATCAAGACCCGCGCGCTGCAGAAGCTCTCGGCGGTGGAAAATCCGGAAGAATAACGCCGCACGCCGTAGCGGTGCAAATAATCAGAAAGCAAGCGAAACATGACGAATCAGGAATTACTGGAAAAGGCCGGCGGTCAGAACGACAGCCGCTTCGAGGTGGGAAAGGCTTTTCCCCTACCGCTCGATCCGGGCGAGGGAGTGAGCTTCTCCGTGGAGCCCTTTACGATGCTCCTCATCTACCGCTTCAACCGTCCCTCGCAGGAGGAGATCGAGGAATTCCGGGAGGGGCGCGTCGAGCTCGCCGTGACGCGGCTCCGCAGCGTCCTCTTCTTTCTCTCCCGCTTCGGTCGGCTCAGCTGGTCCGACGCCCCGTACAGCACCCATCTCACCGAGCGTGAGAAGGAGCTGCCGGACATCGGCGAGAGCCACCGCGGCTACTCCGTGGACGCGTTCCTGGTGGACGCGCACGACAAGACCCTGGTCGCGCACCGGCTGGTCCGGATGACGCCGGAGTTCTCCCGCAAGTTCAAGGAAACCCTGCGGAAGGACTGGGAGGACGGCATGGATCTGTCCCGCTTCAACAAGGCCGTGGGCGACGTCTATGCGAACTTCAGCACCAAGGATCTCCTGGGCTTCTGCGACGCGCAGATGAAGGAAGACAAAGAATAAATTTTCAAAAAAGAAAGAGCCGGGCTCGAAGGAGTCCGGCTCTTGTTTTGTTTGCCGCGGCGGAGCGTAGGCTCAGTCCGCGAAATAGATCGGGTTCGTGACGATCCGCACCACGCCGAGGAAGCTGCCCTTGACGTAGACGTAACGGGCGCCGTCGGGGACGGTGAACGCGCCGCCGCGGACCCTCGTCTCGCCCAGGTTCGTGACCGCCGTGAGACGCAGGTGCCCGCAGCGCTTCGTCTCGAGCGTGACGGTACGCCCGCCGGAAGACTGCTGCCCGTCGGCGGACGGGCGTCCGCTTTCGAGCGGGGCGCCATCATGCGGGCGTCCGTCCTCGGGCGAAGCGGTGTCCCCCATGAAGGCGTTCCCGCAGCGCAGGACCGCGAAGGGACCGCCGGGCCGCGCGGTGACGAAGGAGTGGCCCTCACGCATTGCCTCAAGAAGCGACGCGGGCGAGGGATCGGCCGCCCACAGGGCCAGGACGGGCCGGCCCAGCCGCGCGAAGTCATGGGGCCGGTGGAAATCGCTGCCGCCCGTGCAGGGAAGATGACGGCCCTCGTTCAGGGCCCTCGTCCAGCGGGCGATGGCGCGGGTGTTCCGGGCGGTCATCGGGCCGTTCCAGATCTCGATCATGTCATAGTTGCCGCGGTCCTCCCAGAGGTAGGGGCAGAGCGGGCAGTCCGGATGGTTCACGGAGACGGTCGCGCCCATCTCGCGGGCGCGGGCAAGGAGGTCGTCCATCTCCTCCTGCGAGTTCGCGACGAAGCCGTTCTCGAAGGGCGCGGCCACGCCGTAGAGGTTCATGTGGCCCTTGTAGTGGGTCCACTCGACGGCCGGGATGAAGCTCAGGCCGTTCACGTGCGGGAGCGAGAAGTTCTCCGAGTAATTGTTGTGGTTGGCTAGGCAGAGGAAGTCCAGCCCGCGCTTTTTCGCCAGCGCGCCGAGCTCGGTGATGGCGAGGCGGCCGTCGCTCGCGGTGGAGTGGACGTGCGTGTCGCCGTAGTAGAAGCGCGGCTCGCCCGTGCCGAGGGAGACGGTGTAGGTCACGTCGACGCCGCCCGCCGGGACCTTGTAGGCGCCGACGAGAATGCCCCATTCGCCCGGCGTGACGGAGCGGGTGAGGTAGCCCTCGGTGGAATCCGCCGCCGAGATGAAGACGGAGCCGCGGCTCGAGCCGCTCCAGCCCAGGAACTCGCCGTCGGGACCCTGCAGCCCAAGGTCCACGATGCAGGGCTCGGGCTCACGGCCGAGGAGGCCCTGGCCTTTTTTCGGATACGTGTAGGAGACCGTCAGCACCTCGGGGTCTGCGCAGCCTTCCAGAAGGAACGGAAGGAGGTAATACCTTCCTTCCGTTTCCTTGCCGATATGATGTTCGATCGTGAAAGTCTTCATTTTTCCTCTTCCAGCGCGAAGCGGATGAAGGACTGCACAGCGCGGTCCCACTCGTTCCACTCATGGCCGCCGTGGGGATGCTCGCAGCGGTATGGGATGCCGAGCTCCCGGCAGCGGGCCTCGAACGCGTAGCTCAGGGCCAGCAGATCGTCCTCGAGACCGCAGGAGATGTAGAGCTTGAGGTCCTTGTCCTTTTCAGGGTCCAGAAGCACCGGCGGGTTCATCGGGCTCGCCGCCGGGTCGCCGACCTGCTCCTTCAGAAAAGCAAAATCGTGCACGCGCTCGGGCGTCATGAGTTCGGGCAGAAACAGGCCGCGAAGATCCGTCACGCCGGAGAAGCTGCCCACCGCGAAGTAGTGCTCGGGGTAGGTGAGTCCCATCCGGAGTGCGCCGTAGCCGCCCATGGAGAGGCCGGCGATGAAGTTGTCCTCGCGGCGCCGGCTCAGGCCGAAGACCTGCTCCAGGTATTCGGGCAGCTCCTCGGTGATGTAGCCGAAGTAGTTCTGGCCGTGGAAATCGTCCGAGTAGAAGCTCCGCTCGCCGTCCGGCATCACCGCGACGAGATCGTGCTCCTCGCAGTAGCATTCGATCCGGGACAGGCGGACCCAGGCGGTATCGTTGTTGGACAGGCCGTGCAGCAGCCACAGGACCTTACGCTCCGACAGAGCCCGGCCACCGATATGGGAGCTGTCCGGGATGACGAGCGTAAGCTCCGTGCTTTTCTTGAGATAACGGGAACAGAAATTCAGCGTGCAAACCGCCATGTATTACTCCTTTTCGGCGTCGACAGGCGCCTCGTAGCGTTCATCGAAGTGCAGGAAATGAGAGAGGACGTAGCCCGCCGCGAAGAGCACGAAGGGCGCGATGACCAGCAGGAAGCGGGCCGCCATGTCGGGGCGGTCGCCCACATTGTTGCCGTCCATGTAGCCGAACACCTTGCCGGCCAGCAGGTAGGCGAGCGAGGTGAACAGGCCGCTCACCTTGTTCAGGATCGAGATCAGACTGTTGTAGAGACCCTCGCGGCGCATGCCGTTCTTCAGACGGTCCTCGTCCAGGATCTTCGTGCCGACCAGGTCCATCGTGGCGAACATGCCGGAGACGGAGGCGCCGAGGATGGCGATCGCGACGGCCGCCAGCGTGTAGTTCTTCGTGAAGAACAGCGGCAGCACCGTGACGGTGACGCAGAGGAACGCGATCCGCCAGGCCTTCATGACCTGGAGCTTTCGCATGATCACGCCCCACACCGGCATGAACACGATCGCGCAGACCAGGAAGACGCCGAGGAGGATCGTGCTGGAAAGCCCGTCCTCGCGGCCGAGGTAGTACTTGGTGTAGAGTCCGACGACGGCCTGGGCCAGACCGATACCGGCGGCGTAGCAGCCGTTGGTGACGCCGAAGATCCAGAAGTGGGGATTCTTCACGATGTCCTTCACGGTGGACCAGAGACCCGGCTGGGCCTCCTTCTGCACGGAGAGGTCCTCGTGGGCGGTGAAGGTCATCAGGAGGATCACGACGAGGGCGACCAGACCGTAGACCAGCGCGGTCGTGCCGTAGCCGAGCTTCTCGGTGATGACGGGCGTCAGCGCGATGGAGAAGGCCATCGCCAGCAGCTCGAAGATGTGGCGGATGATGTTGGTCTTGCCGCGCTCCTGCTCACTCGGGAAGAGCTCGGGGAAGAGTGCGCCGTAGTTGGTGTTGATCAGTGAGTCCAGCGTGCCGGTCAGAAAGTACATCAGCAGAATGTAGCTGAAGGCGCTGCCGGGCGCGAGGGCCGCGGGCGGGTTGAAGAACAGGATGTAGCAGAGGATCAGGAGCGGCGCGCCGATCGCGAGCCACGGACGGCGGCGGCCGAAGCGGGTGCGGGTGCGGTCGCTCAGGAAGCCGTAGATCGGGTTGTCGATGGCGTCCAGGAAAGTGTAGAGCAGGGTGATCAGGGCGAACTGCGTGGTGTCGATCAGCGCCAGCTTATCGACGTAGAAGGTGAGGGCCCAGGTCTTGAACATGTTGATCGGGATGCTGGTCCCGAACATGCCGAGGGCATAGAAAAAGGATGAGCTCTTGCGCTTGGCGGGGGCTTCGTTCATGGTTGTTCTCCTTGTGTGTTTTTTTTCGCGTTTCACGTGTTTCCTATCCCTCAGTATAGCGTATCCGGCGTCTTTTGGCAAGGACGGGGGAGGGCCGGACGCGCCGCCGCGGGTACGTGGCGCGGCGCGGTGGGTACGTGATTGCGCCGCGAGGGGTACGTGGCGCGGCGCCGTGGGTCCCGGAAAGCGCCGCCGCGGGCAGGTTGAGTGTAAATCACTTTTTTCAGGGGTAAAAAACCACAATTTTCAAATGAAATAGGTGGAAATCACTTTTTCGGCCTGAAAAAACCACAAACTGTTCCGACAGTTGAGTGGGTTTGCCGTTTTTCAGTGCGTTTTCACCTATCAAGGATCAGAATTTGTGGTTTTTTCCCCGGAAATCGGCCGTTTACACCTATTGGCCTGCCGCACCCCACCGCACCCGGCCGCGTACCCTGCCGCACCCCACCGCACCCGGCCGCGTACCCTGCCGCACCC
>JAZUHB010000091.1:0-8731 GCA_045641505.1 Bianqueaceae bacterium | reverse complement strand
GCCTGAGGAGCTCCAGCAGCAGATTGATGATGGTCGTTTTGCCGGTGCCTGGGCCGCCGGTGATCACCAGCACGCCCTCGGTGAGGGCCGCCTTCACGGCGGAGAGCTGCTCCTCCGAGAGGGTGATGCGCTGCTTCTTCTGCGCCGCCGCGAGCTCCTTGTCGCCGATCGCCGTGAGCCGCTTCGTCCGCGCGAGCTCAGTGAGCCTCGCCGCCGCGCCGGCCTCCGCCCGGAAAAGGTAGGTCAGAAAGATCTGCGGATCCTGCTCCGGCGGATTCTTGATGATCAGCTTGCCGTCCATCGCCATGGAGACGAGGACGTTCTCCGCCTCGGTCCCCTCGATGCCGGTCAGCTCGTACAGGCGGTCCTCCAGCAGGGGCTGGGGCAGATAGGTGTGCCCGCCCTGCGCGGCCGCTTCCTGCAGAAGATAGCGGACCGCGGCCCGGAGCCGGCCCTCGCTGTTGCGCGGGATGCCCATCTTCGCGGCAATCTCGTCCGCCCGCAGGAAGCCGATGCCCCGCACCCGCTCCGCCAGCACGTAGGGATCGTTCTTCACGGTCTCCACGGTGCGCGCGCCGAACTCGCGGTAGATCTCCACCGCGTAGGCGGCGCTGATGCCGTATTCCTGCAGGAACATCAGCACGTCCCGCATGTCGCGGCCGGCGGCGAACTGCTCGCCGATCGAGCAGGCGGCGGAGGGGCCGATGCCCTTCACCTCCGCGAGCCGCTCGGGCTCCCGCTCGAGGATCTCGAAGGTGCGCTCGCCGAATTTCTCCACGATGCGGTGCGCGAGCGCCTCGCCGACGCCCTTGACGGCGCCGGAGGCCAGATAGCGCTCCATCGCCGCGGCGCCCTGCGGAAGGGCATGCGAAAAAGAGCAGACCCGAAACTGCTCTCCGTAGGTAGAATGTTCGTCCCAGAAACCGGCCGCCTGGATCGTCTCGCCCGCCCTCACGCCGGGCAGGGTGCCCACGAGGGTCGCGAGATCTCCCTCCGCGGTCTCGATCTCGAGGACCTTGTAGCCGGTATCCTCGTTTTCGAATATGACTTCACGCACCAGTCCGTCGATGCGTTCGTTTGCTTCTCTCGTCACGGGCCGCTTCCCTTACAGCTGAAGGCAGGCCGTGCCGCGCGCCAGCAGCAGCTCCTCCGCGAGCAGGCGCAGGTCGTCCCGCTCCGGACCCTCCGGCAGCTCCGCGAGACCGACGCGGACGCTGAGCTCCGGCGTGCGGCCGGAGGCGGCGATCAGGGCCTCGGTCTGGGACAGGAGGGCGGCGATGCCCTCGCGGAGCTCGCGGGCGAGGCGCGCCCCGGCGATCTGCTCGAGCTGCTCCTTCTTGGCGGAAAGCCCCGCCTCGCGCAGCTCGGCCTCGGCATGACGGCGCTCGAGTTCGCGGCTCGCGGCCACGTAGGGGACCAGGTCCGCCAGCGGGAACGCGGCGCTGCCGTCATGGGCAGCTGCTTCCTGCACGAGGATCTTCACGGCGGCGCTCACGGCGGCGCTGAAGCTCTGCGGCTTCTCGCCGTTCTCCGCGAGGAGCCCGGCCAGGTCGGTCAGCGAGGTCTCCGTCTCCGCCTGCCCGCCCGTCTTCTTGGAGATGCGGACCAGCTGCCGGGTGTAGCGGTAGCGGATGTAGGATCGGGCCACCTCGAAGGCGCCGTGGGCCATGATCTGGTACTCCACCAGATCCTGCACCTCCTCGACGGTGGGCACGTGGTCCATCGCCTCGCAGGAGAGCACCACGCTCTCCGCCAGCCGGCGGATCTGCATGGGCGTCAGGCGGACCTCCTCGTCCGCCGCCTCGTTGGCCTTGCCGATGGCCGCGATGATCTTCATGATGTCGAACTCGACCTCGCTGCCGTTTCTCTTGACGATCTTCATGCCTTGTCTCCTTTTCGCGGGTCAGGGCGCCGGACGTCTGCCGCCCGGCTGATACAGCTCGCGCTCCAGCACGGTGTAGCGGGAGCCGTAGTATTTCTTCATGAATTTATAGGCCTTCGAGGAGCTCTTTTCCTCCGCGAAGATGCCGTAGACGGTGGGGCCCGAGCCGCTCATCAGCACGGCGGTCGCGCCCTTGTCCAGAAGGTCGTTCTTGATATGGTTGAGGATCGGGTGCTCCTTCAGCACCGGAGGCTCGAGCAGATTGACCATCTGCGCGGCGATGCCGTCCCAATCCCTCTGGGCGATGGCCTTCTGCATGGCCGGAAGATCCGGCCGCCTCGTGACCTTGTCCTCCTCGAACTGCTGGTAGGCCCAGGGAGTGGAAATGCCGAAATCCGGCTTCACCAGCACCACGGTCGCCTCAGGCAGGGGCCGGATGCGCTCGACGATCTCGCCGCGGCCGGTGGCCAGGCAGGTGCCGCCGATCAGGCAGAAGGGCACGTCGGAGCCGATCTCGGCGCCGAGCTCGATCAGCTTCTGCATCGGCAGATGAGTTCCGAACAGCAGGTTCATCGCCTTGAGAGCGGCCGCCGCGTCGGCGCTGCCGCCCGCGAGACCCGCCGACACCGGAATCTTCTTGTAGATCCGGAGCCGCACCGGCTCGGTAATCCCCGTCCGCTCGCGGAAGAGCGCGGCCGCCTTCCAGGCCAGGTTGCGCTCGTCCCGGGGCACGTAGGGCAGATTGCACTCGACGGTGATCGGCGGGCAGTCCGGGCCTGCCTCGGCCGGGTCGACCCGCTCCGCGGTGACCTCGTCCCAGAGCTTGACCGTCTGCATGATCATCGCCACCTCGTGATAGCCGTCCTCCCGGAGGCCCCTCACGTCCAGCGCCAGATTGATCTTCGCGTAGCCGCGCTGGCAGATCGCTTTTTCTCCCACTTGCTCCTCCTTAGCAGAACAGCCGGATCGCCTTTTCGTTCGACCCGGCCGTCCGCCGCACGCCGGTCTCCGCCGGCGCTTTCGTGTCAGTTTTCCTCTTCCGCCAGATCAGGCTTCGACTCCTTTTCCCGGCCGTTCGTCGGGACAGGAGAGTGCTCGGGCGTATCGCTGCGGGATTCCCCGGCAGACTCCGCGGCCGTCTCGGACTCCTCTCCGGAATCGGGCTCGCCGGACTCGTCCTCGGACGGCTCGCCGGACTCCTCCTCGGAGGGTTCCTCGGAATCAGGTTCCGAAGGCTCCTCGGACTCGGGCTCGGGCTCGGATTCGGATTCGGGCTCCGAGGGCTCCGGCTCGATGATCTTCTTGAAGCTCGTCAGGAACAGCACCTGGTCCGCCTCGTTCGCGTGGAGCGTCACGGTAAGCTCCAGCGGCTCGTAGCCCTCGAGCTCCGCGACGATGCGGTAGGTTCCCGCCTCCAGCGGCACCGTGAGCGACACGCCGCGCAGGGTGATCGAGTTCTCGCGGCCCCACACCGGCTCGCCGGTATTCGGGTCGGAGGAGACCATCTCCATGATCCGGACCACGACGCCCGAATAGCTCGAGGAAAGGATCAGCTGCGAGCGCAGCGCGTTGATATTGACGTCGACCAGGCAGTAGGGCTGGCCGACCGTGACCTCGATGTCCGCGGAGCGGTAGCCCTCGGCCGAGACCTTCGCAGTGTAGGTGCCGTAGGGCAGCAGGATCTCGGCGCCGTTCGCGTAGGGCTCGCCCTCGATCTCGATGACGGCGGTCTTCACGTTGATGCGGAAGACCACGATGCCGCTGTGCTTCTCCAGCGGGAGCAGCGTCAGCAGCGCGCTCTTGCCGGAGCCCTGCACGTAGATCTCGCCCTCGGCCAGGATCTCGCCCTCGGCGGTCTCCACGCGGTAGGCGTTCACGCCCTCGGTGGCGGATATCTGCCGCAGATCCTGCGTGAGCACTACGCTCTGCTCGTCGCCCAGTGCGGGCTTCAGCACCAGCGTCGTGTCGAGATAATCCTGCGGGATGGAATTCAGTTTGATGATGCCCTCGCCGCAGAGCACGTCCATCGTGTAGATGTGCCCGTCGAGAGCGTTTACGTTGACCACCATCTTTTCGTTCAGCTGCTCGGGCTCGAGGACCTCGCCGTGATAGAAAAGAAGGAGCTTGTCGTCATAGGTGTAGTCGCTGCCGTTGACCCGGAGGGTGCGCGGCGCGTCGGCGGGCGCGGGATCCTCCCCGTCGGGCTCATCGGCGGGCGCGGGGTCCTCCCCGTCGGGCTCGTCCGCGGGCAGAGTGCGCTCCGGCTGCTGCCGGAAGCTGAGGCCGGTGACGCAGGTCAGATGCTCGGCCTGGGCGGTGAAGCGGAAAAGCTCGACCACGCTCTCGCCCTCGTTGATCTGGATCTGGACGATGCTGCCGACGACGACCTCCTCGAGTTCGATCTCGAGGCCGTACTCATCCGTCATCTTCTTCGCGCCGGCGAGGTCGATCACCTCGGACGCGCCCTCCACCGCGTTGTAGACGGTGATGCGGGTGCCCGAAACGCGGGTGACGACGCCGGAGGTCTCGCGGATGCGGTAGACGGGCTCGCTGATCTCCTCGGACGCGCTCTCCTGGCCGGTGGTGCGCTGCACCTTGTCGAAGTACATGATGGCGGCGACGCCGAAGCAGACGAAAATCACGAAGGCGGCGGCGAGCGCCAGCCAGCGGACGAAATTGTTCAGATTGTCGCGGAGCTCCTCGGGGGAAACCTCTTCCTCCTCCGCGGGCGCGGCGTCCGCGTAGAGCTCGTCCAGAGCCGAATCGACCCGGCCGTCGGCCAGCCACTCGGGCTCGGAGCGGTCCGGCGCGGAATCCTCGGGCTCCTCGGGCCCGGCGTCGGCGGCGTCATCCGCGGGCACGGGCTCCGACTCGGCGGACTCGGGCTCGGCCGCGGCAGATTCCGCCCCGCGGGCGTCCTCCTCTCCCTTCGCGGGATAGAGCACGTCTTTGCCGTCCAGAACATCCTGCATCCAGCGCAGGCGCGCCTCCTGTTCTTCGGGAGTGAGTTCTTTCGGTTCCATACGGTCTCCTGTTCAAGTATTGGTTAAGCGATTATACCACATACAGCCGGAATTGCCAACGGTTTCAGGGCAATTCCGCCGCGGACGAACATTCAGTCTTCGCAGGGCTCCGCCGCGATGAGCGCGCGGGCCAGCGCCTCCAGCGCCCCGCGCTCGTTCTTCGCGGGGTCGTCCAGCACGGCGCGGAGAAGCTCCTCCAGCATCGTGCCGAGACGCTGTCCGTTCGGCGCGCCGAGCGCCAGGAGGTCCTTGCCGCCGAGGACAAGATCCCGGAGCGACAGGGGCGCGGAGAGCTCGCCGCGGACGAGCGCGGCCGCCTCCTCATCCAGCGTGCCGAGGGCCCGGCGGCAGCTCACCAGCTCCTCGAAATATTCGGGGCCGAGCCCGTGCAGGAAGTGCCGGGCCGCGGCCGCCTCCCGCGGGAAGGGCGTCTCACGGTATTCCGCGAGCCGGACCGCCCGTCGGCGGGTCTCGTTGTCGAAGCGAAGGTCGCGCAGCGCCGCGTCGGTCTCCTCCGGCGTCAGCCGCTGCAGGAACAGGGCCCAGCGGAGCACGCGCTCGGCCGGCACCCGGTTCAGGCTGTCATAAGGGAAATTCCGGCCGTCGAAGGCCGGGACGCACCAGGGCATCAGCCCGGCGCGCTGCACGCGGCGGATCTGCTCCGGATGGCCGGAGACGAGAATTTTGTTCAGCTCCTCGCTGATCCGCTCCTTGCTCACGTAGGCGAGAAGCTCCCGCTGCTTCCGGATGGCCGCGAAGGTCTCACGCGCCACGGAAAAGCCCAGATACGCGCCGAAGCGGAGGGCCCGGAGCATGCGCAGCGCGTCCTCGTCGAAGCGCTCGGAGGGCACGCCGACGCAGCGGACGACCCGGCGCCGGAGGTCCCCCTGCCCGTCGAAGAGGTCGGTGAGACCCCGCTCCGGGTGGAAGGCCATCGCGTTCACGGTGAAATCGCGGCGGGAAAGATCCTCCGCGAGCGAGGCGGTGAAGCGCACCTCGTCCGGGCGGCGGTGATCGGCGTAGCTGCCGTCCACCCGGTAGGTGGTGACCTCGTAGGTGCTGCCGAACATCCGCACGGACACGGTGCCGTGCTTGATGCCGGTATCGAAGGTGCGGAAGAAGACCGCCTTGATCTCCTCCGGCGAGGCGGAGGTGGTCACGTCCCAGTCCTTGGGCTCGCGGCCGAGCAGCATGTCGCGCACGCAGCCGCCGACGGCCCAGGCCTCGTGGCCCGCCGCCTCGAGCAGACGGATGATCTCCGCCGCGCCCGGGTCGAGCGCTTCGCGCAGACGCTTCGTCAGCTGCTCCGTGTTTCCGCTCATGCTCCCCCCTCCCTTCTATATACATTCTCGTACGATTTTACCAAAAACACCGCTCTATTGCAAGAAACTTGCGAGGCATGTTATAATCGGGTCAGAAAAACACGTGGAGGTCCCGAAAATGAAACAAGAATACTTTACCGTCGCGTCGGCCGTCGACGGTCTTCCGCTGTCCGTGCTGCTGGTCACCCCCGAGGAGGCGCCGAAGGGCCTGGTCCAGTTCTGCCACGGCATGGCCGAGTACAAGGAACGCTATCTGCCCTTCATGGAATGGCTCGCTGCGCAGGGTTACGCCTGCCTGATCCACGATCACCGCGGCCACGGCCAGAGCGTGCGGACGCAGGAGGATCTAGGCTGGTTCGGCGAGGACGGCGGCCGGGCCGTCGTCGAGGACACACACCAGATGACCCTCTTCTTCCGGGAGAAATTCCCGGGTCTTCCCCTCACGCTCTTCGGCCACAGCATGGGCTCGCTGATCGTCCGCTGCTATCTGAAGCAGTATGACAAGGATCTGGACGCGCTGGTCGTGAGCGGCTGCGTCAGCGAGAACCCCGCCGCGAAGATCGCGCTCGGCCTGGTCCGCTTCCTCGAAAAATCGAAGGGCGACCGTCACCGCAGCAAGCTGATCACCGGCATGGCCTTCGGCTCCTACGCGAAGCCCTTCAAGGGCGAAACGTCCCCGAACTGCTGGCTGAACACCGACGCGGACGCGGTCGCAGCCTACGACGCCGACCCGCTGTGCGGCTTCACCTTCACCCTGAACGGCTACGAGGCCCTCTTCACCCTCTGCGGCGCCTGCTACGAGACCGAGGGCTGGAGCCTGGCGAAGCCCGAGCTGCCCATCCACTTCGTCTCCGGCGCGGACGATCCCTGCATGACGAACGCGAAGCTCTTCGCGTCGGCCGTCGCGTTCCTGCGCGGGCGCGGCTACCGCGCCGTCAGCTCCCGTCTGTTCTCCGGGATGCGGCACGAGATCCTGAACGAGCCGGAGCACCTCACGGTCTACGAGGAGGTGCGGGAGCATCTCGCGTAAGGTCCGCCCAGAACACGAAAAAAGGAGTGCTTCGGCACTCCTTTATTTTTGCGGAAGAATCAGCCCTCGTAGAGCTTGAAGCGCTCGTGGATGGAGCGGACCGCGCTGTCGGCCTCGGCGGCGTCCACCAGCACGGAGATCTTGATCTCGGAGGTGGTGATCATCACGATGTTGATCTGCACGTCGAAGAGGGCCTCGAAGACGAGGCTCGCGGTGCCGGGGTTGGAGGTCAGGCCCGCGCCGACCACGGAGACCTTGGCCAGGTCGTCGCGGTAGAAGGCGCTGATGCCGCCCGTCTCCTTCGCGTACTCGTCGATCACGCGGCGGGTCTCGGCCTCATCCTCCTTGCGGACGGTAAAGGCCATGCACTTGTCGCCGTCGTGCGGGACGGACTGCAGGATGATGTCGACGTTGATGCCGGCGGCGCCCAGCTTCTGGAACAGACGGAAGGCCTGGCCGGGCTCGTTCTTCATGCCGAAGATGGTGCAGAGCAACACGTTACGGTCGGCGGCGACGCCGGAAATCAGCATTTTTTCCACTTTGCTATCCTCTCTGACGAGGGTGCCCGGGGCATCGGTCATGCTCGAGAGCACCTCGATTTCGACTTTGTATTTGCGGCCCAGCTCGACGCAGCGGTTATGCAGCACCTTCGCGCCGGTGGAGGCCAGCTCCAGCATCTCATCGTAGCCGATCTCGCGGAGCTTGCGGGCATCCGGCACCACGCGCGGGTCGGCGGTGTAGACGCCCTCCACGTCGGTGTAGATCTGGCAGCGGTCCGCGGAGAGCGCGGCGGCCAGCGCGACGGCGGTGGTATCGCTGCCGCCGCGGCCGAGGGTCGTGAAATCGCCGCGGCTGTCGACGCCCTGGAAGCCGGTGACCAGCACCACCCGGCCCTGCTCGAGCTCCTCCTTCATGCGGAGGGTCTCGACAGACTTCAGCCGCGCGTTTCCGTGGACGCGGGTGGTGTTCATCGGCACCTGGAAGGCGTTCAGCGAGACCGCGCTGATCCCCATCGCGTTCAGGCAGATCGACATCAGAGCCACGGACTCCTGCTCGCCGATGGCCAGCAGCATGTCGAGCTCCCGCTTCGAGGGCTCGGCCGCGAGCTCCTTCGCCTTGCCGATGAGGCGGTCGGTGGTTTTGCCCTGAGCGGACAGGACGACCACTACTTTATGACCGGCGCGCACGTCCCGGGCAATGATCCCGGCTACGTGACGGACGCGCTCCGCATCCGCCACGGAGCTGCCGCCGAATTTCTTGACGATGAGCAAAGGAAAATCCTCCTTGGGAAATGAAAACTACGAACGCGATTTTAACACGCTAAAGCGCCGTTTGTCAAGCCGCCACCGGCGTTCCGCCCGTTATTTCAGCACCGCGTCCAGCCTGTGCAGGGCCTCCTCGAGCTTCGCGGTCGGCAGCGCCACGTTCACGCGGAGCGAGCAGGCGCCGTGGAAGGGACGGCCAAGTCGGATCG
>JAZUHB010000090.1:0-38155 GCA_045641505.1 Bianqueaceae bacterium | reverse complement strand
GTGAGAACATTTGCTCCGAGATCGGAGAGCTTCTTCTGCGTCTTATTCGGCAGCGTATCCGGCACAACGATGCCGGCGGCTTCGCTGAACGGGAAGGCGCGGTAGGTCTTCGCTTCGAAGTATTCCATCGGCAGCGTGTTCGCCTCTTTGCCGAGGGCATAAATGCCCTTTGCGAGCTCGGACAAATCGAGGCCGCGCTCCGTCGCAAGGAAGCCGTACTCGTTGTTCAAGTAGCGCTCGATGGCGGAAACACTCTTCGCCCTTCCGAGAATGTCAGCCAGGATTTCCGCGCCGTCAAAAAGATCGTCAGCCACTCTGCCGGCAAGCGCCTGCGTGTCGCCGCTGAACTTCTCGTAAGCCGCCTTCGATTCATCGCTCTCGTCGGAGACGAGACGGTCAATCTCGGCGCGTACATCCTCGATGCTGGAGAAGGACTTGAGCGCGGCTCCCTTTACGCTTCCGGCGCCGGAGAGGAACTGACTTCTGCCCTGCTTCGGCTGCCCCTTCATTGCCTTCACGATGTTGGCGAGGTTGTAGTCGAAGTGCAGAGAGTCGAAGCTCCTGCGGTTGCCCGAAGGCGTGTACATGTCGGCGTTGTTGAGCTTCAGGAACTCTCCGTAGAGATCCTCGATGTCGATCTGCCCGGACTTGAGGTCGAGCTTACGCCCCTTCTTCGCGAGGAGTTCTGTGACTCAGCTCCGCATCTCCGTCTTCATCTTCTTGGTCATAAAGGGTAGAACTAACCTGAGAGAACACGAACAAAAACCATTGAAAACACTACATTTTTACGGCATGGACGCACGGGTTTCTCCCCTCGCCACCAATTGGTGGCGGGGCGCTATATAATCATAGGGGAAGAGGCAGCTCATACTGATGAAGCCGGTTTCCCTTTTTGAACGTCATTTCCAGTAGTTCCACAGCGATTTGCTTGCTGACAACGCGCATGATGTTATCCTCAACATCATCCTTGGAGAGCAGATTCATGCTGCCATACCAAACGATTTCATTATCAATAACGGCATAATGCTCACAGTTATCCTCAATAAGTTCAATGTTGAATCCGGCATTGCGTAAATCTTCCATAAGTTCAATTCGGTGATCTTCACGACCGTACATATAGGAATCCGGATGCCAGGTAACGATGGTAACCTTTACTCCAGCCTCTTGCCGTTCCTTAAGAACTCTCAACATACGCATAACCTTATGCTTGCCGAGTGTTGGGCTGGAAATCACGATATCGCTGACAGCTTCTTTAAGATCCTGCTCATATACGGAACCATAAGAATCAGAATCGAAAATAGCATTAACAGACTGCTTTTCCACAGCCTCGTTGGAAAAAAGCTTATATCCGATTCTCTTATACGCCCTCATCCGTTTAGCATACATGTTATCAAACACCGGGATGTTGGCATCAATGTAATCGTAGATCATTACATTTTGTTTACCTTCATAATCCCGGTTAAGACGACCGGCATACTGTTCGACCACACCTTTCCAGGCAACCGGATCTGCCATAATCAAAGTATCCAGACGCGGGTAATCAAAACCTTCGCCGATGAGCTGCCCGGTAGCAATCAGAATCAGAGATTCATCTGCTGGAACAGTATCCATTTGAGAACGTAGTTCCCGCTGCTCCTTTTTGGATTTATTACCTGTGAGAAGGAATACGTGCTTTGCGATATTCTTTACCAAGTCATAAAGAACATCGGCGTGATCGGTAAAACGTGTTAAAACAACCGGAGTTCGGCCGGACTCTATGCATAGCCTGATATCACCTGCAATCTGCTCGTTGCGAATATCATTATTGCGGATAATTTCATAGGCTTCGTTAATATGTAGCTTGTCCCGCCTGTGCGGGCTAACAGTCCTGGTAAAACGAGGTACAATCAGATGGTCGATCCCTTGCTCTTCAGCCTTTTCTTTCGCTGTATATTGGAAACGAACCGACCCGAGCAGCATTTCATTGATCCTTTCAAGACCATCTCCACGGAATGGAGTTGCTGTTACACCATAAACGTACTTGGCTGAAATCTCGCGCAGCACCCGGCTGACAGTATCAGAAGCACTGTGGTGACACTCATCCACAAGAACCATACCGTATTCTTTCAGGCGCGGGTGCGGTTCGCCTTTTTTGAATAGAGACCCGACCATCGCAATATCTACAATGCCAGTGGAAGTGTCTTTAGCTCCCTGAATAACACCTACAAGGCTTTTTCGTTTTTTTGCGCGCCCGGTCTTTGTCTTGTATTCTGGAAGTTCTGCGTCAATTGACAGGAAGGTTGATAGAGCCTTCTCCCATTGCTCAATCAGCGAAGACGATTCCAAAAGAATCAGTGTGTTGACTTTCCGCTGCGCAATCAGATTGCTACAGACAACTGTTTTACCAAAAGCAGTAGCGGCGCTCAAGATACCATTATCATACTGCAGGATCGTATCAACGGCCTTATCCTGGCTTTCCCGTAATTCTCCGACGAATTCTGCCTTAATACTAATTCCGGCGCATCGTTTATCAGAAAGCGCATAAGAAATACCAGCCTCTTTGCAGCGTTCTATCAATTGTTCTAAAAGGCCTCTCGGAATACAGATATACCCACTGTCATCCTCGCCAAGATAAATATATCGGGAGTTGGCAAAATTCGACAGGCCAATGGCGTTGTTACGGAAAAACACCGGATTGAGGAATGCAGCCATTCTACGTATTTGGTTTTGAATCCGTGGCTGCAGATTACCGTTTTCGATATATATCATGTTGGAGAGCGTGATTTTTAGCTTTCCATGTACATCTTCTTTGTGGAATCGTTTGCTGCGTTCCCAGGGCTTATCACTGCTTGCCTTGCAGTGAGCAGCATCATCAATAGAGAGAGCATCTGTTTGCACGTTCCATTGTCTAAACAAATCCTCAATTTGCGCTGTCGACAGCTTTGTTGTTGATTGAAAAGCGGTCCATTGATTCGGATACGCATTCCAGTTTTCATCAACAAACGCGCTGTTGCCGTTCTTCAATGCCTGTCCTTGAAGCGGGAGGGCTATCAGGTTGCCGAGTTCACCATCTTCCAAATAATCCTGTGCCGGCAGCATTCGATCATAAAACCGGAAAGATGTCATATTGACGGATTCTGCACCCTTTTCCAGTAACGCAAATCCGAATCTGCGTGCCAGTGATGCCTGTACGGGTGAGTCGAAAAACATCCATACATGTGCTCCTCGTCCGGAACGGGAACGCTCAACGAGCATCGGGATACCGTTTTGCTTTCCGATTTCACGAAGTGCATCGACTTCGCCGATCCAGCTTTCATCGGTATTTGCATAGTCCTGCTCTTCAGCACCTTTGTCATGGTTGTCAAAGTCGAATACCAGTAATCTGCATGTTCCATCCGGGAACAAAGGATATATTCCGATTACGTCAGATGCGTCTTCTTTCATTCCACGAAGATGGGCTTCTATCTGGCTTCCCTCAAGTTTTGTCCAGCATCGATTATTACAATCTTTACATTTGACCGATATGCCGGAAGCTTTAGGACATATCCCTCTTCGCCAGAAATTATCACATTGCGGGAAATATCCAGCTTTCCCGGTAGCCTTGTTTTGATAGCGTTTACTGAAAACATCCAGTCTGCCCCAGAAATAGGAGAAAAACTGTCTGGCATGGTTTCGCGTGATTTCTACTGGAACAATACGAGATCCCTGATTCGGCACGAACGCGGAGATGTTTTCAGCCTCTTCGCTTTGGAAAGCAGGAGCATAGTCGATTCCGGCATCCCGAAGAAGAGTCTTTAGATAGTCGTTTTCCTTTTCAAGTTCCTTCAGCTGTGCCTTCAGAACTTCAATTTCTATGGTGCTGTTTTCCATTAACGTATTCACCTCCCAGCGGCTCGGACCAAATCTCACTTTGATTACAATAATCGCTTCCTAAATTGTACTTTTTCAATAACAAATGGACTTAGTCGTGTATCAAAGTAGTCTTAAATAATCTTCCACGTTCAGATAATCAACGCCGTTTTCCGAAAAAGGTTCACCGCGATAGATAACATATCTGCCCGTAATCTTTCCGAATTCATGCTCTGTTTCAGCACATTTTTTCTCATCGATTAATTGTCTGTATTGGGCGGGAACTGCTTTGGTCGAATGTTTTATTTCGTATATTTGGCATGTGAGCGTATCTGGATCAAATACCACCATATCAAACTCACCAACAGCAAATTGCAACTTAAATACCTGCATCTTGTGCTTGGCGAGCTTCGTCTCAAGAAGGACAATTTCTTCCATCATTCTGCCTTTGATCTCACTAAGAATGCGTTCAAGAACTGCATTTCGTTCAACAATATCAAGTTCTTTGAATGTTTTGTCAGAAATGATGCTGCGGGCGAGTTCTGTCGCCTGTACGTATCGCATTCCCGGCTGAGTAATAACAGTGATGGTTTTCTTATTATCTGCACTTGGAATATGATTCTTATCAATATATTTGATTAGATCCAGAAGTTCCAAATACTCTTTTATCTCCGCGGCATGAATATCATCGATCTGAACACCTTGCTCTTCTATATTGAGAATTTCCAATGCCTTCTTGAACTTTTCGGTCACAGCATCAACATCAATACGGTCAAGTATATCGTTGGGGTGGTTACGGTCACGGCGGAGATTTTTGGAAGATAGGGTCAAATCATTTGACTCAAATGTGCGAGTCAACGTCTCTTTTGTGAAATAATGATTTTCGTCTTGAATAACACGGTTGATTGCGCTTGTCACTTCGTTTTTATCATATAGTTCGCGGAGATTCCTAAAATGCCCGCCATTCTGATAACACTGAAGTGAATGCTGTATATTTTTTGCAATAGCGCTGTCAATGTACTCGCTTGTTTTTTTTGAATTTGCGAATACAGAATCTTCATTGTAATTAACACCACTTATACTCATTGTTCCGCCATAACGGATGTATTCATCAATACCACTTATGCCGAGAACACGCTCAAACTCCCGATATGGAATGAATGTGGTATGAATCATGATGCAGCGATCAAAAAGTTGTTCATCTTCGGAGAAAAGGAATCCAAGAGAATCCGTACCGGAAAGAACAATCTTCATACCGGAGGCTGCAAAAATGTCGGAGAACAAAGCTGCACCTTCGATAAAATCTTTCATCAGGGTAACTTCATCTATGAAGATATACTTATATCCAGCGGACTCCAATTTCTTTAAGTCTGCATTGACATCGGCCAATGTATTTGATGACTTAATCTGTATAAATGCTGCACGGCGCAAATCATCTTCATGCATATCGGCAATAGCCTGGCGAATCAAAGTGGTTTTACCCGTTCTGCGCAGACCGTATAGAATCATAACCTTTTCGGTTGTTGTGTCATAAATAAAGTCGCTGAGTTTGTCAAAACAATCTCTTTTCTTATACCGTTCGACTTGCGATGCATATTTTTTCAATGTATCACCTATACGTATATAAGTGCGGAATATTTCTTTTGAACTGGCACTTGTGGTTGCTTCTTTCGGCAAAGAGGCCGTTAGTGTTTTCAATTCTTTTTCAAGGCTCTTCCTTTTCTCGATTTGTGCTTTGAGTTCAAGGGCTTTGTTTGAATCCAAATATGTCTCCTTGCGCTTACCATTAACCGTTAAACGATGATAGTAATAAAGCCCGTTTTTTACTTTCTTTGTTGTAATGCTACCTGCCGGCAAAGAAGAAATCTCACGTTCAATTTCGTTAATCCGTTCTTGCAGTTCATAAATATTCATAATTGCACCTCCAAGACTACTATACCCAATTATACTCGCAATATCCAAATCGTCAAGGGTATAACGGGTATAACACAATAAATCTTTCATTTCTGTCCCGAAGAAACCGATGTATCAATAATTTTTCAATAATTCATAGCGCAACCTCTCTAATTATTTCAACTATGCGGGTTCGGGATTTCCCGTAAGTTCCCATAGCCTACCTTATCTCCCCATAAGTTGCCGCGAGACGTGCTGTGATTGCGGTGGAGGTTTTCTTCTTCTCCCAATCCAGTCGGCCTTGATCGTAATACTTCGCAAGCTCCTGCACTTCCCGCGCATCGTTGATGTCGGCAAGGAAGGAACGGAACTCGTCAAGCGCAGTCCCCCTCGTCCGTGATCCGGGAGACGAAGTCATACTCCGGGTGCGCCTTCAGGAGATCGAGCCACTCGCCCTGATACCACATGTTCCGGGCATAGACTTTCTTCAGCCAGGAACGGAAGCCGTTCAGGAACTCATCCCGCGGAGAGACGGAATCGTCGAGAGAAAGCTGGCCTTCGTAATTGATCGCGCGACGATAATCGCTTACAGCAGATACTTCTTGATTTCCTCCTGCAGTTCCTCTTCCGGCGTTCTTTTCTCCATCATTTCCGTAAACCGAAGAATTGCCGCGTTTCGCTCTTCGATAGGATACCGAAGCGTCGCCGTAAGAGCCATTATCAGCGTCGTACTTCCATAGCCGCCCGCTCTGCACGAGCTGGTAAATCGCGCTATTGATGTTTTCAATTCGTTCTCCATTTTCATAATCCTCTCTGATTTTTGACAGCGCATCGTCAAGAACGCTTGCGGTTTGGAACGCAGAGAATACCCTGGCCTTTCCATCTGAGTATTCATAGAAAACAAGAGTTTCTCTTCCGAACTTTGCTTTGGAAGAGAAGTAGATGCTGTTTCTCCCGAGGATTGCCCCTTGCGAAAGCATATATTCGACATCTTCATAGAATCTCGCCTATTACTCTCTGGACAGCGCACGGTCGAAGTTGTTGTACTCGATTTCCTTCGAGAATCTCGCCTGGCCTTCATACTGGACAGAGTCCTTCATGGCCTGCGGGATGACGAACTCCCAGACGGCATCTTCACAATATCTCACCCCCCTGTCCCTTATGCAGGACATACGCCATCCGCTCCCGGCAGCATCTCGGGTCGCTCAGCATTTTTTCAAAATAGTACTTGCAAAGCCGCGATAAATCTGCTATTATCTATCTGTTGCATTTTGAAGGCGACGGTACAGCCCGCGGGCGTGCCTTTGCATATTAAGATCGCATGCGATGATTCAATGAAGGAGGTGCTCAAAATGGCAAAATGTGATATCTGTCAGAAGGGCGTGCACTTTGGTAACATGGTCAGCCATTCCCATAGAAGATCCAACAAGATGTGGAAGCCTAACGTTCGCACTGTCAAGGCGATCGTCAACGGTACTCCCACCACTCTGCATGTATGTACTACCTGCCTGAAGTCCGGTAAGGTCGAGCGTGCCTGATTGAATCAATCTTCTATACAAAAATAAGGAACAGTCATCCGGCTGTTCCTTTTTTGTAGGGTTTTGGGACAAAACGTGCCGGCAAAGATGTTGCCTTATTGTGTGTGATATGAGGTGAAATGTCGACTGCGGCGTGTTTTATGCATTTTTAGCTGGCCATTTTGCGGCAAATGGCCAGCTAATTCAGTTTTCAAAATGTACGCCCCAAGAAGGTGGCGGTGTTTCGAGGTCATTTAGCTCGCCAATTTTCGCTTTCGGAGCCGAAAAAGGTCGGCGCGCAGCGTTTTCTGTGAAAATCCGTTCGCCGCAAGACTCTGAAAAGTGCATAAAATTGCCAATTCTGTCAAATCCTGTATAATTTCGACCCGTTTTACCTGTAAGTGGCGAGTTAAACTCCTTGTTTAACTCGCCACTTTTTTGGAGTGTACGTATTTTGAAAGACTTTTACTGGCCGAAGCTCCAAGATTGGCCAGTTATGAAGAAGTTTTTCACGCCGGCGCGGCCGTCCGCGTACCTCCAAAAAACGAAGCCGGACCCCATCAGAGGCCCGGCTCACATCTAATACGAAATTGTATCCTGATTCCGGCGCGGCGCTCAGAAGCCCTCGGGGAGGACGACCTCCACCTCCCGGCCGAGCCGGGCCGAGCGCTCGATCGCGTCGATGATCGCCTGGTTCCGGAGGATCTGCGTGCCCGGGCACTCCACCTCGAAGGGCTCGCCACGGCGCGAGGCCGCGACCGCCGCGGCGAAGTCCGCGATCTTCCGGTCGAAGCGGTCCTGATTCTGGGGCCGGAGCGGGATCTCGCGGCTCAGCTGCTTCCCGTCCTCCTCGTAATAGAGGATGAGGGGCTTGTCCAGGCCGCCTGCCCAGCACTCGGTGGAGGGCACGCGGAGTCCGCCCTTCGTGCCGAGGAAGAGCGTGTCGCCGGTGGTGTCGGCGTTCATCGCCCAGGCGATGCGGAAATCGATCACGAGGCCCTCCTCCATCCGGATGAAGGCCGCCGCGAAATCGTCCACGGTGAATTTCTCCGCGTACTCCGCGGGCTTGCCCTGGACCGTGTAGTAGGCAGGATCGGTGCCGAAATAGGCGGAGGTATAGCCGCTGACGGTGAGGGGCTTCGGGTAGCCGAGCGCGTTCAGGACGAGGTCGAGGCTGTAGCAGCCGATGTCGCCCAGCGCGCCGAGGCCGGCGTTCTTCTTCTCGATGAAGGAGGTGCCAAAGGGGGTCGGGATGCCGCGCCGGCGGCCGCCGCCCGTCTGCACGTAGTAGATTTTCCCCAGGGCGCCGGACTGCACGGTCTCCCGGACCAGCTGCATGTTCACGTCGTAGCGGGGCTGGAAGCCGACGGTGAGCAGCGCGCCGCTCTCCTCGGCCGCCCGGCACATCGCCTCGGCCTCCTCCAGCGTGACGCTCATGGGCTTCTCGCAGCTCACGGAAACGCCGCGGCGGAGCGCATCGATCGAACAGGACGCGTGGGCGGCGTTGGCGGTGCAGACGCTGACCAGGTCGAACTCCTCCGCCTCGAGCATGGAAAGATGGTCCGGGTAGATCCGGACGTTCGTGAGGCCGTGCGCCTCGCAGAAGGCCTGCGCCTTCGCGGGCGTGTGGTCCGCCACGGCGACGAGCTCCGCGTTTTCCAGCTTTTTGTAGGCATCGGCGTGGGCGCCGGCGATCCAGCCGCAGCCGATCAGACCGCAGCGCAGTTTTTCACTCATGAGAAAACCTCCGTTTCTGTTTGCCCTCATTATACGGCGCGCCGGAGGGCTTGTCAAAGGCGGCCGGGGCTTTTCCTCTTGCGCCTGTACGGCGAAGATGGTACAATGCTATAAGAAATATTATGCTTTCGGGAGAACAAAACCTTGAAACCAGAACTCGTCCGTAAAACCGGAGACCGGCCCTTCCGCGCCCAGGCTCTCCGGGATCTGGACATCCTCAACGTGCTCACGCTCGCGGATCCCCGCTTCGACACGGACTCGGCCCTCCGCTGGACGCAGGAGTATCTCAGCTCCGACGGAGAAGAGATCAGTCTGCGGCTGGATCTTCTGGAGGAGCTTTGCGCCTGCGCCGATCCCGCCGTTTTCGGGGAAGCGCTCGAGGCGCTCCGCTCCGTGGCCGCAGAAAACGGCAAGTATGAACGGGCCCTCACCCGCGTGGATGAGGTCCTCTATCTGTGGCGCCGCGCCGAGCGTTATCTGCGGACGCTGCGCCTCTTCCTGGCCTTCCTGCCCGAGGAACCCCGCTCCGCGCGTCTCCGGGACTTCCGCGCCTTCCTCGCGGCCCTCGATGCCGGAAGCGCGCCCATCGCCGATGCGCTGCAGAAGATGGACGGCCTTCTCCGCCTTCCGAAGCAGATCTACGTGGACGTGAACGTGAAGGAAGACGGCACGCCCCAGGAATACGCCATCGTGGGCGAGACCTACGACGGCGCCGGCGTGAACTCCCTGCTCGGTCCCCGGGACCTCTCCCGTCCCGCCGACAGTCTGGCCGCCGAGTTCGTCTACAACAGCAATCTCTACGGATATCATTTCGACGAATACTTCAACCGGGCGTTGGAAAAGGAATGGAAGAACATCCTGCCCAAGGCCCGCAAGCTCCTTCTGAACACGCCGCTGCCCGAGCGCGAGGCCCTCTGCGCGCTGGAAGAGGAGCTGGCCTGGTGCCTTACCGGCCTCCGGCTGCGGGCGACCTTCGCCGCCTGCGGCTACTCTCTCTGCCGTCCCGTGGTGACGCGCGGCGGTCTCACCGCGGAGGCGCTCTGCTATCCCGAGCTGATCCTGCACCGGGAGGGCATCACGGGCAATCCCATCCGCGTGGAAAACGGCCAGAGCGTGATCGTCACCGGCGCCAACCACTCCGGCAAGACCTCCTACCTCAAGACCGTGGGCCAGAGCCTCCTGCTGGCGCAGCTCGGCTTCTTCGTGCCCGCCGCGGCCTTCTCCTTCGAGCCCGTCACCGACATTTTCACCCTCTTCTCCGCGGGTGAGGACGATTCGATGGACGCCTCCCGCATGGGCATCGAGATCGGCAAGATCAACGACATCACGGAAAACGCCCGTCCGGGCGACCTGATCCTCCTGAACGAGCCCCTGACCAGCACCAACCCGGTGGAGGCCGTTTCCATCTGCGCGGAGCTCTGCCGCGGCTTCCTGGAAAAGGGCATCACGCACCTGCTGGTCACCCATCTCTACGACATCTATTTCCTGCTGAAGGCGCAGCTCTCCGGCAAGCCCGAGGAAGCGCGTCTTCGGAGCCTCGTCACCGAATCCCGCTACGACGCGGAGCGCGGGGCGATGGTCCACGAATACCGGCTGCGCGAGGACGAGCCCGAGGGCAACAGCTACGCCCGCGAGACCGCCGCGGCCTTCGGCATCACGCCCGAGGGGATGCTCAGCGACGCCGCGGAGCTTCGTCTCGCGAACGGCTACCTCTCCGCCCGCCGCAGCTCCACTCTGTACAAAGGAGGGAATGACTGATGGGCTTTCTGACCTCTCCCTGCGAGCCGAAAACGCTCGACCGTTTCCTCTCCGATGAAGCCGCCCGCGACCTGATGGCCGACGAGTACCTGACCGGTCTCTTCCGCGAGGCCCAGGGCGACGACTACAGCTTCGACTGGCGCGTCTTCTTCACCGCCGATCCCGAGGTGCTCCGCTACCGCCGCGCCGTGCTGGAGGAGCTGGAGGAAAATCCCTCCCTGGTGGAGAAGCTGCGGGATCTTTCCGCGATCCTCAGCCAGATCCGCACCATCGACGAGCTGACCGACCCGGAGGACATCTCCGGCACGGTCCGCGACTTCTCGATTCTGAAAACCGCCTATGAGGCGCTGGAGCAGCTTCGCGCCGCCCTGGCCGAAAAGACCGGTGCCGGCGTCATCCGCTCCGAGGGCCTCGTGCACCTCTATGAGCTCTGCGAGGAAAAGCTCGCGGACACCTTCCCCGCGGCCTTCCCGGAGACCTGGGACGACGAGGCGTCCGGGCTTGCCCAGATGGGCAGCATGCTCTTCCGCTTCAGCCTGAATGACGAGCTCCGCATCGACGGCGTCGCCCTCTCCTCCGTGCAGAAGGGTCGCAGCACCCGCAGCGCGAGCGTCCTGCCGAAGGACAAGGCCGCGCTGCTCGGCGCGCCGCGGGACCTCTCCGCCCCCCGGGACATGATGACGCCCCTCAAGGAGCTGATCCACTTCCAGACCGCGAACGCCGGCCGCCAGTTCGTCCAGACGCTGCGCCGTATCACGCAGGATCTGGAGGATCTCCATTCCGATCTGCTCTTCTACCTGAGCGCCCTGCTCTACATCCGCTCGATGGAGCGCCTGGACGTCCCGCTCTGCTACGCGGACATCCGTCCCGCCGAAGAGAAGGCCTTCTCGGTCACCGGCATGGTGAACCCCGTGCTGGCCTCTCTCAAGGGCCTGAAGCCCGTGGAGAACGAAATCGCCTTCGCCGAGGGCGGCGAGCTGCTGATTCTCACCGGCATCAACCAGGGCGGCAAGACCACGTTCTTACGGAGCGTCGGTCTCACGCAGCTCCTGTTCCAGCTGGGCTGGCCCGTACCCGCCGAGACCGCCGCGCTGAGCCCCGCCGACCGGATCGTCACCGTCTTCTCCCACGAGGAGAACACACGCCTGCAGCACGGCAAGCTCGGCCAGGAGCTGGGCACGATCCGCCGCGGGCTGGACGAGCTGAGCGACCTGAGCCTCGCCCTCTTCAACGAGCCCGTCACCGGCACTTCGCCGATGGAAAACCTCTACCTCAGCCGGGAGGTGCTGATCTCCCTGAAGATGCGCGGCTTCCGCGGCATCTGGGTCACCCACCTCTACGACCTCGCCGCCGAGGCGCCCGAAATGAACGAGCGTCTGCCCGGCAGCCGCGTCTCCAGCATCATCGCCGTCGTATGCCACGAGGACGTGAGCGTTTCCGCCAGCTATCACATCCGCCGCGGCGCGCCGGAATTCACCAGCTACGCGAAGGAGATGCTGAACAACAGCCGGTCGCGGAGCTGACAGCCTCTGTTCACAGCCAAAAAAACTGCCTGCTGAAAAGGAATTTCCGTTCCTGCTCAGCGGGCAGTTTTTCGTTACCGCGTTTTCCTGCTTTTCAGAACTTTGCGAAATACTCTTCCCGATACCGAAGCGGCGTCATTCCGTACTGTTCTCGGAACGCGCGGCAGAAATGCGAAGGATTGGAAAAACACAACGAGGAGGCAATCTCTGTAACACTCTTTCCTCGGTCCTGCAGCAACTCCCTGGAACGAAGAAGTTTCTCCTTAAGAATAAACGCGGACGGCGTGCTTCCCGTTTCCTTCTTGAACAGGGACGAAAAATAATGCTTTTCCAATTGCTCGTTTTCAGCAACTGCGGCAACAGAAAGCTTGTTGAAAAGATTCTGACGGATAAAGACGACTGCATTGGAAACATGATAGGAATAACGAGGAGGTCTGTTTTCATTAGCTAAATAATAGAAATGTCGAAGCAGCTCCGCGCTGACCTCTGCCACCTCGTCCTCGCTCTTGCACCTCTCCAGTTCGTTGATGTAAAAATCGCTCAGACAGAGGGCCAGTTCATAATCGACCCCCTTGGCGATTGCCGCACGTGAATAAGTCACCAAAAAGCAGATGACGCTGTTCTTCATGCCGCGAAGCCGGGTCGGTCCAAGCACTTCCGCATAAGGAAGCAGGATTCTCTTGGAGAGGACTTCCCGCCGGATCCACGGCTCTACATACTCCGGCTGGGCATCGAAAATCGAGATCGGATTCTGCTCGTCCTCATAGCGGTGGTGCATATAACCACTGAGCTTGACTTTTTCGACATACTCTTTTGCTTTTTCAAACATATGCTTACCTTTATACCATAAACAATACTTTTTAATTATAATACCACCTTCTCCTGTGATATACAAGAAATAACCTATACTTGATCATAAAAAGGAGAACTGTATGCAAAAAGTCGATCTTGGCGGCCGCTGGTCTCTTTCTCAGGATCACGGAACTCCCATTCCGGGGACTCTTCCCGGCTGCACCTATCTGGACTATATGGCAAACGGCATGGAGGACCCTTTTTTCGGAGAGAATGAAACCAAGGCTTCGGAGCTGGCGCATCATCACTACAGCTACACCCGCACTTTCAGCCTCTCTGCAGAAACTCTCGCGTCTCGATATATAGATTTTGTCGGAGACGGTCTCGACACCGTCATGGACCTTTACCTGAATGACGAGCTGCTGGGACACGCCGAAAACATCAACCGCACCTATCGCTTCAATGCACATGCTCTGCTTCGGGAGGGCGAGAACAGCATCCGTCTGGAAATCCGCGACCCCTATGAGGTCATAAAGGAAAAGCAGGCCGAAAACCCGATTCTTGAAAAAGGCGTCCCTTTCGCGCTGGTCGGTCATATCCGGAAGACGCCCTGTCATTTTTCCTGGGACTGGGGTCCGCAGCTGGCTCCGGCCGGCGTCATGCGCTCCATCGGCCTTGAAGCCTACAACAATCGGATTACAGATTTCCGCATCATCCAGCATCATGAAAACGGTACCGTGACCCTCTCCTTCGAGCTGACGCCGAAGGAAATGAGCGATACCGCCTCCGCCTCTCTCACGCTGACGGCGCCGGACGGCAGCAAGAACTCCTGCTTCCTCAAAAAGGAAAACGCTTCTTTCCAAGGGTCATTAGCGGTGAATAACCCCAAGCTGTGGTGGTGCAACGGCCTGGGAGAGCAGCCTCTCTATACCGTTTCAGCCGAGCTTCTGGAAGACGGGGTTCCCGCAGATTCCCAGACGAAGCGCATCGGTCTCCGCACGGTCACATTGGATACGGCCGAGGACGACTGGGGCCGCCAGTTCCGCTTTCTCGTAAACGGCGTACCGATTTTCGCCAAAGGCGGCGACTGGATTCCCGCAGATTCTTTCATTCAACGCACGAAGCGCGAGGATTACTTCTGGTATCTACGCGAATGCAAGAAGGCCGGTATGAACATGGTCCGCGTCTGGGGCGGCGGCTATTTCGAATGCGATGACTTCTATGACGCCTGCGATGAAATGGGTATCCTCGTCTGGCAGGACTGCCTTTTTGCCTGCAACATCTATCCCGTGCACCTTCCCGAGTTCCGCGAAAACGTTCACCGGGAAATCATCGACAACGTGAGCCGTCTGCGCCATCGCGCCTCCCTGGCGCTCTGGTGCGCCAACAATGAGTGCGAAGCCGCAATGACCTTCGTCCGCAAAGCCGCAGGTGAGCTGGCCGACCAAAACATCCGCTTTTATTACTTCGATCTGGCCGACTGGGTCAACGCTGTCGACGGCGTGACCCCCTACTGGCCCGGTTCTCCCGGCACCGGCGGCTACAAACTCAAGGGAAGCAATAAAAAAGGCCATGTGATGGGCGATACACACCTTTGGTCCATCTGGCACGGACTGTTTGCCATCGAGGATTTCCGTACCTACAACACCCGTTTTTGCAGCGAATTCGGAATGGAATCGATGCCCGTGATGAAGACGGTCCGCTCCTTCCATCCCGAGGGCAAAGTGGAGCTTCTGGATCCCATTATGCTGCTGCATCAGAAATGCGGCAGCGGCAACAAGAAAATGCTCTATTATCTGTTGGCCAAATACAAGGAGCCGAAGAACTTCAAAGATCTGGTATATCTCACACAGATCGTGCAGTCTGATACGATCCGCTACGCGACCGAATGCTGGAAGCGGAACATCGGCCACCAGAACGGCGCCCTCTACTGGCAGCTGAATGACTGCTGGCCGGTCGCCTCCTGGGCCGCCGTCGACTATCGCAAACAGAAGAAAGCCCTTCTCTACCACTCCGGCATGTTCAACAAGATGCTGATGATCTCGAATGACTATCACCGCCGCGATGCCGACCTCTATGTCATCAACGAGTACAACAGTTCCTACGAGCTCACCCTTGACTGGACCGTTTCCGATTTCACCGGAGTCAAGCTCGCCGAAGGCAGCAGGCCGGTATCCGTGTCTGCCGTCTCCTCGGTCAAAGTGCTCCATCTGAACTTCCGGAAGGATCTCCGCGGCATCGACATCCACGACGTCTTCCTGAATGTAGTGCTCCGCGAGGGCGATACGGAGGTCGATCAGAAATCCTATCTGCTCGTTCCTGATAAGCAGGCGCATCTGCCCAAGCCTGAGTTGAAAACAGAAGTCAGCTGCAAAAACGGCCGGGCGACGGTCCGCGTGAGCTCTGACGTCTATGCCCGCTATGTCTTTGTCGACAGCGACGCGCTCTCCTCTTCCTGGGAAAATAACTATCTCACGATTCTGCCCGGCGAGACCGCAGTCTTTACGGCGGATGCGGATGAGGACATTCTCCCCGAGGCTATCCGCGACACGCTGACACTGCAGACCATAGCCTCTGTCGAAACATGCAAAACTGCCCGCGAGGAACGCAGGACCCGCCGCGCTATCTTTTGGGAAGGCAAGAATTGGCTTACCTACATCCTGTGCAAGCTCTTCATGTAAGGAGGAAAAATGGAAATCATCACTGAAAACCGTATCCCCAAAAAAGAAAAGACGGCATTTGGCGTATATTTCATCGGCCAGCTGATCATGTACGGCATGGTCTCCAGCTACATTTCGCTGTTCATGACCGAGTCCGGCATCGCTCCCTTTGCCGTCTCCGCCGTGCTCTTCGCCGCGAAGGTCTGGGACGCGGTCAATGACCCGCTCTTTGCCGTCCTCATCGACAGGAAGAAAATCTTCCGCCATAAGTATCTGTCCTGGGTACGCATTTCCAATCTGCTCATCCCGCTGACGACAATCTTCGTGTTCCTGATGCCGCAGAGCTTCGGCGATACCGCAAAAATCGTCTGGATCCTGTGCGGCTACATTCTCTGGGATCTGGCCTATACGCTCTGCGACGTTCCGATCCATGCCCTGGCTACCTGCATGACGGATAATGTAAAGGAACGTGACAGCCTCTTCGTCCGGAAGACCGTATTCGGGTACATCGGTGTTTTGATCTGTCTCTTTGTACCGATGCTCTATCCGCGGATCGGCTGGGCTCCGACCGCAGTGATCATGTCCGCCATCTCGCTTGCGACGATGCTTCCGATCGGCTTCAACGCGCAGGAGCGCTTCGTGAACTCCCCTGAGAGCGAGCCCTCGATCAAGGAAATGTGGCACTACCTGACCTCGAACAAGCCCCTCTTAATCTATATGCTGGCCTCCATCGTCGCCTGCCTGACCGCAACAGGCGGTGCAGCCGGCAACTATGTGGCAATCTACCTGCTGGGCAGCGAGGACTACATCACCTATATGGCACTGCTTGCGGTGCCACCGGCCTTTCTGTCCATCGTCCTGACAAAGCTCCTCCTCAAAAAATATGACAAATTCTATATCTACATTGCCTCCACGATCTGCAGTATTCTGTTCAGCATAATCATTTTTTTCACAGGTTATGAGAATATCGTCCTCTATCTGGCACTTTGCGCCCTGAAGGCTCTGCTGGGCGGCGCCGGCGCTGTGGTCGGCGCAATGTTCATAGCTGACTGTGCCGAATACGGCCACTTCATGACCGGACAGCGCAATCAGGGGCTGGCCTTCTCTGTACAGACCTTTACCGCCAAATTCACAAGTGCGATCTCCACCGCAGTCGGCATGCTGGTACTGGGCCTCATCGGCTTTCAATCCGGCAGCGGCGCAGCCCAGACTCCCGAAACGCTCCGCGGACTTTGGTACATGAACACCTTGATTCCCGTGGTCTCGACCGTGGCTGCCGTCATTCTCCTGATTTTCGGCTATCGTCTTCGGACGAAGGACGCCCAGATTATGGCGAGCGCCAACGCGGGCGAAATTACACACACGGAGGCGGAAGCGGCCCTCCGCGGAAAGAAATTCTAATTCCTGCCATACCGCATACGAAAAAAGACCCCGGATTCTCTCCGGGGTCTTCTTTTCGTTCATTCATTCGCCCCTGCCCAGCAGGAACGCTTTTTTGTTGATCTCCGTGAATTTCGGCGGCACGCAGGCCTCGATGGCGCTCATCCAGGTCTCCTCGGGGAAGGAGAAATAGCGGGACAGCCGCCCCATCAGCACCAGGTTCACGGCCTTGCCGGAGCCGGCCTGCTCCGCCAGGGAGAGGGCCTCGACCACGTCGACGTTCGCGCCGGCCTCCCGCATCTTTCCGATGAGGCCCGTGGGATATTCGGCCGCGCCGGTGATGACGGGCATGGGATCGATCTCCTGATCGTTCACCACCACCGTGCCGGAGGGCTTCAGGAAGGAGACCCAGCGGGCCGCCTCCAGTTTCTCGAAGGAAACGATGAAATCGGCCTGGCCCGCGTCGATCACGGGCGAATAGACCTTTTCGCCGAAGCGCACGTAGGTCACGACGGAACCGCCGCGCTGGCTCATGCCGTGCACCTCGGAAACCTTCACGTCGTAGCCCTGCCCGAGCAGCAGGTAGCCCAGGAGTTTGCTGGCGAGGAGCGAGCCCTGGCCGCCGACGCCGACGATCATGATATTCACAGTCATGGCAGCCTCCTCCTTACTCGCCGTCGCGCCGCAGCGCGTCGAATTTGCACAGCTGACGGCAGACGCCGCAGCCCACGCAGAGCGTCGCGTCCACCTTCGCCTGCCAGCCCTTGATGGAAAGCGCGGGACAGCCGAGCTTCATGCAGGACTCGCAGCCCACGCAGAATTCGGGATCGACATGCAGGGGCTTTTCGTGCTTCACATACTTGAGAAGCGCGCAGGGCCGGCGGCTGATGATCACGGAGGGCTCAGGCGCGGCGAGCTCCTCGAGCACCGCCTCCTCGCACTGGGCCAGATCGTAGGGGTCGACCACGCGCACGCGCCGGTAGCCCATCGCGCGGCAGAGGGCCTCGAGATCGATCTTCGCGGCCGGATCGCCCTTGATGTTGTAGCCGGTGGTGGGGTTCTGCTGATGACCGGTCATGCCGGTGATGGAATTGTCGAGGATGATGACTGTGGAATTACTGCCGTTGTAGATCGCGTTCGCGAGCCCCGTCATGCCGGAATGCATGAAGGTGGAATCGCCGATGACGGCCACGGTCCGGTGCTCGCTCTCCTCGCCCCGGGCCTTGTTGAAGCCGTGGAGCGCGCTGACGGAGGCGCCCATGCAGAGGGTCATGTCCATCGAGGACAGAGGCGCCACCGCGCCCAGGGTATAGCAGCCGATATCACCGAGGACGGTGATTCCGTTCTTGGAAAGGGTGTAGAACAGACCGCGGTGCGGACAGCCGGCGCACATGACCGGCGGGCGGCCGGGCAGCTTCTCCGCGAACGGGAGGCCCTCCGGCACGGGCGCGCCGAGACGGCCGGCCAGCAGATTCTGGGAGAACTCGTCGACGCAGGGCAGGATGTCCTTGCCGGCGGGCACGAGGCCGATCTGACGGCAATGGTTCTCGATGAAGGGATCGAGCTCCTCCACGACCGTGACGGAGCCGACACCCGCGGCGAACTCCCGGATCTTTTCGACGGGCAGCGGCCAGACGAGGCCGAGCTTGAGAACCGAGGCGCTCTCGCCGTAGATCTCGCGGATATACTGATAAGAGGTGCCGGAGCAGATGAAGCCCACGGAACGGTCCGTGCCCCACTCGATCCGGTTGAGCCCGGTGGTTTCGGCAAAGTCCCGGAGCGCCTCCGTGCGCGCCTCCACGACGGGATGGCGCTTCTTGGCGTTGCCGGGCATCATCACGTATTTCCCGATGTTCTTCGTGTAATCCTTGAGGGGAAGCTCCATCCGAGTGCCCAGCTCGACCACGCTCTGGGAGTGGGAGATGCGGGTGCACATGCGGATGAAGACGGGGGTGTCGAAGCGCTCGGACAGCCCGTAGGCCTCCTTCGTGAAGGCGAGGGCCTCGGCGGAATCCGCGGGCTCCAGCATCGGGATCTTCGCGGCCTCGGCGTAATGACGGGAATCCTGCTCGTTCTGGGAGGAATGCATGCCGGGATCATCAGCCACGCCGATCACGAGGCCGGCGTTCACGCCGGTGTAGGAGCAGGTGAAAAGCGGGTCGGCGGCTACGTTGAGGCCCACCTGCTTCATGCCGCAGAAGCTGCGGCGGCCGGCAAGGCTCGCGCCGAAGGCCGTTTCGAGAGCGACCTTCTCGTTGGGCGCCCACTCGCAGTAGATCTCGTCGAATTTGGCGGCCTCCTCCGTGATCTCCGTGCTGGGCGTACCCGGATAAGAAGAGATGACGCCGCATCCCGCTTCATAAAGACCGCGGGCCACGGCGGCATTGCCTAACAGTAGTTTCTTCATGGGAACTGCCTTTCTGGCGGTATGTTTTCCGACGGAAGCCCGGTTTACGCTTCCTTCTCCGCTTCCTCGGCGGCGTTCGCGGCCAGATACCGGTCGAAAATCTCGCGGAACTCGCCCGTGCCCTCGTTCAGAAAACGGTTCACGCGGCTGATGGTGGCGCTGGAGGCGCCGGTCGCCTTGGCGATGTCCACGTAGACCGCGCCCTTGCACAGCAGACGGGCCACCTCGAAACGCTGTTCGATGGCGCTGATCTCAGTGGAAGAACACAGATCCTTAAAGAAGAGAATGGCCTCCTCGGTGGTCGCGAGCTGAAGAACGGTCTCATAAAAGGCCTCGTCCTTGCGGCGGAAAGCTGCTTTTGCCATTTGCAATGCCCTCTTTCGAAATAAAAATGATGATTTGCTGCTGCAAACGTAAGCATATTTTATCACTTTAATGCGCGAATGTAAACCCTCTTTTATGAAATAAAGTCCTTGACAAATTCCGGGACTGCCGCTATACTCTTTAATCGTGTGATGCATTAAAGCATTGAAACAATCATCTCAGGAGTACCGCACATGCCTATCACTGATTTTCTGGAACAGAATGCCCGCCTCTACCCCGATGACATCGCTCTGGTAGAGGTCAACCCCGAACTGAACGAGACCCGCCGGGTCACCTGGAAGGAATACGAGCTGATCGAGCCCACCAAGGCCAAGACCTACCGGCGCGAGATCAGTTGGCACGTCTTCGACGAGAAGGCGAACCGCTTCGCCAACATGCTCCTCTCCCGCGGCATCGGCAAGGGCAACAAGGTCGCCATCCTGCTGATGAACTGCCTGGAATGGCTGCCCCTGTATTTCGGCATCCTGAAAACCGGCGCCGTCGCGGTGCCCCTCAATTTCCGCTACTCCTCCGACGAGATCCTCTACTGCGTGGACCTGGCCGAGGCGGACGTGCTGCTCTTCGGGCCCGAATTCATCGGCCGTGTCGAGGACATCGCCGAGACCGTCTCCCGCAACCGTCTGCTCTTCTTCGTGGGCGACAACTGCCCCAGCTTCGCGGAGGACTACAAGAGCGAGGTCGCGAACTTCTCCAGCCGCAAGCCTCCGATTACCCTGACGGACGCGGATGACGCGGCGATCTACTTCTCCTCCGGCACCACCGGCTTCCCGAAGGCAATCCTGCACGATCACGCGAGCCTCGTCCACGCCGCCCGCGTGGAGCAGAATCATCATCAGACGCAGAAGGACGACTGCTTCCTCTGCATTCCGCCGCTGTACCACACCGGCGCGAAGATGCACTGGTTCGGCAGCCTGATCTCCGGCAGCAAGGCCGTGCTCCTCAAGGGCACGAAGCCCGAAGCGATCCTCAAGACTGCCTCCGACGAGAAATGCTCCATCGTCTGGCTGCTGGTCCCCTGGGCGCAGGACATCCTGGACAGCCTGGACCGGGGCGACGTCAAGCTTTCCGATTACGATCTCTCCGCCTGGCGGCTGATGCACATCGGCGCGCAGCCCGTGCCGCCCAGCCTGATCAAGCGCTGGATGGCCTACTTCCCGGCCCACAAGTACGATACCAACTACGGCCTCAGCGAGTCCATCGGCCCCGGCTGCGTGCATCTGGGCATGGAGAACATCCATAAGGTCGGCGCGATCGGCATCCCCGGCTTCGGCTGGGAGACGAAGATCGTGGACGAGAACTTCACGCCCGTCCCGCAGGGCACCGTCGGCGAGCTGGCCGTGAAGGGCCCCGGCGTCATGAAGTGCTACTACCGGGATCCCAAGTCCACCGCCGAGGTCATGCACGGCGAATGGCTCCTCACCGGCGACATGGCCATGCAGGATGAGGACGGCTTCATCTTCCTCGTGGACCGCAAAAAGGACGTGGTCATCAGCGGCGGCGAAAACCTGTACCCCGTGCAGATCGAGGACTTCCTCCGGGCCCACCCTGCGGTCAAGGACGTGGCCGTGATCGGTCTGCCCGACCCGCGGCTCGGCGAGATGGCGGCGGCCATCATCGAGCTGAAGGAGGGTGTAAGCTGCACCGAGGACGACATCAACGCCTTCTGCCAGGGCATGCCCCGCTACAAGCGGCCCCGCCGCATCATCTTCGCGGACGTGCCCCGGAACCCCACCGGCAAGATCGAGAAGCCGGTGCTCCGGGCCCGCTACGGCGGCACCCAGCTGGTCGCGCAGCAGAACCGCGGTTAATCAGTCTACTTCATTTTTTCATACGAGACTCCTCCACAGAAAAACGCCGGGCTTCGTTCCCGGCGTTTTTCCATGCAGATTTTTCAGATATTCCAGATTTTCAAGCTGTCCGGCTCGTCCGGATCGAAGGGGTCCCAGCCCGGGCGGCCGTTTCGCATGAACGCGCACCAGGCGTCGGTCATCCGCTCGCTGAGCGCCCGGTCCTCCTCGGAAAACGGCCGCCAGCAGCGTTCGAGCGTCCCGAAGACGTACCAGAGCTCCGAGGAGTGGAAGGCGCCGGCTCCGTCGCCCGGCAGTTTCCGGCGGAAGGAATAGAGGTAGACGCGGCTCCGGCGGCCCTGCAGCCTCGCGAAGCCCTCGGCGCCCCGCGCCATCGGATGAGGCTCTGCGCCCTCCGGCAGGATGTCGTCCGCGGTGCTCCCGACGAGATAGGGGATGCGGAGGAGCTTGCCCCGCTCCAGCGCGCCGTCGGCGGTATATTTCAGAAGGCCGTCCGAGGCCGGCGGCGAAAGGGGCAGCATCCCGTCGCCCCGCGCTTCGGACAGGGCGCTGTAGCGGTCGGCCATCGGCGCGAGCTCCTCCGCGGGAAGCGCCCGAAGCTTTTCAACCGTGAGACCCTCCCGGCGGAAAAACTCGGCCGCGGTCTCCTCCGCCTGCCGAAGCGTCCGCTCCATGGTCAGAAAGCCCTTGTAGCCCGCTCCGCTCTGCAGGATCGCCCGGCGGATCAACCCTTTGGTTTCCGGCAGCTGGCAAAGGGCCTGCACGCTCATCGCGCCGGCGCTCTGGCCGAAGACCGTGATGTTGCGCGGATCGCCGCCGAAGGCCCGCGCGTTCGCCTTCACGAAGCGGAGCGCCGCGAGCTGGTCCAGGAGTCCGTAGGTCCCCCGGTCCGGTCCGAGCTCCGGATGGGCCAGAAAGCCCAGGAGCCCCAGCCGGTAGTTCAGCGTGACCAGAATCACGCCGCGGCGGGCGAAGGCCGCGCCGTCGAACTCGATCCCGTCGCCGCTCCCGCCGCAAAAGGCGCCGCCGTGGATCCAGACGGCGATCGGGCAGCGCCGGGCGTGCCTGGGCGTCCAGACGTTGAGATAGAGGCAGTCCTCGCTCTGCGCGGTCAGCGGGTGATCGTAGAATTCCTTGTGATAGAAGCCGCCGGGCGAAGCGCCGGTCTGCGGGCAGCGCGGGCCGGGCGCGAAGGCCTCCCGCACTCCCTCCCAGGGCTCCGCGGGCTGCGGCGCTTCGAAGCGAAGCGAACCTACGGGCGGCTTCGCGTAGGGAACGCCGAGATAGCGAACGCAGTCTTTTTCTTCCATCCCGGCCAGCAGGCCGAGCGTCGTTTTTACGGTCATGAGCGTCTCTTTTCGTCCGAAAATTGACCTGCCGGCGCGCGGGAGAAGCTGCGCCTCCGGCGGGGTCCGTTCGGCCTAAGTATAGCAAAACGGGGTTGTTTTTTCAATGCCGCTGGGCTATAATGAGGCATATAGAATTGCCTTCGGGCGCGCCCAAGGAGGGTCACTGTGGACCGCTATCTGCTGGGTCTCGATCTCGGGACCACGGGCTGCAAGGCCATGCTGTTCGACGAAAAAGGAACGATCATGGGAAGCCGCTACATCGAGTACGGCCTTATTTTCGTGCCTGAAGGCGTCGAGCAGAACGCGGAAGACTGGTGGACCAACCTCTGCGAATGCGTGAAGGGCACCGTCGCCGACGCGGGGATCGATCCCGCCGCTGTCGCCGCCCTCTCCCTGAGCTCCCAGGGCATCTCCGGCGTCCCCGTGGACAAGGCGCTCCGGCCCCTCTACAACTCCCTCAACTGGCTCGATAACCGTTCCGTCGCCGAACAGGCCGAAATGAAGGAGAAGCTGGGGCTTTCCGTGATCCGCGCCCTCACCGGCAAGAACAAATGCGATTACAGCCTTCCCGAGCTGGTCTGGCTGCTCCGGAACCGTCCGGACGAGCTCGCCGCCATCGATAAATACCTGATGCCGCTCGATTTTCTGAACGCCCGCATGACCGGCCGCGCCGTCACCGACCTTTCCATGGCCTCCGGCACCCTGGCCTTCGACATGAACCGGGCCGAATGGATCGATTCCTTCTTCGAGGCGATGGAGGTCCCGAAGGATCTCTTCGCGGAGCTCGGCGCGATGGGCGCTCCGGTGGGCTTTCTCACCGAGGAAGCGGCCGCGCAGCTGGGCCTCACGCCCGCCACGCTGGTGGCGCTGGGCGCCCAGGATCAGCGCTGCGCCTCGCTCGGCGCCGGCATCGAAAAGGGCTGCGTCACCGTCTCGCTCGGCACCGCGGCCGCCCTCTGCAGCCTCCTCGACGCGCCCGTCCTCGACCCCGAGGCCCGCGTCACCTGCTGCGCGATGGACGGCACCCACTGGGTGCTCGAATCCACGATCGGCACGGCGGGCGCCGCGCTCAAGTGGTTCCGCAACTGCTTCTTCCCCGGCGTGAAATACGCCGAGCTCGACCGAATGGCCCTTGCCGCCGGTCCCTGCCCCCAGGGCATCTTCTTCCTGCCCGGTCTCGGCGACGGCAAAGGCAGCTTCTTCGGTCTCGGGCTCGACGCGAAGCCCGGCTCCCTGGCCCGCGCCGTCCTCGAGGGTATCGCGTTCATTCTGCGCCGCCATGTGGCGGATCACGAGCGCCTGCTCGGCACCGAGGTGAAGGAGCTCCGCGTGTTCGGCGGCGGCGCCAGCGACGTCTGGCTGCAGATCATCGCCGACGTCACCCGGAAGAAGGTCATCCGCCCGCGCACGAATGAGACCGCCTGCCTCGGCGCCGCCATGCTGGCCGCCAAGGGCGCCGGCCTTCTCGAGGACCTCTACGACGCGCCGGAGCTGGTCGGAGCTCCCTCCGCCGTCTTCACCCCCAATCCCGCTACCGAAGCCGTCTACGCTGAAGGAGCCGAACGCTTCTCCGCGCTCTGCGGCTTTGTAGATACGATGTAAGCATTACAATTTTTATATTCAGGAGGAAACAAAATGGCCATCAATTTCACCGGCGAGTACAACGATGACTTCAAGTTCAAGCCGCAGCCCTGGACCCCCTTCCAGGATCAGGAAGTTATGAAGCGCCTGGCCGCCATGACGCCTGAGGAGCTCGTCCAGCATCCCAATCCCGACTTCCATATCACCATCATGGATTCCGTCGGCGCTTACGAGATCGCGGACATGTTCGCGGAGATCAAAGCTTCCGATGACTTCGACAAGAAGTTCACCTTCATCTGCGGCAACCCCAATCCCGACACCTACATCCCCGTTGCCGAGCTGATCAACAACCACAACGTCAACTGCCGCAACATCCATCCCTTCACCATGGATGAGTGGGCCGACGATCAGGGCCACATCGCTCCCCTGACCTACCGCTCCGGCTTCTCCTATTCCTTCATGAAGTACTTCTACATGAGAATCCGTGAGGACCTCCGTCCCCCGATCGAGAACATCACCATGCCCAACAACGAGAACATCTCCTACTACTCCGACCTCATCGACGAGTGCGGCGAGGGCGGCTGCGACGTTCTCTACGCGGGTCCCGGCTGGGCCGGCCACATCGCCTTCATCGATCCCTGCCCTGAGCTGATCCCCGGCTACAAGGAAGGCGGCGAGTACATCCTGAAGAGCCTCGACGATCCTTACTTCCAGCAGAAGGCCCAGGTCCTGACCCTGCATCCCCTGACCATCGCCCAGAACTCCCTGCACGGTGTCTTCGGCTGCTCCGGCGCCGTCGGCATGGTGCCTCCCAAGGCCGCGACCATCGGCCCCCGCGACGTCCTGCACGCCAAGAAGCGCTATGAGAACCACGCTCTGTCCACCATGGGCTCCTTCTCCAGCTGGCAGCGCATGACCAGCCGTCTGATCTGCCACGGCCCCGTGACCCCCTACGTGCCCGGCTCCATGTTCCAGCTGATGGAGACCCACGTCCACGTCAGCCCCAACATCGCCAAGCCCATCGAGGTCCTGGAGACTGTCGGCTACTAAGCTTCAGCATCCGAAAACGAAGACTCGCAATTGAAAAATTGCGAGTCTTCTCATAAAGAAAAAGCTCCGGCCGCGGCCGGACAAGGAAGGATCATCATGATCACTGCACTGAAGAATGCCCGTCTGGTTCTCCCCGACGGAATCGTTTACCCCGGCGCGCTCCTCTGGGAGGACGGCCGGATCCTCGCCTGCGGCCGGGAGGAGGAGCTCGATCTCTCCCGCGCCGAGCGCGTTATCGACGCAAAGGGCCTGCTGGCCGGTCCCGGCTTCGTGGACATCCACTGCCACGCCGGCGGCGAGTTCTGGGCCTACGAGAACCCCGTGGCGGTCGCGCGGCACCATCTGGCCGGCGGCACCACCTCGATGCTCCTCACCATGTACCATCAGCAGACTCCCGAGGAAATCCTCCGCGCGGCCGGCTGGATCCGCGAGGCGATGGAAAGCCGCACCCCCGGCAACATCGCCGGTATCCACATGGAGGGCCCCTATCTCTCCCCCAAGTACGGCGCGCATGTAAGCTCCGCCCGCAAGCCCGATCCCGCGGAATATGAGGAATATCTCCGCGTCTTCGGCGACCTGGTGGGTCAGTGGACCTACTCTCCCGAGGTCGAGGGCACCGAGGCCTTCGCGAAGCGGCTGAAGGAGGAAGGCATCACGATGGCCATCGGCCACAGCGAGGCGAACTATGAGCAGGTCACGCGCGCGGTCGAAAACGGCGCCACGATCTGCACCCACATCACCGACGCCACCGGCAACAGCGGCAAGCCCTTCTCCGACGGCACCAAGGCGGTCTCCTTCGACATGGCCTGTCTGGGCACCCCCGGCATGTACCTGGAGATGATCAACGACTGCCTCGGCGCCCACGTGCTGCCCGAGATGAGCCGCATCATCGTCCGCCTGGCCGGCGTCGACCGGATCATCGGCATCACCGACGCCTGCACCGGCACCGCGGAGCCCGGCACCGACATCAACATCGTAAACGGCGAGCTCTACGGCTCCCTGCTGACGATGATCGACAGCGCCCGGAATTTCGCGAACAACACGAAGCTTTCCGCGGAGGAAGTGTTCCGGGTCTGCGCGACGAACCCGGCCCGCGCGATCGGTCTCACCGACGTTGGCACGCTGGAGCCCGGCAAGCGCGCGAACCTGGTCCTCGTCGACGAGGCCGCGGGCTGGACGCTCGAGGGCGTCTTCCTGGACGGCGAGAAGGTCTGCTGAAACCCTTCGATGGATATGATCACACAGAACCCCTTTGGTAAAGAAAACTGGAAGGTCGAGCCGGGTCCGGACTTCATCTGCCTCCTGGACTACGCGGACCCCGCCCGTCCCGGCGAGCTCTCCTCCATGGTGAACGCCGCCCTGGCCGCGGGCAAAAGCCGCCTCTGGCTGCCCGACGGCGAGTACACCGCCCGGGCCCCGCTCTCGCTTCCCTCTCACACGTACCTCTCGGCCGGAACGCGCGCACACATCCTGTTCGAGCGCGGCGCGTACACGGATAACGCGGCCGTCCACAACACGGAAGCCTTCCGCGGAGAGCCCGATTTCTACGCGCGCACGAACTTCGACGAGGACATCCGCCTCGAGGGCGGCATCTGGGAGGGCGGCCTCCCCGCGATCAGCCGCAGCGGCTATCACGATCCCTCCGTCGACGGCGTTCTCTTCGGCTTCACCCGCGTGCGCGGGCTCTCGATGAAGAAGATGGTCATCGAGAACAGCGTGAGCTACCACGTCCGCCTCGGCCAGGTCATCGGCTTCGAGCTGACCGACCTCTCCTTCGAGGACGCGCTCACCACCTACTGCCAGGACGGCCTCCATTTCGGCGGCGGCTGCGAGGACGGCTACGTCGCCCGGATCTACGCGGCGCCCGGCGGCATGGGCGACGACTTCTTCGCCTTCAACGCGGACGATGTCACCGAGGAGACCATCGGCTGCGCCTACGGGCTCAACTACGGCATGCTGGGCGCGCCGATCCGCCGCATCCTGGTCGAGGATGTCTGCGGCGAGAACGTCTACACGGCCGCGCGCTTCCTTTCCGTCCGCTCTGAGATCAGCGACGTCACGATGCGGCGCGTCCGCATCGGCTACCGCGTCCACGGCCTCAACCTGGACGCCGGCCGTTATTGCGCGGATCCTTTCTTCCGCGACGAGGATTTCCCGCGCGGCGTTGGCTGTCTGAAAAACGTCCTCCTCGAGGACTGGGAGCTTTGGAACACGGGCAGCAACGGGCCCGTCTACTCGCGCGAGCTCTTCACCTGGGAGACGAACGGCGAGCTGCGGCTCCGGAATTTCCGCCGCGTGCGCGAAAACGAGCCGGACTGGCTCGCGGTCCCGACCGTGCGCTTCCGGCATCTGGACGAGCTCCGCATCCTTGCCGACGGCCGCGAGCGCCTCGTCCCCGCGGGCACGGAGCTCACGCTGGACGACGACGGCTGGGACGAGCTTCTGGTACGAAGCTGAAACGAACACAAAAAAACGGTGTGACCCTTTCGGATCACACCGTTTTTCTTTTCGGAAATTACAGGCCCTTCACGAGGCAGCCGAGGATCAGCAGGATGCAGCCGGCGGCGGAGCAGTAAGGAAGAACCATGGCAAGGATCTTGCCGACGACGGGGATGCCGCCCAGCAGACCGGTCAGGAAGCTGGCGCACAGGCCGACGAGCAGCAGGATGATGGCGATCCAGAAAGTAACCTTCTTGGGAGCAGACAGTTTCATTGTAATACCTCCGATTTTTTTGATCAAGTATCGCTACTTGCTTTGCATTTTAACACAGTAAAGCGTAATTGTCAAAGGAAAACGTTCATTCGGCCGCGGAAGCGGTCTCCTCTTCGTCCGCGGCGGGCGGCTCCGCCGGCTTCTCCTCCTCGGTCCGGCCGTACATCCGGGTAAGTCTCCGGATCTCCGCGGCCAGCTCCGTACTCGCCTCGCCGGGCAGCAGACGCCACTGCCAGTTGAAGCCGAGGGTACCGGGCGTGTTGGTGCGGCCCTCCGCGCCGAGGCCCAGCCAGTCCTGCATCTGCGCGACGAAGAGCCGCGCCACGGAGCGCAGCCCCGCACGGATCAGCATCCGGTCCAGGGGCTCGGTCTCCGCGCCGAAGTACTCGCGCGCGTAGGCGATGACCTCCTCCGGCACCTCGTTCGCCCACTCCATCACCGGAGCGTTGTCGTGGGTGCCCACGTAGCAGACGCAGTTCTCCGTGTAGCTGTGAGGCTGATACTCGCCCTCCTTCAGCGAGTCGAACGCGAACTCCAGCACCTTCATGCCGGGGAGCCCCGAAGCGCGAAGCAGCTCGTACACATCGGGCGAAAGGTCGCCCAGGTCCTCGGCGATGAACTCCATGCCGTGGAACCAACCCGTGAGAGCCCCTACGAGGTCCATTCCGGGGCCCTTGCACCAGCGGCCGTGCTTGGCAGTGGTCTCGCCGTACGGGACCGCCCAGTAGCTGGAAAAGCCGCGGAAATGGTCGATGCGGAGCACGTCGTACATCTTTTCGGCGCCGCCTACCCGGCGGATCCACCAGTTGAAGCCGTCGGCGCGCATCCGGTCATAATCGTAGAGCGGATTGCCCCAGAGCTGACCGTCGGCGCTGAAATAATCCGGCGGCACGCCCGCCACCTCGATGGGCAGATTCTTCTCATCCAGGCGGAAGTACCCGGGCTCGCTCCAGACGTCGGCCGAATCGAGGGCTACGTAGATCGGGATGTCGCCCACGATACCGATGCCCTTGCCGCGGGCGTACTCGCGGACCGCCTTCCACTGGCGGAAGAACAGGTACTGCAGGAACTCGAAGAAGAGCACCTCGTCCCAGAGCTTCGTCCGGTAGGCAGCGACTGCCTCCGGCTTGTGGAGACGGATGTCCTCGTCCTCCCACTCGGTCCAGGACTTCATGCCGAAATGCCGCTTGAGGGCCATGAAAAGGGCATAATTCTCGATCCAGCCGCTGTTCTCCAGGATGAAGGCCGTCGCCTCCGCGGCGAGGTCCTCCCGTTTCCAGCCCCGGTCCGAGGCCTTGCGGAGCAGCTCGAAGCGGCTGTCATAAACCGCCTTGTAGTCCACGTAGCGGGGCAGCTCTCCCCAGAAGAAGCCGGTCACCTCCTTCTTCGTGAGGAGCCCCTCCTCGATCAGCAGATCCGGATCGATGAAATAGGGATTGCCGGCATAGGTGGAAAAGCTCTGGTAGGGCGAATCGCCGTAGCTGGTAGGCCCGAGCGGCAGCACCTGCCACCAGGACTGACCGGCCTCTGCCAGAAAATCGATCCAGTCATAGGCCGCTTTGCCCAGGGTGCCGATGCCGTAGGGAGACGGCAGAGCGGCCACCGGGAGCAGAATGCCCGAAGAACGTCGGATGCTCATGAATCGTAACTCCTTGCGGGGAAAACCCCGTTATTTTTCGACCTTCAGCGCGTACTGCGCGCCTTCCTCGACCGCGGTCATGTCCACGCCGGTCATCGCGTACTCGCCGTTCACGTAGAAGGCCCAGTAGGTGCCGTCCGCGTCGAAATCGGCCACGATGCCGTTCACGACCTTGATATACAGCCCGTAAGGACCGTCCTCACCCTCGAGCAGGCCGATCTTCTGCAGGGCCGCGCCGACGGTTTCCTCATCGGTATGCACGGTGAAGGGGTATTCCTTTCCGTCCGGCCCCGTGACGGTAAGCGCGAAGCTCTTCGCGCCCTCGCCGACCTCGCCGCCCTCCGCGGCGGTCCCGGGCTTGTACGGGCTTTCTTTTCTGCACCCTGCCGACGTAAGCGCCGCCACCGCAAGCAGCGTCAGAAGGAGGAGCAGAGAAAGCGCTTTTTTCATTCTTTTCTGCATCATCTTTTTCTCCTTTTGGATAATATTTCCCTTGCGGGATTCCCCGCGGCCGGCTCTCGCGGCCACTGCAGGGCTTCATCCGTCGGATATTCCGACTCAGCGCTCCGCCGTCTGCCTTCTCAGCCCAAAGGGCCAATGGCCTGCCGGAATATCCGGCAGAAGATCCGGTTGCGGTCCCGGATCCGGATCGGCATCCCACGCGCCTCACGGCGACGGGCTCGTACAGGCCTTCCACCTGTTTCCCCGAACGGATGAGTGGATTATACCACAGTCGGAGGGCCGATGGCAAGGAAGGCGGGGAACTCCCAACGAAAAAAGGCGGAGCATTCCGCTCCGCCTTTCGGCTTCGATCGCTTAGTCCTCAGTGACTTTGATTTCCTCACGCTTGTTGTAGGTTCCGCAGTTCTTGCAGATCCTGTGAGGCATCACATACGCACCGCACTTGCTGCACTTCGCAAGACCAGGCTGAGAAAGCTTGTACTGCGCCTTTCTCTTGGCACCGGCGGCCTTGGAAATTCTGTTTTTCGGTCCGATTGCACCCATCGTTCACACCTCCTATTTTGATGGTCTGGAAATGGCTTATTCTTCGTCGCCGAAGGACAGGCCCTTTAAAGCATCCCAACGGGGATCTGTCTCTCTGGTGTCACATGAGCAGGTTCCCTCATTCAGGTCCTTGCCGCACACGGGGCAGAGACCTTTGCAGTCCTCCCGGCACAGCACCTTCATGGGTATGCTTAATTTGACTTCATAGAGAATGATGTCTTCCAGGTCGATGCGGTCGTTTTCGCTGATCGGCTCGGCGTCCAACTCCTCCAGAGAAAGCTCTCCGGAATAGGACTTTCGGGACGGATCGGCTTCTTTCGCGAAGCGCTGCGAGATTTCCGCGCAGAAGGGTACTTCTACGGGCTTATTGCAGCGCGCGCAGCTCATAATGGCCCTGGTACCGGCGGTTCCGTCGAAGCGGAGCACGCCCCCGCCGACGGCGGAGACGGTACCGGAGACCGAAACGGGCTCCGTAAGGGGGATCTTCTCGCCCGAAAGCGTAAATTCGCTGACGGGAAGGAGCTCCTCTACCGTGATGACCTGCTCGGGGTCGTTCAAGAGGCCCCGTACGTTATAGGCTTCCATGTATACCCCCTAAAAGCATCACTTTCGCAATTATAGTTTCAGCGGACGTCTTTGTCAAGAAAAATATGCGGAAACCGCTTATTTCGTGACGAGAGCCAGCGTATCCTTCGCGATCATCAGCTCCTCGTTGGTGGGGATGACCAGCAGCTTCAGGGTCGCGCCGGGAGCGGAGATATCGACCTCCTCGCCGTTGCGCTTCGCGTAGGCGTTCTTCTCCTCGTCGATCTTCGCGCCCATGAACTCGAGCTTCTGGGCCACGCGGGTACGGTACTGAGGATTGTTCTCGCCGATGCCGCCGGTGAAGATCACCGCGTCGACGCCGCCCATGGCCGCCGCGTAGCCGCCGATGAACTTGGTCAGCTGGTGGCAGAGCATGGACTCGATCAGCTGATAGCGCTCGTTGCCGTTCTTGGCGCCGTCCTCGATGTCACGGTTGTCGGAGGTGATGCCGCCGGTCAGACCCAGGATACCGCTCTTCTTGTTGAGGACGGTGTCCATCTCGTCGGGGGTAAGGCCTTCCTTCTTCATGATCAGGGGGACGATGGCGGGGTCGATGTTGCCGCAGCGGGTGCCCATCAGGATGCCCTCCAGAGGAGTGACGCCCATGGTGGTGTCGTAGCACTTGCCGCCCCAGACGGCCGCGATGGAACTGCCGTTGCCCAGGTGGCAGGTGACGAGCTTCAGATCCTCGGGCTTCTTGCCGAGCATCTCAGCCGCGCGCATGGAAACGTAGCGGTGAGAGGTGCCGTGGAAGCCGTAGCGGCGGATGCCGTACTTCTCATAGTACTCGTAGGGGAGCGCGTAGAGGTAGGCGTAATCAGGCATGGTCTGATGGAAGCCGGTATCGAACACGGCGACCTGAGGCACGCCGGGCATGATCTCTTCGCAGGCCAGGATACCGGTCAGGTTGTGAGGATTGTGGAGGGGGCCCAGGTCGAAGCACTCTTTGATGGCTTCCTTGACCTTGTCGTCGACGATGACGCTGCCGCAGAACTTCTCGCCGCCGTGCAGGACACGGTGGCCGACGGCGCCGATCTCGGAAAGGCTCTCGATGACGCCCAGCTCGGGGTCGGTCAGGGTCTTGACCACGAGGGCGATGGCCTCGGCGTGGTTCTTCATGTCGATCTGGATCTTGTAGGTCTCGCGGCCCTCGACCTGATGCTTGAAGTTGCCGCCGGCGATGCCGATGCGGTCGCACAGGCCCTTGGCCAGGAGCTGCTCGTTCTCCATGTCGATCAGCTGATACTTGACGGAGGAGGAACCGGCGTTGATGACGAGGATCTTCATTCTTTTCTTTTTCCTTTCGCGGGATTATTTCTTCTGCGCCTGAACGGCGGTGATGGCGACGACGCCGACGATGTCCGAGGCGGAGCAGCCGCGGCTCAGGTCGTTGATGGGAGCGGCGATGCCCTGGGTCACAGGACCGTAGGCCTCAGCCTTGGCCAGACGCTGCGCCAGCTTGTAGCCGATGTTGCCGGCATCGAGGTCGGGGAAGATCAGGACGTTGGCATGGCCGGCCACGTCGCTGCCGGGAGCCTTGGAGGCGCCCACAGAGGGCACGATGGCGGCATCCAGCTGCAGCTCGCCGTCGAGCTTGAGCTCGGGGCGCTCTTCCTTCGCGATGCGGGTGGCCTCGACGACCTTGGTCACGTCATCATGCTTCGCGGAGCCCTTGGAGGAATGGGAAAGCATGGCGACGATGGGCTCCTTCTCGACCAGCAGGCGGAAGGAATCCGCGGAGCTCTCCGCGATGGCGGCCAGCTCTTCGGGGTTGGGATTCTGGACCAGACCGGAATCGCCGAAGACGAACACGCCGTTCTCGCCGTATTCGCAGTTGGGCACGACGATCACGAAGAAAGCGGAGACCAGCTTGGTGCCGGGCGCGGTCTTGATGATCTGCAGGGAGGGACGCAGGGTGTTCGCGGTGGAATGGCAGGCACCGGAGACGACGCCGTCCGCGTCACCCATCTTGACCATCATGCAGGCATAGTACATATAATCCTTGAGCAGGAGCTCGGTGGCCTGTTCGGGGGTCATGCCCTTGGACTGGCGGAGCTCGACCAGCTTGTCGATATAGGCTTTGGTCTTCTCATTGGTGGCGGGATCGACGATCACGGCGCCGCTGATGTCCAGACCTTCACTGTTTTGGGCCACTTCCTCGGGAGAACCGATGATGACCAGGTTGGCGATGCCCTCTTTCAGCACGGTCGCGGCCGCTTCGAAGGTACGGCGGTCCATGGACTCGGGCAGGACGATGGTTTTCTTATCTTCTTTTGCTCTTTCGATGATTCTGTCTAAGAATGCACTCATGAGAATAACCCCTTTCTGAATCTACATTTCCAAATAAAAAGTATATGCTCTTTTCCTATAATATGCAAGCGTTTTTTCCGTGCTTGCCAAACAGCCCTCCGGGCGCTTATACTGAAGGCAAGAACCGAAAAAGAGGCATCCCATGAAAGAAGAAATCTACACCATCCCGGTAAACGACGGGTTCCGGGAAAACTGCGAATGCGCCTTCTGCGCGATGAAGCGGAAGCTGGACGAGAAAATGATGGGCTTTATCCTCTCCCCCTCCTACATGGAGGAAGAGGTCCGCGGCGAGACCAACCGGCTGGGCTTCTGTCCCGCCCACACGGAGAAGATCTGCTCCTCCAAGAACGTCCTGGGCATGGCGCTGATGATGCAGTCCCAGCTGGAGTTCCGCCGCGCCGAGCTGGAAAAGGCCGTGACGGCGGCCGGCGGGCGGAACGCGAAGAAGGCGGCTGAGGCCTTCGCCACGCTCCGTCAGGAGCTTTCCTCCTGTTATCTCTGCGGCCGGATCGGCGAAACGATGGAGCGCTACTTCGAGACCTTCTTCCATCTGTGGAAAAAGGATGAGGCGTTCCGCCGCACGGTTCTCGGAAGCAAGGGCTTCTGCCTGGAGCACTTCCTCACCCTCTTCGAGAAGGCCTCCTCCCTCCCCGGCGGCCGGGCGGAGGAATTCCGCGCGGCGCTCTGGGCGCTCGAAAAGCCCCAGCTGGAGCGCGTGCAGGGCGATCTCGACTGGTTCATCAGGAAATTCGACTACCGCTACGCGGAGGAGCCCTGGAAGGAAAGCAAAGACGCGCTGCCCCGCACCGTCCTCAAGGTGAACGGGCAGTTCACGGAACGATGAACGAAAATAAAGCAAGCCGGACGCCCAATTGAGCGTCCGGCTCTTTTTTTATAAAATCAAGGTTTACGGCACTTCCGGGGTCTGCCCGTTCAGCAGCTGCTTGATCAGTTTCTTCGCGGTGGCGATATCGGAGGAGGAAGGATAGACGACGGAGAGTTTCTGAGGCTCGGGGTTCGCCTCGGTGGGGAAGCCGGTCCGGTAGCAGTAGGCCATGCCGGTGCCGCCGTTGATGCCGAAGCTGTAAACGCGCCAGCGCTTGGGCGTTTCGGCGCTCAGGCCGTCCAGAGTGATCTTCACCATGCCCTTGATCAGGGAGGTGGGAACGGTCATGTAGACCTGCGGCTGCACAGCCTCCAGCAGCGAGGCGTATTTGACGAGGATCTCGGGAGAGGTGACCTTGTCGACCAGGGCGGTAATGACGGCCATCTGGTTCTTGCCGCGCTGGAAATCTCCGTAGAAGAAGGCATGGCGCTCACGGGCGAAGGCCAGGGCCTCCTCGCCGTTCAGGTGGTTCAGACCAGCCTCGAATTTCCAGGTCTTGGACTTTCCGCTTTCGCCTTCATAGGTTTCGAACGCCATCAGGCTCATGACGTCGATGCCGCCGATGGCATCCACCGCGCTGATGAAGCCGGTGAAGCCGATGCGGGCGATATAATCGACCTTGACCCCGTAAAGGTTCCCCAGGGTCTTGGCCACGTAATCGACACCGTAGGAGCCGAGATGGGTCAGCTTGTCCTTGTTGTTAGGGCCGGCGACGTTGTAAAGCTCCACGTACGAATCTCGCGGCGTGCTGATGAGCAGGACCTTCATCGTATTCGGGTTGACGACGGCCAGGATGTTGACGTCCGAGCGTCCCTTCGTGCCGGGACGGCTCTTGGAGCGGGAATCGGAGCCGGACAGATAGACGACGAAGCAGCCCTCGGGGATATCGTAATCGTCGATCTCCACATCTCCGCTCTCCTCGCCGGATTCCTCCGGATCGCTTTCAGGCTCGGAGTCGGGCTCGCTTTCCTCCTGGGGCTCCGCGACGGAATCCGGGATGGCGAAGACCTTGATCACGCTGGTTTCGAGCTCGAAGGTCTCGTAGTACTCTTCCATGAATTCACGCATGCCTTCGTCGAAGAGGATCGCGTCGACCGAGCCGCTGCGTAGTGCCTCGAGCGCCTCGTTGTAGGTCATGCAGGGCACGAACTCCACGCCGTGCCATTCCTTGGAGGCCTCGAGCTCCGCGGCCTGGATGTAGGGATCGATGAGCTCGTCGACCACGGCCATCTTGCCGGTCCCGAGCTTGCCGGAGGCGGAAAGGGCCTCCGCGGAACGGGACAGGACCGAGATATTGGAGCTTCCGTCCTGGTTCATCATCTCGCTGAGGGCCTTCTGGGTGATGTTCACATAGTAGCCGCCCAGGCAGCAGACCGAGCCGAAAAGGATGGCGGTCACGATGCCCGCGGCCGCGGCCTTGCGGAAGCAGGCGCAGACGGCGGAAATGCCGAGCAGGACGGTCAGCCCGACCACGATGAGGTTGAGCCAGTTCTCGGGCACCAGATCGAAACGGATGAGCATCGCCACCAGAAACGCGGACGCGGCGGCCTGCAGGGCCACCAGAATCCACGCGGCGACCTTGACGCCGTTCTTTTTCTTGTTCGAAGTCATTTGAGTTCCTCCAGACTTACTGCAATTTCAGATCTTGAATGATATAACGGGGACGCGACTTGGTCTCCCAGTAGATCTTGCTGATGTATTCGCCGATGATGCCGATGCAGAGGATCTGCGCGCCGCCGAAGAAGCAGACCAGCACCGCCAGCGTCGTCCAGCCGTCCACGGTCGCGCCCGCGAAATGGGCGATCAGCGCGTAGATCAGGTAGACGAAGGCCAGGAAGGCCGTAACCGCGCCGATCACCGCGATCCAGCGCAGGGGCTTGCCCGTCGAGGAGGTGATCCCCTCCCAGGCGAGCGCCAGCATCTTTTTCAGCGGGTATTTCGACTCGCCGGCCATCCGCTCCTTCCGCTCGTACTCGACCGTGGCGGTGCGGAAGCCGATCATCGGGACGAGGCCGCGGAGATAGAGGTTGACCTCTTTGTATTCGGAGAGCGCTTCGAGCGCGCGCTTCGTCATCAGGCGGAAATCCGCGTGATTGTAGACCGTTTCGACGCCCATGCCCTTGAGCACCTTGTAATAGGTCTGGGCCGTGCCGCGCTTGAAGGCGGTATCGGCCGCGCGGCTGGAGCGGACGCCGTATACGATGTCGGCGCCGGCGGTCCACTCGTCCACCATCCGGTCGATGGCGTCGACGTCGTCCTGCAGGTCGGCGTCGAGGGAGATCACCGCGTCCGCGTAGTCCTTCGCGGTCATGAGGCCCGCGAGCAGCGCGTTCTGATGGCCGCGGTTGCGGGAAAGATTCACGAGCGTGACCCGGGGATTCTCCGCGAAAGCGCGCTCCATCAGCGCCCAGGTGCCGTCCTTCGAGCCGTCGTTGATCAGCATCATACGGCTCTCCGGCGCGATCTTGCCGCCGCGCTCGAGCGCGGCGAGCTTTTCGCTCAGGATCCGCACGGTCTCCGGCAGCACTTCTTCTTCGTTGTAGCAGGGTACCGCCAGATACAGCACCCGGCCTTCAGCAGTTTCGCTCACGGCCCTGCTCCTTTCCGCGGAGGCGGGTCCCTCCGCATTCTGCCTTCAGCGTTTCTTGTAGAGTACGGTGCCCGGCGGCAGCGCGCCGGTCTCCAGATAGAAGATCTCCTGCGCGTGGGGGACAGATGAAAGCTCCGCGCCCTCCGCGTTCCACAGGGCCTTCACGGGAAGGTCCCGGTCTTCCCCCGAGGGCATGAGCACCGTGACGGTGTCGCCCACGGAGAACTTGCCCCGCTGCTCGAAGCGCTGCGCTCCCTGCGGAAGTCCCGCGGGACGCGCTTCTTCGGCCAGCGCTTTTCCCATGAAGTCGGCGTTCTTTTCGTAGGCCGCGTCCTCATAAGCCATCGATTCGGGCCCGGGCCGGCCCAGATAGAAGCCGGTCTCGTAGCCCCGGTGGCTCACCAGGGAAAGGCGTTCCAGATAGGAGGCTTTTTTACTCTCGTACAAAGCGGGATCCCGGGACAGATCGTCCAGGGCCTCGCGATAGATCTTGGTGACCGCGGCCACGTAGAAGGGTGTCTTCATGCGGCCCTCGATCTTGAAGGAACGGACGCCGGACGCGATGAGCTCCGGCAGATGGCCGACCATGCAGAGATCGCGGGAATTGAAGATGAAGCTGTGCCCCTCCTCTTCCGTGATCGGGAAGTACTCGCCCGGGCGGATCTCCTCGCAGACCGCGTAGCGCCAGCGGCAGGGATGGGTGCAGGCGCCGAGATTGCTCTGCTGCCCCGTCAGATAGTTGCTGAGCAGGCAGCGTCCC